>NZ_JBSFIK010000020.1:32254-152116 GCF_053597535.1 Streptomyces sp. NPDC001348 | reverse complement strand
CGCGTGGGGTGTCGTATCTGCTGCACCGGCTTGGCTGGTCACCGCAGGTCCCCGCGCACAGAGCCGTCGAACGCGATGAGCAGGCAGTGGCCAGGCGGCGGACGGAGCAGTGGTCACGGGCAAGAGGACGGCCCAGCTCCTGGGCGCGTGGATCGTCTTCGAGGACGAAGCCGGACAGGACCTGAAGCCCGGCAAGGGCCGCACGTGGTCAAGGCGGGGCAGGACGCCGCTGGTCAAAGTGGTGGGCAAGGGTTCAGGACGGGTCCTGATGGCCGGCATGATCTGCGTCCGGCAGGGCCGCGAGACCCGTCTGATCTACCGGACCCAGACGTACCGGGGCCGTACCGGCGAGAAGAAGGGCTTCCGGGCCCGCGAGTTCGCGGACCTGTTGACCTCTGCTCGTCGGCAGCTCGGTGATGTCCCGCTGATCGTGGTCTGGGACAATGCCAGCACCCATCACGCCAAGCCCTTGCGGGAGTTCTGCGAGCGCAACAGCGACTGGCTGACCATCGTCAAGCCCCCGCCCTACGCGCCCGACCTCAACCCCGTCGAAGGCGTCTGGGCCCACCTGAAGAAGCCCCTGGCCAACCTCGCACCCCGCTCGATCGAAGACCTCACCCCGCTCGTGAAGAACCGCTTACGCAGCATCCAACGCCGCCCCGGAGTACTCGACGGCTTCATCGCCGGAACCGGACTGGCACTGGAGCCTCCGTAACGCTGTCACCCCACCGTTTCAACCTCAGCGTCAGTGTTGCCGTCAACGGCTTGGTCCCGGCTGAGTAGTTGCGACCGGGCCTCCGCATGAGTCCAGCCAGAGCGGGGTGGGTCCCTCCTCGGTCGGTCAGCTTCGCCGACCAGGGTTCTTCAGGGGCCGCCAAGGCTCACGTCGTGACGCTTGCGCTTGGCCTTGGCGGCCCCTGGAGGTTCCTGGTACGCCTCCGGTGGCCGGCCGAGGAGGGACCCACCCCGCGACCCACCATTCCGCACCACAATGCACCCGAGACCGAGGCCAAGGACGGGGGCCGGCAGTTGGTGATTGGCGGACATGGGCGCGCGCAAGCGCGGTGACCTGGGCTTTTGCCGTCTTTACTGGCCCATGTCTGCCAATTGCTCCGTGACTGTGACTGCAGAGGCAGTGTGGCGAGCCGGGGCTCAGGAGGAGCGGTCCGAGTGCAGGGCGGCTATCAGGGCGCCGAGTTGGCGGGGGCCGGTGGTGAGGATGGTTTCCGGGGTGTCGCTTTCGCGGAGGAGGATGGTGCCGGTGGGGGTCGTGGCGACGTAGAGGCAGGCGGAGGCCTCCTGGCTGTACGTGGACTTCTGCCAGTGCGGTCGATCGGGCACGGAGGTTTTCCCTTCAGAGGTCTTTGGCCAGTTGGGCGATGAAGTCTCGGGACTTCGCCGAGGGCAGTGCGGCTTGCTGAAGGCGGTCCAGGATCAGACGGTAGCGCTCCAACTGCGCTGGGGAGTCGATGAGTTCGGCGCCATGATCGGTGTCGAGCTGGACGGTGTCGAGCTGCGTCACTGGGCCGTGGAAGTAGTCGATGCCTTGGCCGGAAGTGTGGAAGGGGCCGTTGTCGAACGGGATCACGGTGATGGTGAGGTGGTCCAACTCCCCGATGGCATTGAGGTGCTCTAGCTGCGCCCTGACGGTGGCGCGGTCGCCGACACGCATGCGAAGGGCGGCTTCGTGGATGATCGCCGCGTAGGGCGGGGGTTGTTCGCGGTGGAGGATCTCCTGGCGCTTGATGCGGTGGGAGACGCGGTGTTCGATCTCGTGCGGCTTCAGGGGCGGCACCGTGTGGCTGAACAGGGCTCGGGCGTGGTCGACGGTCTGCAGAAGCCCCGGGATGTTGATGACGTGCGCGACGCGTAGCTCCGTGGCGTGGTGTTCGACTTCGGTGAGGTCCAGCATGCGAGGCGAGAGGACATCCCGGTACTCCTCCCACCAGCCGCGCCGGCGTTCGCCGGTGAGCGCGGCGAGGGCCTCGATCAAGGGCTCGTCGGTGCAGTCGTAATAGTGAGCGATGGTGCGCACACGGTCGGTGCTCACCCCGTAGCGCCCGGCCTCGATATTGCTGACGCGTGATTGCGTCGCGCCGATGAGCGCGGCGGCCTGCGTGGCGGACAGGTCGGCTCGCTCGCGCAGTCTGCGTAGCTCGACACCCAGTCGGCGGCGCCGGGCGGTGGGGAGGGGGCTTGGCTGCGGCATGACTTGGTTCCCGTTCGTACGTGTGGTGTGCGGGTCACCCACACGAAGGTAATAGGGACTGCATTCCCTCGCTTTCGTGGAATGTAGTCCATAAACGCTCTACGGTGAGACCCGCCCCGCTCAACCACCCCCGCCGACAAGCCGGAAGCGCACCGCGCTGCGCCCGATCGCGCGCGGCATGACACCGCGCGGCCAGGGCGTCGAGCGAACCGAGTTCCCCCACCACAGGAGGCGTTCATGGCCACCGTATCCCCGCCCGAGTGCGAAGCACCCCCAACTTGGGCGTACGCCCTCCAACTGCCCCACGACGCCCGCGCCGCCCGTATCGCCCGGGTCACCCTCCGGGCCGTGCTCGCCGGACACGGCATGGCGCAACTCCTGGAGCCGGCGGAGCTCTTGGCGTCGGAACTGGTCACCAACGCCTACCGGCACTCCACCGGACCCGCGACCCTGCGCCTGCGCGGGTTCGGCGGCAGCCGTCTGCGAGTGAGCGTCTGGGACACGAACCCCCATATCCCGCAGCCCTTCGACAAACGGCCGGACCGCCGGGTCCACCCCGTTCCGGCGGACGCCACCAGTGGGCGCGGGCTGTTCCTCGTGTGCCACTACGCGGACACGTGGGGCGGTTATCCGCTCGGAGACGATCTGTTCGGGCGGGGCGGGAAGCTGTTGTGGTGCGAGGTCTCGTGACGCCGGCGTCGGGCATGCGCCAGACTGGCCGGTCGTGGCAGGGATGACGAGTGGGGTGGAGGCGGCCTTGGCCGAGGCGTCGTCTCCTTCGTGGAGGCGACGTGCTCGTGCCGGACGTGACCTTGCTGCCTCCGCTGACGTTCCTGAGGTCGCGGAAACGCTGATGGCGCTGCTGCTGGACGCCGAGGACACGGCGGTGACCCGGCAGACGGCAGAGGCCCTGGCCCGGGTGGGAACCGAGGCCGCCATGAGGCTCATCGCCCGCGCGGTCGCCGAGGCGGACGACAACCAGGCCGACTGGCTGCAGACGGGGGTGCACGACGCGCTCATGGGACCGGGCGGTGCGCCGGATGTCGCAGTGGTCTGCGGGAGGCTCGGCCGGGACCCGGACGAAGCTGTCCGTCGGGGTGCCGCGGATATCTCGGCATGGGCATGCCGTGGAGGACGGTAAATCCGTCGACAGCGCCCCTCGCGCCAGGCAGAGTGGGCGCCCGTGACGAGTAGTGAGCTGTGGACACGGGCGATGGCCGACCGCTACGACGCCGAGGAGACCGAGTTGTCCTCGGCCGCCGTCCTCGGGCCGACCCTCGACTTCCTCGCCGAGCTCGCCGGAGACGGCCGGGCACTGGAGTTCGCCATCGGGACCGGACGCGTGGGCGTCCCGCTCCGGGAGCGGGGCGTGCCGGTGGCGGGCATCGAACTGTCCGAGCACATGGCAGCCGTCCTGCGGCGCAAGGTCGACGAGGAGACGCTCCCGGTGGTCATCGGGGACATGGCCACGACGGTCGTACCCGGCGAGTTCACTCTGGTCTATCTCGTCTACAACACCATCTCCAACCTGCTCACGCAGGACGAGCAGGTCGAGTGCTTCCGCAACGCCGCACGCCACCTGGGGCCCGGAGGGCGATTCGTCATCGAGGTGGGCGTGCCACCGCTGCGGTTCCTGCCTCCCGGCCAGGTCGCGGTGCCGTTCGACGTCTCCGAGGGCCACCTCGGCTTCGACACCTTCGACCTGGTCGAGCAGGTCCTCGTCTCGCACCACCTCACCCGCGACGGCGACGACGGTGGCTACCGCCGCGACAGCTCCCGGCACCGGTACGCCTGGCCGGCGGAGCTCGACCTGATGGCCCGGATCGCCGGGCTCGAGCTGGAACGCCGGGTCGCGGACTGGGACGGGGCACCGTTCACCGACGACTCCGGGAAGCACATCTCCGTGTGGCGCAAGCCGGCCTGAGGCAGGCAGCAGGCAGCAGGCAGCGAGTGGCGAAGGCCCCGCCCCCCGGCGAACAGCGGGGAGCGGGGCCTTCGACGCACGTGCCGGGCGTGCCTCAGTAACGGCGCGTGATCAGCGCGCGCTTGACCTCGGCGATCGCCTTCGTGACCTCGATGCCGCGCGGGCAGGCGTCCGTGCAGTTGAAGGTCGTGCGGCAGCGCCATACGCCGTCGCGGTCGTTGAGGATCTCCAGGCGCTGCTCGCCGGCCTCGTCACGCGAGTCGAAGATGAAGCGGTGCGCGTTGACGATGGCCGCCGGGCCGAAGTACTGGCCGTCGTTCCAGAAGACCGGGCAGGACGACGTGCAGGCGGCGCACAGGATGCACTTCGTGGTGTCGTCGAAGCGCTCGCGGTCCTCGGCGGACTGCAGCCGCTCGCGCGTGGGCTCGTTCGTGTCCTTCGTGATGAGGAAGGGCATGACGTCCCGGTACGCCTGGAAGAACGGCTCCATGTCCACGACCAGGTCCTTCAGGACCGTGAGGCCCTTGATGGGCTCGATCGTGATCGGCTTCTCGGGGTTGATGTCCTTGATCAGCGTCTTGCACGCCAGGCGGTTCTTGCCGTTGATCCGCATGGCGTCGGAGCCGCAGATGCCGTGCGCGCAGGAACGGCGGAACGTCAGCGTGCCGTCGATGTCCCACTTGATCTTGTGGAGACCGTCGAGGACGCGCTCCTTCGGGTCGATCTCCAGCTGGAAGTCTTCCCAGGTCGCCTCGGCCGAGACCTCGGAGTTGAAGCGACGGACGCGGAAGGTGACCGTGATGTACGGGGAGTCGGCGAAGCCGGGCTCGGGGGCCGCGTCCGCCTTGTCCAGGGTCGGGGTTGCCATCAGTACTTACGCTCCATCGGCTGGTAGCGGGTCTGGACGACCGGCTTGTAGTCCAGGCGGACGGTCTCGCTGCCGTCGTCGCCCACCTCGCGGTACGCCATGGTGTGGCGCATGAAGTTGACGTCGTCGCGGTTGGGGTAGTCCTCGCGGTAGTGACCGCCGCGCGACTCCTTGCGGGCCAGGGCGGACACCGCCATGACCTCGGCCAGGTCCAGCAGGTTGCCCAGCTCGATGGCCTCCAGCAGGTCCGTGTTGAACCGCTTGCCCTTGTCCTGGATCGCCACGTTCCTGTAGCGCTCGCGCAGCTCGGCGATCTTCTCGACGGCCGTCTTGATCGTCTGCTCGGTGCGGAACACCATGACGTTGGCGTCCATGGTCTCCTGCAGCTCACGGCGCAGGACCGAGACCCGCTCGCTGCCCGTGGAGGAGCGCAGCCGCTCGATCTGCTCGACGACCAGGGACTCGGGGTTCTCCGGCAGCTCGACGAAGTCGGCCTTCTGGCTGTACTCCGCCGCCGCGATGCCCGCCCGCTTGCCGAACACGTTGATGTCCAGCAGCGAGTTCGTACCGAGGCGGTTGGCGCCGTGCACCGAGACGCAGGCCACCTCGCCGGCCGCGTACAGGCCCGGGACGACGGTGGTGTTGTCGCTGAGGACCTCACCCTCGACGTTCGTCGGGATGCCGCCCATCGCGTAGTGCGCGGTGGGCTGGATCGGGATCGGGTCCGTGTACGGCTCGATGCCCAGGTAGGTGCGCGCGAACTCGGTGATGTCCGGGAGCTTGGCGTCCAGCTGCTCCGGCGGGAGGTGGGTGAGGTCCAGGTAGACGTGGTCGCCCTCGGGACCGCAGCCCCGGCCCTCGCGGATCTCCGTGTAGATCGACCTCGACACCACGTCGCGGGAGGCGAGGTCCTTCATCACCGGCGCGTACTTCTCCATGAAGCGCTCGCCGTCCTTGTTGCGGAGGATGCCGCCCTCACCACGGGCGCCCTCCGTCAGCAGGATGCCCATGCGCCAGATGCCGGTCGGGTGGAACTGGAAGAACTCCATGTCCTCCAGCGGCAGGCCACGGCGGTAGACCGCGGCCTGGCCGTCACCGGTCAGCGTGTGCGCGTTGGACGTCACCTTGAAGAACTTGCCGCAGCCGCCGGACGCGTAGATCACGGCCTTCGCCTGGAAGACGTGGATCTCGCCGGTCGCCAGCTCGTACGCGACCACGCCCGCCGACTTCTTGACGCCGCCGACCTCGGTGATCAGCTGGTCCAGGACGTAGAACTCGTTGAAGAACTCCACGCCCTCCTTCACGCAGTTCTGGTACAGCGTCTGGAGGATCATGTGGCCGGTGCGGTCGGCCGCGTAGCAGGACCGGCGGACCGGGGCCTCGCCGTGGTTGCGGCTGTGACCGCCGAAGCGGCGCTGGTCGATGGTGCCGTTCGGGGTGCGGTTGAACGGCAGGCCCATCTTCTCCAGGTCGAGGACCGAGTCGATGGCCTCCTTCGCCAGGATCTCGGCGGCGTCCTGGTCGACCAGGTAGTCACCGCCCTTGACCGTGTCGAAGGTGTGCCACTCCCAGTTGTCCTCCTCCACGTTGGCCAGCGCGGCGGCCATGCCGCCCTGCGCGGCGCCCGTGTGGGAGCGGGTGGGGTAGAGCTTGGTCAGCACGGCGGTGCGGCTGCGCTTCGTGGACTCGATGGCCGCGCGCATGCCCGCGCCACCGGCGCCGACGATGACGGTGTCGTACTTGTGGATCTTCATGATTCTCGCAGCCCCGTGCCTAGCGGATGTTCGGGTCGAAGGTGAAGATCACCAGCGTGCCCAGCAGGATGGTGAACACCGTGGCGGTGTAGAGCAGGCCCTTCAGCCACAGCCGGGTGTTCGCGCGCTCCGCGTAGTCGTTGATGACCGTGCGCAGGCCGTTGGCGCCGTGCAGCATGGCGAGCCACAGCATCAGCAGGTCCCAGACCTGCCAGAACGGGGACGCCCAGCGGCCGGCCACGAAGGCGAAGCCGATCTTGGAGACGCCGCCGTCCAGCACCAGCTGGATCAGCAGGTGGCCGATGACCAGGACGACCAGCACGATGCCGGACAGCCGCATGAACAGCCAGGCGGCGAGCTCGAAGTTGCCCCTGGTGGACTTCGGGGTCTTCTTGGTGCGCTTGCGCGGGGCCTCGATGAAGGGGGCCGGGTTGTCGACGCTGTAGAGCGAGCCGCCCTCGACGGGGCCGATCCCGGAAGCGGTCTTTTCAGTGGTGGACATGCGCCTCAGCTCCCGAACAGGACACGAGCGGCGTGGCCGAGGACCGGGTAGATCGCGCCGGCCATCAGGACGACCCAGACACCTACGACGGTCCACAGCATCTGCTTCTGGTAGCGCGGGCCCTTCGACCAGAAGTCGACGGCGATGACGCGCAGGCCGTTGAGCGCGTGGAAGAGGATGGCGGCGACGAGGCCGTACTCCAGCACGGCGACGATCGGCGTCTTGTACGTGGCTACGACCTTGTCGTAGTCCTCGGGGGAGACACGCACGAGAGCGGTGTCCAGCACGTGAACGAACAGGAAGAAGAAGATGAGGACGCCGGTGACTCGGTGAGCCACCCAGGACCACATTCCTTCCCGGCCGCGGTACAGCGTTCCAGCCGGCACGGAAGAACCCTCCGGGAGCGGGGACTAGGGCCGCGCCGGCTTCGGTGTCGGTCGGGCCCGGCCGGGTACGGTCCACCGGCCCCCAGCATCGTAGCGAGACGCTTGCGCTGGGCTTAGCGGGGGGTTGCCTGTGTGATCAAACTGGCATCTAAAGGTGCACGTACGGGCTATTTAGGCGGCTACGAGGGTGGGGTGGCCTGTTGATTTCCGGGTGCGGCGCCGTTGCGGCTGGTCGCGCCCCTGAGGTGAGTGACCAGTCTGCCCCTTGCAAGGCGTCGCAGTTCCTCTGCCGCCACGACGCGTTCGTCGTCCGGATCGTTTGCCAAACGTGACCGGATGCCCTCGAGGATGCGGTCAAGGGCTTCCTCCGCGGAGGTGTCACCCAGATAGATGACGAACACGTGTCCGAAGCGGGCCTCGTAGGCGGCGTGGGCGGCGCTCAGAGCTGTGTGGGCGGCTGAATACGTTCCCTGTGGCAGCTCCGGCAGGCATTCCGCCGCCAACGCCTCCGAGATCTCGCCCGGTGTCAGGTCGTACGCCGCCTCGTCCGCCGCGGCCAGGAGGGAGTCGAGGTCCGGGTAGGGGCGGTGGGCGGCGATACGGCGGGCCCAGTGGACGCTGCGCAGGCAGCCCAGGAGGGCGCTGTGGACCTCGTCCGCGGGCGCGGTGTTGAAACCCTCGACCGCGGTGGCGGACGGCGGGGTGCGGGGCTGCTCCGGGAGCGCCGGTATGGCCACTCGGGCGGAGGGGTACGGGTGCGCAGGCAGCGTGGGTCCTCGCGTCACATGTGGTCTGTCTGGGGATCTTGTGAAGAGCTGTGTCGTCACGTTATCGAGAGTGGTCATGCCATGTCCGTCGGATGTCCGGATTTCACTCGGACGGGAGAGTTTCGGAGCGTGTGGATGACGTGTGGCCGGCGCCCCGGCCGTAGGTTGGGACGGTGAGTCAGCACAGGCGCCGGGCGTCGGCGCGGAACGTGGGGAGGAAGCGGGCGGTGGCCGTCGCGGCCTTCGTCGGCACGGTCGGGCTCGGTGTGGGGGTGGGGGTCTGGGCCTGGGCGGACGACGGCGGGCCGGCGACCTCGGCACAGCGGTCCGCGGACCCCGGGGCGAACCCGGCGGGCCCCGCGTCGCCGAAGCCGAGCCCCACGCCCAGCCGCTCCTACCCGCTCTCCCAGGCGCCCCGCACGATTCCCGCCGTACGGTCCCACACTCCCGCCCGCGGCCCCGGCTGGCGTCCGGCGCACGGCGAGCGCGTGGTGGTGAGCGACGCCGACCTGACCGACGAGGGCAAGCTGATCGCCCGGGAGCTGGGCCTGTCGTACGCGGGCGAGCGGGACGACGTGCGCGCCGGGGACGTGCGGCTGGCGCTGAACGACGACGAGGGCGCGAACCCGGAGTCGTACACCATGACCGTGCGCGGCGGCCGAGTGAACATAAGCGGGCCCGCGGACGCGGGGGTCTTCTACGGCACACGCACCCTCAAGCAGGAGGTGCACGGCGGCGGCACCGCCCCGGAGGGGGTGGTGCGGGACCAGCCGGACAAGCCGCGGCGCGGGTTCAACCTGGACATCGCCCGCAAGCCCTACACCGCCTCCTGGATCGAGGACCGGGTCAAGGAGCTCGGCGACCTGAAGTTCAACGAGCTGGGGCTGCACTTCTCCGACGACCAGGGCTTCCGTATCGAGTCCACCACCCACCCCGAGGTCGTCTCCAAGGACCATCTGACCAAGGCCCAGGTCAAGCGGATCGTCGATCTGGCGGCCGGCCGGCACATCACGGTCGTTCCCGAGATCGACTCGCCCGGACACCTCGGCGCCGTCATCGCCGCCCACCCCGACCTGCAGCTGCGCAACGCGCGGGGCATCCCCACGCGCGGCGCGGTCGACATCTCCAAGGACGCCGCCGCCACGATCGTGGACGACCTCCTCGACGAGTACGCCGACCTGTTCCCCGGCTCCCAGTGGAACCTCGGCGGCGACGAGTACCAGGCCCTGACCGTGGCCGACCCGCAGGCCTCCTACCCGCAGCTGGCCGCCGCCGCCCGGCAGGCCTACGGTCCCGGCGGAACCGTCTCCGACCTCGCCACCGGCTGGCTGAACGACCGCGCCGACACCGTCCGCGCCCACGACCGCACCATGCGGGTGTGGAACGACGGGTTCTTCCGGCGGACGTCCGTACCGGCCGCGAAGGACCTCCAGGTCGCGTACTGGACCGGCAAGGAGATCGGCGCCCGGCAGCCGCTGGAGTACCTGAGCGCGGGGCGGAAGGTGCTCAACTACAACGACGAGTTCCTGTACTACGTCCTCGGCGAGCCGCAGACCTTCGTCTACCCGACCGGCAAGCGGATCTACGAGCAGTGGAACCCGCGGGTCCTGCGCGGGACCACCGCCGTCCCGGCGCGCTACGACGGGCAGATCCTCGGCGGGTCCTTCGCCGTGTGGTCCGACATCGCGAACGCGCAGACCCAGGACCAGGTCGCCGCGGGCATCCGGATGCCGCTCCGGGCGACCGTGCAGAAACTGTGGAACCCCGGCAAACCGACGCTGACCTGGGCGGAGTTCCAGAAGCTGGCGAACCGCGTCGGCTGAGCACGGTCATACCAGGTGGACGTGCGGCACCCGCGAACCGTATGTTCCGCATGCCGCACGGGGGCCTCAGGGGAGAGCCGCGCCCGGCGTCTCGTCACACCTCGGGGGACCCACCATGATCTGCTCGCGCTGCCATCACTTCGCCGCCGCGCCCGGCGGCACCCTGTGCACCCGCTGCGCGGGTACGCCGGAACAGCCCGCCCCGCCGTTCCCCGGGGCGCCCGGCGCCTGGCTGCGCTCGCCGGTCGGGCTCGGCCGGGCCACCGTGGCGGCGCTGGGGCTGGTCGTCGCGACCGACCTGTTCGCGATGTACGTCGACCTGCTGCAGTACGGCATCGCGGGCGACCTCCTGGACGGCGCCCGCGGCACGGAGATCATCCGGCGCGCGCGGCACGCCGACACGCTCTACGCCCCTTCCGGCATGGCACAGACGGTGGCACTGCTGACCTGCGTCGTCGTCTACCTGTGCTGGTTCCACCGGGTCAGGGTCAACGCCGAGGTCTTCGATGCCGCCGCGCACAGCCACCAGCGCGGCTGGGCGATCGGCGCGTGGTTCGTGCCGGTGGTGAACTTCTGGATGCCGCGCCGGATCACCCTGGACATCTGGGACGCCAGCGGCCCGGCGGGCAGGCCCCGTTCGCATGCGCCGGTCAACGCCTGGTGGACGCTGTGGATCATCTCGCTCCTCGCCGACCGGGCCACCCTGCGCACCTACCGGCGGACCGACGGCGCACACGGATTGCTGGACGCCGCCCGCCTGATGCTCTTCTCCGACGCCGTCGACATCGCGGCCGCCGCCTTCGCGATCGTCGTCGTGCTGCGGCTGACCGGTATGCAGCGCCGCAAGGCCCTGGGCGGCCCCGTTCCGGTGGCCGAAACCATGCCTCTGTGACACTCCCGGGCCGTCGCACGCAGTAAGGGGAAATGCGGGCTCCGTAAAGGTCGGCGCCCTGGCGAGGGAGGATTCCATGAGCCTGGTGGAACTGATCGCTCAGGCCGACGAACGAGCGCTGGCCGCCAGTGGGCTGGCTTGTCTGGATCGGTGCGTGCCGCTGCTGGGCGGCGACGACGAGGTCCTGCGGCCGTTGTGGGGGAGCCTCGCGGACACCGGTGACTGGGCGGAGGGCCTGGAGAAGGCCCGCGCCGCGCTCGGCTCGGCCGACCCGGGGGCGGCGGTCGAGGACGCGGCCGCGGACCTCGCCCGCCGGATGCTCGACGCCGCCCCGGCCGAGTGCACCGGTGCCGAGGTGCGGGTCTGGGCCGACGCCTGCTCCGTGGCCTCCCTGCAGATCCACCGGCTGCTCGACCCGGCCGCGGACACCTCCTCGGTCGACTCCCGCCGCGAGGGCGGCACGGAGGGCATGCCCCCTCTGGTCGCCGCCGAGCTGCGCCGCCAGACGGCGGTCCTGGAACTGCTCGCCACCCACGGCACCGCCGGCCTGCGCGGCGCCCTCGAGACCTCGACCGAGGGCCGCCGCGTCCTGCGCGCGGTGGTCTCCCGGCGAGCCCGGGGGCGGGGGTAGAGGCGCAGGGCCTGCCCGGTCGGGACAGACGTGCAGGGCCTGCCCGGTAGCTCTCAGAGCAGCAGCCACTTCACGACGGCCTCGCCGGAGGCCGAGGCGCGGGCGTAGAACTCGCCGAGGTCCCGGTGTGCCGCCGCGAACGCGCCGCGGGTCTGCTCCTCGGTGGCCGGGCCGCCGTACCGGGGGAGCAGGTCCGCACGGGAGTCGTGCCACAGGGCCGCGAAATCGGCCGAGGCGAGGAAGCCGGCGACGGCCGCCGTCTCGGCCGGGGTCAGCAGCAGGAACGGGGGCATGCCGAGCTCCGAGTGGAACACCGGGCGGCCGCCGAGGACCACCTGGGCATGCGGGCCGTCCTCCGCGAGGTGCGGGGGCGAGCCCGCGTACAGCAGCTCGTGGTCCAGGTAGCGCTGGTCCAGCACCTCCTCCCGGCGCCGGTTGATCCGTCCCCGGACGGTGTCCCAGTCGTCCTGGAACAGCCGCTGCAGCGAACGCACGTCGTCTCGTAACTCCCCGGGCGGCACCGCGCGGAGGTGGAAGCACATAGTCATCGCAGAAGACAGCGCACAGCGGCGGCCGAACGTCACTCCCGGCGTAAACCTCGCTCGCGCGCAGGTCCTGTGACCGTCCTGCGGCGGAGGCGGGTCGGTGTTGGGCGCGTTGCGGGAACGGCCCCGGATCCGTGTGACGAAAGGCCCGCCGACTCCGCTTTCCCCTATGTGACTACCCAGTACGTGACTGAACGGCAGCAGACCAGGCCGCAGGCCGCGACGAAGCCCGTGCGGTGGGCGGCGGACGCGGTGGCGACGATGCGCGAGGGCGCACGGGTGCGGCTCGACTACTCGGCGCAGAGCCTGTGGCGCGTCGACCGGATGATCGAGGACATCCGGCGCGAGGGGCCTCCCGCCGAGGCGGTGCAGGACGTGCTGCGCGGCTTCGGGGCGTACGCCGGCGAGGTGCTGGTCCGGCAGGCCGGCGCCGAGTGGTGGGCGACCGGCGGCGACCACTGGATCCGCACGCCCGACGGACGTCTGTGGGACCCGATCGACGAGGCCCGGCGCTGCTTCGGCGGGCACGGGTCGCTGCGGCTGCTGTGCCGGGACGCGACGGGGGAGACCGGACGGCGGAGCTGACCCGCCGCCAGGGCAACGGCCGGAGCCGCCACCCCCCACAGGAGAGGCCCCGGCCGTCGCGCGGCACGGGCCGCGCGGCGACCCGTACTTCCTACAGCGCCTTGAGTGCGTTTTCTGTCACACCCCGCCACGGTCCACCCGCGTCACGAGTCAGTTGCATCCTGGACGGACGTGGACGAGGAGCGGTTTCAGGTCGTAACGTGCCTTTCGCGTCGTAGCGCGAATGCATGATCACTGCAACGATCGGCGGCCTCCGGGCCGCGACCATCTATCGAGGAACCAACCAGGTGCTGGGGGACGACGCGGAGCTGACCGCCGCGGTACGTGCGGCACAGGCCGGGGACGAGACCGCTTTCCGTACGGTCTACCGGGCCGTGCATCCGCGGCTGCTGGGGTACGTGCGGACGCTGGTCGGCGACCCGGACGCCGAGGACGTCGCATCCGAGGCCTGGCTGCAGATCGCCCGCGACCTGGAGCGTTTCAGCGGGGACGCGGACCGCTTCCGCGGCTGGGCCGCCCGCATCGCCCGCAACCGGGCCCTGGACCACATACGGATGCGCGGCCGCCGCCCCGCGATCGGCGGCGACGAGACCGAACTGACCGGCCGGCCCGCCGAGTCCGACACCGCGGGCGAGGCCATGGAGGCCCTGTCCACGGACAGCACCCTCTCCCTCATCGCGCGGCTCCCCCAGGACCAGGCCGAGGCGGTCGTCCTGCGCGTGGTCGTGGGCCTCGACGCCAAGACCGCCGCCGAGACCCTCGGCAAGCGCGCCGGCGCCGTTCGCACGGCCGCGCACCGCGGTCTGAAGCGGCTCGCCGAGCTGATCGGCGCGGATCCGGAATCGGCGGGCAGTCTCGAAGTGCTGCCGCCCCAGCGAGAACCGCGGGGACGCGCGGTGACGTCCGGCACTGTGACGCACACGCGTGCGCGGACGCAGAAGGACATGTGATGGCCGACGAGCACTACAGGTGGCTGAACCGCCGGACGGCGGAGCGTCTACTGCGCGGTGAGTCGCTCGAAGCCGCCGACCCCTCCGCACGCGAGCAGGCCGAACGGCTCGCCGAGGCGCTCGGCGCCCTGGCCGTCGAGGCCGCGCGGACCGAAACGGAACTTCCCGGCGAGGAAGCCGCGTTGGCCGCCTTCCGCAAGGCGCGCGAGGCCCGTGCGGACGCCGCCGCGCAGCTCGCCGCCGGTCACGGGACCGACGGGCCCGCCGACGTCGGACTGGTCCGCATCGGCGCCCGGCCGCACGCCGTACGCCGCCCCGGCTGGATCCGCCCCGTGCGCCTGGCGGTCACCGCCGCGCTGGCCGCGGGCGCGCTCGGCGGGGTCGCCATGGCCGCGGGCAGCGGGGTGCTGCCGACGCCGTTCGGCGACCACACCCCCGGCCCCGGTCCCGGCCCCGGCGCCTCGGTGTCGGCCGACGCGACCCCTCAGGGCCCGGCGGCCTCGCCTTCCCCGGAAGTCACCCGGGGCGGCACGTCCGGGCTGCTGCCGCCGAGCGGCGGTGCGCATGGCACCCCCGGCGGCACCTCCTCGCCCGGTGCCGCCCCCGACAAGTCCACGGGCGGTGCCACCGGTTCGCCCGACGTGTCCCACGGCACCGGAAACGTCTGGCACGAAGCACGCTCGGCCTGCCGTGACATCTGGGCCGGCCGGGAACTGGCGGCCGACCGCAAGCGCGCCCTGGACGGGATGGCGGGCGGCTCCGCGCGCGTGTGGAAGTACTGCAGGGGCATCCTCGCGACGACCGGGAACACGACCGGCGACGGGGACGGCCACGGCGAGGGCGGTCACGGCGAGGGCGGTCACGGTGCCCGTGACGGCGGGAGCGGGAAGGGCAACGGCGGCCGGGGCGACGACGACGGCCACAGAGGCCGGCGCGGCCACCACCGCGACGGAGGCCTCGGCACACCCACTCCGCCGGCCTTCGTCCCACTGGTGCCGCAGCACCCGGCGACCCTTCCGGTCCCGTCGCCGAGCCCGACCTACACCGCGCTCTGATCTTCGCCGATGCGCGCCCTGACCTGCGCTTTCACAGGTGGAGAAACTTTTTTGCGGTAGCGCGTAACGTTTTCGGACCCGGGTACGCAGAAGAGAGTGAGCCGACTGGTCATCGGCCGTCGCACTGAGCCGGGGTTCCCCCCGTACCCACGGCTCGTGCATCTGGCGCGGGCGGGACACGTTCCCCCGGTCCCGCCCGCGCCCCACACCTCTCCGGCAGCCTCGCGCTCACCAGTAGACGACGACCTTGTCGCCGTTCCGCACCTGCGCGAACAGATCCGCGATCGCCGCCTCGTCCCGCACGTTGACGCAGCCGTGGGATCCGCCCGCGTAACCGCGCGCGGCGAAGTCGTAGGAGTAGTGCACCGCCTGGCCCCCGCTGAAGAACATCGCGTAGGGCATGGGGGAGTCGTAGAGCGTCGACACATGGTGCCGTGACTTCCAGTAGACGTGGTACACACCCTCCCTCGTGGGGGTGTGCTGCGAGCCGAACCGCACCGCCATCGTGGACACCGTCCGCCCGTCGATCATCCAGCGCAGCGTCCGGCTGGTCTTGCTGATGCACAGCACCCGGCCGGTCAGACAGCGCGGGTCGGGTGCGGCGGCCGGCTGACCGCCCATCAGGTACAGCTCCCACTCGCCCGGTTCGCGCGTCATGCCGAGCAGCCGCCGCCAGGTGACGGCGTCGGTCTCGCCGGTCTGCGGCAGCCCGCGCTTGCGCTGGAAGCCCCTGACCGCCTGCTCGGTCAGGTCGTCGTACGTCCCCGTGGGCCCGTCGAAGAGCCAGTCGATCTGCCGCAGCCGGGCCTGCAGCTCACGGACGCCCGTACCGCTGTCGCCGCGGGTCCACAGGATGTGGGGTGGTACCGCGGGAGCGGAGGAGGGGGCGTCGGCGCTCGGTCCGGGGGTGTGCGGGGTGTCGGGGGCGGGCGACCGGCTGCCGGGGAGCTCGACGCGCACCGGCGAGCGCCGCTTGCCGTCGCCGTCCGGGGACTGCACCGTGCAGCCGCAGAGGAGGGCCAGCGCGACGGCGGGGACGAGTGCGGCGGTGACGCGTCCGATGCGGCTCATGCCCCAGATGCTTCCCAGCGTGACCGCCGCCGAACAACGGGGCATGGTGAGGAGTACCGAACGCAACTCGGAAGGCACACACCATGGCGCGTGAGTCGGAGTCGGGACTGCCGATCGAGCCGGTCTACGGGCCGGGTGACCTGGCCGGCTGGGACCCCGCCGGGAAACTGGGCGAACCCGGCGCATACCCCTTCACCAGGGGCGTGTACCCCAGCATGTACACCGGCCGGCCGTGGACGATGCGCCAGTACGCCGGTTTCGGCACGGCGGCCGAGTCCAACGCCCGCTACCGCCGGCTGATCGAACACGGCACCACGGGCCTGTCCGTCGCGTTCGACCTGCCCACCCAGATGGGCCACGACTCCGACGCGCCCCTCGCCCACGGCGAGGTCGGCAAGGTGGGCGTGGCCATCGACTCGATCGACGACATGCGGGTGCTGTTCGGCGGGATCCCGCTGGACCAGGTCTCGACCTCGATGACGATCAACGCGCCGGCGGCGCTGCTGCTGCTCCTCTACCAGCTGGTGGCGGAGGAGCAGGGCGTCTCACCCGACCGGCTCACCGGCACGATCCAGAACGACGTGCTGAAGGAGTACATCGCGCGCGGGACGTACATCTTCCCGCCGAAGCCCTCCCTGCGCCTGACCGCGGACATCTTTCGGTACTGCAGGGCCGAGATGCCCAGGTGGAACACCATCTCGATCTCCGGCTACCACATGGCCGAGGCGGGCGCCTCACCCGCGCAGGAGATCGCCTTCACCCTCGCCGACGGCATCGAGTACGTCCGAACGGCGGTCGCGGCCGGCATGGACGTCGACGACTTCGCGCCCCGGCTGTCCTTCTTCTTCGTCGCCCGTACCACGATCCTGGAGGAGGTCGCCAAGTTCCGTGCCGCGCGCCGGATCTGGGCCCGGGTGATGCGGGAGGAGTTCGGCGCGCGGGACCCGAAGTCGCTGATGCTGCGCTTCCACACCCAGACGGCGGGGGTCCAGCTGACGGCCCAGCAGCCCGAGGTGAACCTGGTCCGGGTCGCCGTCCAGGCCCTGGCGGCGGTGCTCGGCGGCACGCAGTCCCTGCACACCAACTCCTTCGACGAGGCGATCGCGCTGCCCACGGACAAGTCCGCCCGGCTCGCCCTGCGCACCCAGCAGGTGCTCGCCCACGAGACGGACGTGACCGCGACCGTCGACCCCTTCGCGGGCTCGTACGCCGTGGAGCGGATGACGGACGACGTGGAGACGGCGGCCCTGGACCTGATGCGGAGGGTCGAGGACCTCGGCGGCGCGGTGGCGGCGATCGAGCGGGGCTTCCAGAAGGAGGAGATCGAGCGCAACGCGTACCGCATCGCCCAGGAGACGGACACGGGCGAACGCGTCGTCGTCGGCGTCAACCGCTTCCAGCTCGACGAGGAGGAACCGTACGAGCCGCTCCGCGTGGACCCGGCGATCGAGGCCCGGCAGGCGGAGCGGCTCGCCCGGCTGCGGGCGGAACGGGACCAGGCGGCGGTGGACTCGGCCCTGGCCGCGCTGAAGAAGGCCGCCGAGGGGGAGGACAACGTGCTGTACCCGATGAAGGAGGCGTTGCGGGGGCGGGCGACCGTGGGGGAGGTGTGCGGGGCGCTGCGGGAGGTCTGGGGGAGTCATGTGCCTGGCGATGCGTTCTGAGCTGGGCGGTTACCTCGAATGAGTGATCGGGGGCGGAAATCGCACATCCCCGGTTACGCTCGTGGAGGGTGTTCCCGAAAGGAGGGTGCCGTGGCTGTGATGATGCAGGGTCCCGGGCCGCCGTCGCTCAGCGATGCTGCCGACCGGCTCTGGGAGGAGCTGCCCGGGCACCGGGTGGAGATCCTCAACGGGAGCATTGTTGTGACACCGCCGCCGGACGGCTCGCATCAGGAGACGCTGACCTGGCTCATCGAGGAGTTCCTGAGGATCAAGGCGCGGGAGGCCGGGCTCAGGTACGTGGGCGGGGTCGGGCTGTGGCTGCCGACCGGGCCGGATGACTATGCGGTGCCGGACTTCTCAGTTGTGGATGCCGACTACAAGGACGCCCTCGTCGAGAAGAACTGCTATGCGCCGCACGTCTTCCGCTTGGTCCTGGAAGTGACCTCTTCGAACTGGACCAACGACACCGCCACCAAGGTCGATGTCTATGCCCGGGCCAACATCCCCGCCTACCTCATCGCCGACCGCACGCACGACGAGGTGCTCCTCTACACCGGTCCGGTCGACGGCAAGTACCCCGACCCCGCCCGCTACAAGCGAGGTCAGACTGTCCCCCTGCCCGAGTCCGTGGGCGTCACCCTTGACCTCTCCGTCGACATCCTCCTCGACGGCGACGACTAGCTACCGGCACCCCACTCCCGCCAGATACTCCCCGAGCCCCGCCCCCGAGTCCCCCGCCCAGCCCACGTAACCGTCCGGCCGGACCAGGAACACACCCGGGCCGTACGACGCAGGGGCCGCCGGGAGTGCCCGCACCCCCGCCACAGGCGCCGCCTCCGCGCCGAGCAGGGTCCAGTGCGGCCCCCGGAACGCGTCGAACAGCCGCACCCCGCCCACCGTGCCGTCGGGCGCCCGGTCACCCGCGCGTACACCGGACGGAACGGCACGCCTCTCCTCGCTCAGGGACGACTCCGGGTAGCCCAGCCCGAGCTGGACCGTCGCCTTGCCCCGCCGCACCTCGCCGCGGTGCACGCCCGTCGTCAGGCCCAGCATCGCCGCGGCGTTGGGGCGGCGCTCCTCCTCGTACGTGTCGAGCAGCGCGTCGGGCGCCCCGCCCCGCAGTACCGCGCCCAGCTTCCAGCCCAGGTTGTAGGCGTCCTGGACGCTGGTGTTCAGCCCCTGCCCGCCCGCCGGCGAGTGCACGTGGGCCGCGTCCCCCGCGAGGAACACGCGGCCCACCCGGAAACGGTCCGCGAGCCCCGTCCGGGGCCGGAAGCCCGAGGCCCAGCGCAGCTCGGTGACGTCCTCGGCGTCCAGGTGGGTGTACGCGGCGACCAGCTTCCGGACGCCGTCCAGGGTCGGCTCGGGATCGGTGCCCTCCGGGAACTTCCCGGCGAGCTGGAAGTCGTCCGTGCGGGCCAGCGGGCACAGGGCGAGGCCGGTGCCGTCGGGCCCGGGGAACGTGTGCCAGTACTCCCTGCCGAGCCCCTTCAGCCGCACGTCCGCCACCAGGAATGGATTCGGGTCGACCGTCTCGCCGGCCATCCCCAGACCCACCGCCCGCCGTACCGCCGAACGCCCGCCGTCGGCCGCGACGACGTACCGCGCGCGGAGAGTCGTACCGTCGGCGAACCGCACGCTCACGCCCTCGGCGTCCTGTTCCAGCCCCGTCACCTCGCGCCCGAAGGCCACCCGCCCGCCCAGCTCCATCAGCCGCGCGTACAGGACCTCCTGCGTGCGCCACTGCGGAACCATCCACGGCTCGGTGTACGTCGCGCCCTCGTCCGCCTCCAGCGCCTCGAACATCGGCCGGTCGCCGACCCGTTCGCCGTCCTTCCAGACCGTCCGCACCGGGTAGGGGCCGCCCGCCGCACGGATCGCGTCGAGGACGCCGAGGTCCTCGAAGACCTCCAGGGTGCGGGGCTGGATCCCCTTGCCACGCGATCCCGGGAACAGCCGGTCCCCCCGCTCCACGACCAGTACGTCCACCCCGTGCCGGACCAGGTCGATGCCCAGCGTCAGTCCGGTGGGGCCCGCCCCCACGACCAGAACATCCATCGCCTATCTCCTTAACGTCGTTAAGTTCCGCTGCCGACAGCGTGCCCTTAACGGTGTTAAGCTGTCAAGCGTGAGTACGGAACGACGCGCGCCCCTGGACCGCGGACGGGTCGCGGACACGGCGCTGCGGCTGCTGAACGAGGTTGGTCTCGACGGCCTGACCCTGCGTGCCATCGCCAAGGAGCTGGACGTCAAGGCGCCCGCTCTCTACTGGCACTTCAAGGACAAGCAGGCGCTGCTGGACGAGATGGCGACGGAGATGTACCGCCGGATGGTCGCCGGTACCGCGCTCGATCCCACCGACACCTGGCAGGAGCGGCTGCGCAAGGCGAACCGGGGACTGCGCACCGCCCTGCTCGGCTACCGCGACGGCGCGAAGGTCTTCAGCGGCTCACGTTTCACGGGCGTCGACCACGGCCGCGAGATGGAGGCGGCCCTGCGCGTCCTCACGTCCGCCGGCTTCACCCTCGCGCAGGCGGTGCGGGCGGCACGGACCGCGAACGCGTACACCGTCGGCTTCGTCACCGAGGAGCAGGGCGTGCGGCCCCTCCCGGGCGAACGCCGGGAGGGCTACGACATCGAGGAACGCGCCCGCCGCCTGGCCGACTACCCGCTGGCGGCCGAGGCCGGGAAGCTGCTCTTCGACGACTACGACGAGCAGTTCGAGGAAGGCCTGGCCCTGGTCGTGGCGGGAATCGAGGCCTACTACGGCATCACGTGAGGGCCCTACCGGGCGCTCCGGGCCTGGCGCAGCGCCCGGGTGAGGACCGGCGGCAGCAGGTCCGCGGCGATGCGGCGGGCGTAGCGCCCGCGTGGCGGGGCGGTGGGGCCGGCCGGCCGGGGCTGCGCGGGGACCGCGGCCGCGGCCGGGGCGGGCTCCTCGACGTGGTGCCGGGAGGGCGGCAGTACCGGCGCCCGCATGCCCTTGGACTTGAGGCGGACGATGCGGTGCCCGGCGGCCTCCTGCACGCTGAGGTGGCAGTCCGTGCGGGCCCGGACCATGGCCAGCAGCTCCTCCTGCACCTGGCCGGGGTCGCCCCAGGTGCCGTACAGCTTCTGGCTGCTGAGGCAGATCGGCCGCAGTCCCCGGTTGAGCACGGCCTCCCAGGCGGCTATGGAGACGCCCGGCGTGTGCTCGGAGCGGAAGTCGTCCAGGACCACCAGCCCGCCGTCCACCAGCAGGTCGCGGGCGGCGCCGATGTCGCCGTACACGTGCTCGTACAGGTGCGAGGCGTCCACGTGCACGAACCGGCAGGAGCGCGGCGCCACCTCGGCCGGGACCAGGGAGCTCGGGCCGTGCAGGACGCGGGGCAGCTCGTCGTGGAAGGCGAGGTAGTTCTCCTCGAAGGCCCGCCGGGTCAGGGTGCCGTACGACTTCGTCGACTCCGCCCGGTTGGCGTCGTCGGGTGCGTCGCCCTCGAAGAGGTCGCACACGGTGAACCGCTCGCCCTCCCGCAGATGCCGCCCGGTGAAGATGGCGCTCTTGCCCAGGTACACCCCGATCTCCAGCAGGTCGCCCCGCTGCCCGGTGCTCTCCTGCCGGTCGAGGAACCAGTCGAAGAGGACCTGGTCGAGGACGGGGAACCAGCCGGGGACGTCGTCGAACGTGCGGGGCGGTCGGACCGGTCGTGATGTGGCGGGCATGGGCACTCCCTGGTTGAGCCGTGAACTGCCACACGCCTGCCCAAGGAGGGATTTCCATGCCCGGCCCCGGGTGAATTCGGGGCCAATTCCAGCGGTGGTCGCGGTTACCGCCGGACCGACGGACGGGACAGCGCCGCACGTATGCGCGGGGTCAGCGGCTTCTCCACGTACCGGTTCATCAGCCAGGCGAGGCCCAGCATGAAGGCGACCGTCAGCAGGAAGGTCCCGTAGGACGGGATGTGCAGGTCCCGGTGCAGGAACTTGATGACGACCCAGCCCAGGTGCTCGTGCACCAGGTAGAAGGGGTAGGTCAGCGCCCCGGCCACCGTCAGCCAGCGCCAGTTCGCCCACCCCAGCCAGTCGAGCGCTATCGCCGCGACCGCGATGAAGCCCAGCGTCACCACCAGGATGATGCCGAACGAGGTGCGGTGGGCGAAGGCGTGCGGGTTCGCGGCGTTCCACAGGCTCTTCACCGCATAGTGCTGCCCGATCAGCCAGCTCACCACCACGATGCCCCACGCGTAGACGTCACGCCGGTCGCGGTGGACCAGGTAGAGCCCGACGCCGCCCACGAAGAACGGCGCGTACTCCGGCATCAGCACGATGTCCAGCAGCGGCTGGTGCGCGCCCTGCGCGATCGCCGCCGCCAGTGTCCAGCCCGCGCAGAAGAAGACGACGCGCCGGCGGCTCGCCCCGGGCAGCACCACCAGCAGCGCGAACAGCGCGTAGAAGCGGACCTCCGCCCACAGCGTCCAGCACACGCCCAGCACCCGCTCCGCGCCCAGCGGCTGCTGCAGCATGGTCAGGTTCACCAGGAAGTCACTCGGCGACACCGTCTTGTAGGCGACCGCGGGCAGTGCGAACACGCCCGTGACGAGGATGATCGCCACCCAGTAGGCGGGCAGCAGCCGGGACGCGCGGGAGGCGAAGAACGACTTGAGGGGCCGCCCCCAGCCGCTCATGCAGATCACGAATCCGCTGATCACGAAAAAGATCTGGACACCGAGGCAGCCGTACGCGAAATACGTGTGCAGGGTGGGGAACTGGTGCTGCGGGCTGCTTCCCCAGGCCTTTGTGACATCGCCGTCCCGGCCGCCGTAGTGGTACGCGGCCACCATCAGCGCTGCGACCAGCCGCAGCCCGTCCAGGGCCCGTAGCCGGCCCCCGGTGGCCGGCACCACCGGGGGCGGTCCGGGCGGAGTGCCTTCCTGAACAAGTGCTGCCGAGGCGGGTTGCGACCTCGCCGTCGTCACGACCGTTTCGGTCATGCTGGTATCCCTCGCAATGCACTGAGGATCGTCAACCAAGACCATATGAGTTCACTCTGTGGGCTTCTGTTCGACAGCCGCACACTTCGCTGAGCGGTCGCCAGCGGTTCACCTGGGCGTCGCATTGGTTTCCTTCCGTTCGCCCGCGCGGCTGTCACCGCACCAGCCCTGTCTCACTCGGGCCTCAGCAACCGGGCCGCGCGATCGGCGAGTTCGTGAGCGGGCTCGTCGAGTCAGGCAGAGCCGCAGATGACAAAAGGCTCCTCGCCGTTGTGCGGTGCCGAGCACTTCACACAACGGCAAGGAGCTTCTCCGCCGGGATTCGGTGGCTGTGCGTTCTCCCGGCCCTCAGCGGCGTACCGCCTTCTGCAGGGCCTTCGCCCGGCGTACCACCCGGCGGGCGGTGGCGTTGCGGGGCAGGAAGGCCAGCCGGTCGGGGATGCCGCCGGGCAGGCCGAGGGCGGTGAGGCGCCTGCGCTTGAAGTAGCGCCGGGTGCGCGGGCCGAGGTGTGCCGAGAGGTAGCGCTCGGCCGCCGCTCGCATCCCCGGGTAGATCTGCGGCTGCATGGCGAAGCCGACCGCGGTGACCAGGTCGCCCAGGGTGTCGGCGGCGATCGGTTTCTCGTCCTTGCCGCCGGTCAGGTCCGGCACCAGCGCGTCGGCGAGGACGGCGGGGACCCGGTTGCTGTTCTGGTAGGGCGCGAGGCGGTCCAGGAGCCGCTCGGTGCCGACGCGGGCCACGGGCAGGCCGTAGAACGCGGACGCGGTGAACAGCGCGGTGGAGAAGCAGCCGACGACCAGGGCGGGCGGCGTCTGCTCGAACAGCACCTCGGCGAGCACGGGCACGTCCAGCACCGTGAGCTCCACATCCAGCTTCGCGGCCTCGGTCTCCAGGGCGCGGCTGTAGCGGGCCGGCGCGGTCGGGTGCGGCTTGAAGACGATGCGGCGGTGGCCGCGCTCGACCGCACCGCGCATCATCCGCACATGCAGGTCCTCCTCCTCGTCGACGGAGAGGATGTCCAGCGCGGACAGGTACTGGCCGAGCAGCAGCGCCGCCTCCTCGGGCAGCGCGGGCAGATCCGTGACCCGCGCCGTGAGCTCGCCCATCACCTTCAGGAACGCGGCCGTCGGCACGACCTGCGCGGGCACGTCGAACTCGGTGAGCAGCATGGGCGTCAGACCCGGCACCAGGTCCAGATGGAGCAGCCGGCGCACCCGTGTGCCGACCAGCGGATCGAGCTTGTTGCGGGTGGGGCCGTAGCTCATCAGGCCGTCGGCGTAGACGTCTATGACGGCCTCGGTGAACAGCGTGGCCACGGTCAGCGCGGGGGCGACCTGGATGGACTCCAGGACCAGCTCCACGTCGTCGTCGCCGAGGTCCCACAGCAGCCGCAGATAACGCTCGAACAGCGGGACGTCGTCCGCGCGCGGCGCCCAGGCGCCGGGGTGGAAGGGGCGGATGGCCTCGTTCCAGGAGAGGACGGAGTCGAAGTGGTCGCGCAGCGGCTCGAAGCCCGGCAGGGCGTCGACCGGCGGGGTGGTCTCCGGAGTCGCGGTGTTGTTGAAGACCAGCAGCAGACTGCGGTCCTGCTCGTCGAAGCAGCCGGAGTCGAGCGCGGCGGCCAGGGTGGCGGCGCCGTACAGGGTGGAGACGCAGAAGATCCGGGTGGTACGGGGCATCAGGCAGCCGCCTTCGCTGTGGTGATCCGGCGCCGCAGCCGCCGCAGCTTGGAGGAGCGGTCGAAGTCCATGGTGTCGAGCACGTCACCGAGCGCGTCCTGCGGCATCCGCTGGATGGCCGCCGCGCTCATCGACCGCAGCTGCTTGGCCACGGCCGGCTCCCACTTGCTCTGGTCCGACAGGTGGTGGGCGATGATCGCGCAGTAGGTGCGGACCGCCTTCGGCAGCAGCCGGTCGGCGTCCGGGTCCGCGGCCGTCTCCGCGATGACCTGGTCGAACGCGCGGATGAAGTCCAGCTGGCGGACGTCACCGATCTGCGTGAGGGAGGAGGCGACGCCGCGCCGGTAGAACACGCCCAGCAGGCTCACCACCGCGAACGAGTCCGCCTCGCGGTGCAGTTTCCAGATCCACGGCCGGTCCTCGGCCGTGCGCAGCCCGTCGGTGAAGTGCAGCAGGCCCTTGTCCAGCAGCCGGCGGTGGTAGGCACCGGCCCAGGCGTACGCGTAGTCCACCGAGGTCGACCGGTCGGCCGGCAGGATCGCGTCGCGCGGGTTCATGACGTGGCGGCGCCGCCCGTGCGGCACCCGGTGCACCGTCCGCGCGCGGGCCGTGGCCTGGACATGGTCGGTGCGGACGAAGTCGCAGCCCAACTCCTCGATCGAGGCCACCAGCCGGTCGTAGTAGCCCGGGGCCAGCCAGTCGTCGCCGTCCAGGAACGTCAGGTACTCGCCCTGCGCCGCGTCCAGGCCGGTGTTGCGCGCGGTGGCGAGTCCTCCGTTCTTCTCATGGCGGATGTAACGCACCTGCGCCACCTCGGAAAGCTCTTCGGCGGCACGCTCGAGAATCGCCGGTGTTTCGTCCTTCGAATGGTCGTCCACCAGGACGAACTCAAAATCGGGACGGGCGTTCAAACGAAGGCTTCGCAGGGTGTCCAGGGCGTATTGCTGCACGTTGTAGAACGGCACGATCACGGAAAGCTTTGGCACCCGCGAAAGCCTAGGAGGCCGCCCGGCTGAGCAACTTTCGAGTATTCGTACGGAGAGTGAACTCCGTGTGTCGGATCGGTGCATCGCGTGTACTTCCCGGGCTTCGACAAGCCAGTTGGGCTCACGGCGATGTGTTGTTAACTTTTTGTTGAGATGCGGTTGGGCCTTACCTAGGAATTGCTTCCTAGCGTCTTCGTCGTGCCACCAAGTACACCGAAGCCCACGCGAATCGCGGTACTCGCGGACTCCGACACCCGATGGAAATGGGGTGCGTTGACCGCGGTTCGTATCGCGCCGGGCCCGTCCATGGAAGCCGCAGCGCACGAGGCCGCGCAAGGGGCCCCCGCGCTCAGCGGGTTCCTGCTGCGCGGCCGGGCGACGCCGACCCCGCGCCAGCTGGCCGAGGTGGGCGTCACCGCCGACTCCCTCCGCGAGGTCACGGCCGTCGAGTTCCTGCGCGCCATGGCCGAGGAGTCGTACGACATCGTCGTGCTCGCCCTCGTCGGCGGCGGTGTGCAGGCGGTGCTGCACGGCCTCAAGCGGGTCTGGGAGGGTCGTACGCGGCGTCCCGTCGTCGTCACCGGCTACGTCGGAGTCGTCTACGAGAAGCTCGCCGACGGCCTGCTGCTCAGGCACGGCGCGGACCTCGTCCTCGCCAACTCCCGCCAGGACGCGGACCGTTTCCGGGCCGTGTACGAGGGCGTGGGCGCCGACGCCTCGGCGGTCACGGAGGTGGCGCTGCCGTTCCTCGGTGGCAGCCCGTACGAGGGCGAACACGACCCCTCTGCGAAGCAAGGGCGCAGGCCCTACACCGTGGTGTTCGCGGCCCAGCCGTCCGTGCCGGACAGCCGCAGGGACCGTACGTACCTGCTGGAGCGCCTGGTCGAGCACGCGCGCCTGCACCCCAACCGCGAAGTGCTGCTCAAACTGCGCTCCAAGCCGGGCGAGCACACCACGCACATCGAGGAGCTGCCCTACCAGAAGCTGGCGCAGCGGCTGGCACCGCCGCCCAACTTCCGCCTGGTGTACGGGAACATGGGCGAGGTCCTCGACCGCACCGACCTGCTGGTGACGATCAGCTCCACCGCCGCGCTGGAGTCCCTGCACCGCCGCATCCCGACCGTCGTCCTCACCGACCTCGGCGTCCGGGAGACCCTCGGCAACCACCACTTCGTCGGCTCCGGCTGCCTGGCCTCCTGGGACCAGCTCGACGCCGGACACCGGCCGGCGCCCGAGCCCGAATGGGTGGCCCGGCAGGGCGTCGCCGCCGACGGCGACTACGCCACCGCCTTCGACGCGGCGCGCGAGCGGATCGCCAAGCTGCTCGCCCGGCCCGGCGGCCCGGCGCCGCTGACCCCGTACTACACACCCGCGACCGCGCCCGGCTACCTGCCCGGCATCCTCGCCCGCCATCACCTCGGCCCGGACGGCAGCCCGCTGCCCGGCGCGCCCGCCGCCGACAAGGAGCCCGGACCGGTCCGGCAGATCGTCCGCCGGGCGGCGCGCGGCGCCTACCGGCACGGAGTGCAGCGGGTGGCGCCCGTCATCCGGCGGATGGGGGAGCTGTGAGTCCTCAAGGAGAAACACCCATGTCCGACACGTCAGCCGGGGTGCGCCGCGTCCTCGCGGTGATCCCCGCGCGAGGCGGCTCCAAGGGAGTGCCCGCCAAGAACCTGGCCCCCGTCGGCGGCGTCCCGCTCGTCGCCAGGGCCGTTCGCGAGTGCCTGGCCACCCGCCTCGTCACGGACGTGGTCGTCTCCACCGACGACCAGGCCATCGCCGCCGTGGCGCGCGAGGCGGGCGCCGAGGTCGTCCTGCGCCCGGCCGCCATCGCCGGGGACACCGCCACCTCCGAAGCGGCCGTCCTGCACGCGGTGGACGCCCACGAGTCCCTGCACGGGGCCCCCGTCGACGTGGTCCTCCTGGTGCAGTGCACCAGCCCGTTCATCGTCCGCGAGGACATCGACTCGGTGGCGGGCGCGGTCGTGGAGAACGGCGCGGACACCGCGGTGACCGTGGCCCCGTTCCACGGGTTCGTCTGGCGTGACGACGAGGGCACCGAGGACACCGCGGGCGGGGGCTTCGGCGTCAACCACGACAAGTCCTTCCGCCCCCGCCGCCAGGACCGCCCCCAGGACTTCCTGGAGACCGGCGCCGCCTACGCCATGGACGCGGCCGGATTCCGCAAGCACCAGCACCGCTTCTTCGGCCGCACGGAACTCGTGCGCACCGACCC
Organism: Streptomyces sp. NPDC001348; assembly: GCF_053597535.1. Lineage (NCBI taxonomy): Bacteria > Bacillati > Actinomycetota > Actinomycetes > Kitasatosporales > Streptomycetaceae > Streptomyces > Streptomyces sp. NPDC001348. The sequence continues at coordinate 124,618 of NZ_JBSFIK010000020.1, read as the reverse complement.
CGCGCGCGTGCTGGAGATCGACGACCCGCACGACCTGGCCCGCGCCCGCGCGCTGGCCCCCCTCTTCGACGCGGACCTCCCCGGTTCGCTGCCGACCGCCGACGACATCGACGCGGTCGTACTGGACTTCGACGGCACCCAGACCGACGACCGGGTGCTGATCGACTCCGACGGACGGGAGTTCGTCTCCGTGCACCGCGGCGACGGCCTCGGCATCGCCGCCCTGCGCCGGAGCGGACTGCGGATGCTGATCCTGTCCACGGAACAGAACCTGGTCGTCGCCGCCCGCGCCCGGAAGCTCAAGCTCCCCGTGCTGCACGGCATCGACCGCAAGGACCTCGCCCTCAAGCAGTGGTGCGAGGAGCAGGGCATCGCGCCGGAGCGCGTGCTCTACGTCGGCAACGACGTCAACGACCTCCCGTGCTTCGCCCTCGTCGGCTGGCCCGTGGCGGTCGCGAGCGCCCACGACGTCGTACGCGGCGCCGCACGCGCGGTCACCACCGTCCCCGGTGGCGACGGCGCGATCCGAGAGATCGCCAGCTGGATCCTCGGCCCCTCTCTCGATTCCCTCACCAAGTAAGGACATCTCCGCCATGAGCACCAACTCCCGTATCCGCAACCTCGGTCCGCGTCAGGCCGGCCCCGGCCGCCCCGTCTACATCTGCGGCGAGATCGGCATCAACCACAACGGTGAGCTGGAGAACGCGTTCAAGCTGATCGACGTGGCCGCCGAGGCCGGCTGCGACGCCGTCAAGTTCCAGAAGCGCACCCCGGAGATCTGCACCCCGCGCGACCAGTGGGACATCGAGCGCGACACCCCCTGGGGCCGGATGACCTACATCGACTACCGCCACCGCGTGGAGTTCGGCGAGGACGAGTACCGCAAGATCGACGCGTACTGCAAGGAGAAGGGCATCGCCTGGTTCGCCTCCCCGTGGGACACCGAGGCCGTCGCCTTCCTCGAGAAGTTCGACGTCCCGGCCCACAAGGTGGCCTCCGCCTCCCTGACGGACGACGAACTGCTGCGCACCCTGCGCGCCACCGGCCGCACGGTGATCCTCTCCACCGGCATGTCGACCCCCAAGCAGATCCGCCACGCCGTCGAGGTGCTGGGCAGCGAGAACATCCTGCTCTGCCACGCCACCTCGACCTACCCGGCCAAGGCCGAGGAGCTCAACCTCCGTGTGATCAACACGCTGGAGAAGGAGTACCCGAACGTCCCGATCGGCTACTCCGGCCACGAGACCGGCCTGCAGACCACGCTGGCCGCCGTCGCCCTCGGCGCCGCCTTCGTCGAGCGCCACATCACCCTCGACCGCGCCATGTGGGGCTCCGACCAGGCCGCCTCCGTCGAGCCGCAGGGCCTCACGCGCCTGGTCCGCGACATCCGCACCATCGAGGCCTCCCTCGGCGACGGCGTCAAGAAGGTCTACGAGTCCGAGCTCGGCCCGATGAAGAAGCTGCGCCGGGTCAGCGGCGTCGTCGCCGAGGCGGAGATCGCGGCGGCGGCGGGCGAGCCGGTCGCGGTGTGAGAACGGGCCACACGAGCCCCTTACGACGGGACGGTCGTACGTCGATGAGCCCCCGCGCCGGGAACACCGGCCCCCGCACTCTCGCCTTCGTGGAGAGTCCGGTGCAGTTGCTGAACGTGCTGGAGTGGGCGCACGTCCACGGCCTGCGCGGGACGGACACGTCCGGCGCGGGCCGGGTGGTGCCCCTGCCCGCGCAGGTGCGGCGCCCGGTGGACGGCGAGCAGCCGGCGGGAACGCGGTCCGGCGCGGAGCTCACCGTCGTCGTCCTCGCCCCGACCGACCCCATGACCCGGGGCCAGCTGCGCCGCATGGCCGACCTGGCCCGCGACGAGGGGTACCGGGTCCGCTGGGAGGAGGCCCGGGGCGGTCCCGCCGCACCCTTCCAGACGATCGGCGGGCTCACCGGGCGGCTGCGCCGGGCGGACCGGATCGTCATGGGAGACCCCTTCTCCCGCTACGTCCAGCTGCTGCTGACGATCACCCGGGCCAAGGACCTGGTGGTGGTCGACGACGGCACGGCGACGATGGAGTTCGTCGCCCAGCTCGCCCGCGGTGAGCGCCTGGTGCGCTGGCACCGCAAGGGCGGCCGCCCCGGCGCGCGCGACCTGCTGTTCGCGCCGGTGTCCTCCTCCGCGCGGCGCCGGCTGACCCCGAACGCCGGCCGCCGGGTGGAGGTCTTCTCCTCCATGCCGGTGAAGGAGAGACCCGACGGGGTGACGGTCACCGCCAACGACTTCGGCTGGACCCGCGCCCGCTTCGGCCCGCCCCGCATCACCGGCGGCGCGGACATGGTCGGCACCTCGCTGGTCGAGACCGGCGTCGTCGACGGGGAGCGGTACCTGGAGGCGGTCCGCAACCTGGCCAAGGCCCACGGGGCCACCCGCTACTTCGCCCACCGCCGGGAGAGCGCCGAGAAGCTCCACCGGCTCGCCGCGGAGACCGGACTGGAGATCGTCCGCCCCGACCTGCCGCTGGAGCTGATCGCCCGGCGCGGTCCGATCGGGCGGACGATCCTCAGCTTCCCCTCGACGGTCGTCCACACGCTGCCCCTGGCCCTGGTGGGAACGGGCGTACGGGTCGCCGTGTGCGACATCGACCCCGCCTGGCTGACCGAACACGCCTCCCCCCGGGCCCAGGGCTTCCTGTCCGGGGTCACGGGCACCGCCCGCGACGTCCACCGGCTGGCGGCGGTGAGCCCGGCCTAGACGGTCACGTCCCCGTCGCCCGCGCCGCTCGGCTTGCGGGCCAGCAGGAAGGCCCGGGGGCGCTTCTCGTCGTCGACGGGCTCGCGGACGGTCGTGGCCACCGGCTCCAGGCCCGCTTCGGCTAGCAGGGCGGAGACGGTGTCCGGTGTGCGCCAGTAGTAGTGCAGGTCGATCTCGTGCCCGAACCGCTCCGTGAGACGCATCCGACCGTCGTCGTCGCCCGACTGGAAGCACAGCAGAACGTGCCCGCCCGGGACGAGGGTGCGGTGGAACTCCGCGAACGCCGCCGGCAGGTGGTCGTCCGGGACATGGATGACCGAGTAGAGCGCCATGATCCCGCCCAGCGTCGCGTCCGGCAGGTCCAGCGAGGTCATGGAGCCGACGTGGAACCGCAGGTGCGGATGCGCCTCGCGGGCCAGCGTCACCATCCGGGGTGAGACGTCGACCCCGAAGACCGGCACCCCGAGGCCGTGCAGATGGGCGGTGACATGACCGGGCCCGCTGCCGAGGTCGGCGACCGGCGCCGAACCGCCCGCCTTGACCAGCTCGGCGAAGGCGGCGATCAGGGCCAGGTCCACGGGGCCGATGTCCAGGTCGGCGGGGAAGCGCTCCGCGTACTCCTTGGCGATCGCGTCGTAGGACGAGCGGGTGGCGTCTATGAAGTCCGGGTTCGGTTCACTCACGGGGGCGCAGATTACCCCGCTCCGCTTGCACCGCTCCGACCTGCGCCTTTCCCTCCGGAGGTTCCGGTACGCGGACCGCTCCAGCGTGGCTTTGCCGCTGCGTGGTATCCGTGGAGGAAAGGATGGATGGGCGATCCGGCTGCGGCGGAGCCGCGGAAGTTTACCCATCCGATACATCGGCTATGCGTCGGGCGGTCGGATTTTCTTCCCCTAACGGGTTGAAGTTTTGTTGATCGAGGGTCAGTTGACCGGTCCGGCGTCCTACCCTTCAGAGGGTGAACCAATTGATGTCCCCAGAGTCCGAGGCCGACCTTCCTGGCGATGCCGTGCTGCCCGGCCTGCTGAGCGAGTCGCTGTACGCGGAGCTCGTCGCGTTCCGGCGTGACCTGCACATGCACCCCGAGCTGGGCAACCAGGAGTTCCGTACCACCGCCGCGATCAAGGGGCGGCTCGAGAAGGCGGGGCTCAGGCCCCAGGTCCTCCCCGCCGGGACCGGGCTCGTCTGCGACATCGGGGCGGAGCCCGACCAGGGGACCGGCCAGGCGCCCATACTGGCGCTGCGGGCCGACATCGACGGACTGCCCATCCCGGACACGAAGACCGAGTCCCCGTACCGGTCGACCGTGCCGGACCGCGCGCACGCCTGCGGCCACGACGTGCACACGACCGTGGTGCTGGGCGCCGGTCTGGTCCTCGCCGCACTGCACGAGAAGGGGCTGCTGCCCCGTCCGGTGCGGCTGCTCTTCCAGCCCGCCGAGGAGGTGCTGCCCGGAGGCGCCGCCGACGTCATCGCGTACGGGGCGCTGGACGGAGTGGGGCGGATCATCGCCGTGCACTGCGACCCCCGGGTGGACGCCGGGAAGATCGGGCTGCGGCACGGGCCCATCACCAGTGCCTGCGACCGGCTGGAAATCGCCCTGGACGGGCCCGGCGGGCACACCGCCCGGCCGCATCTGACCACCGATCTGGTGACCGCCGCGGCCAGGGTCGCCACCGACGTGCCCGCCATCGTCGCCCGGCGGGTGGACAGCCGCAGCGGGCTCGCGGTGACCTGGGGGCGGATCGAGTCGGGGCACGCGCCGAACGTGATCCCGCAGCACGCCGAGCTCTCGGGGACCGTACGGTGCCTCGACATCGACGCCTGGCGGCTGGCCCCCGACGTGCTGCACGCCGCGATCGACGAGGTCGCCACCCTGCACCGGGCCAAGTCGGAGATCAACTACGTGCGCGGGGTGCCGCCGGTCGTGAACGACCCCGAGGTGACCGAACTGCTGCGGGAGGCCATGGTCGCGCGTCGCGGCATCGAGTCCGTCGAGAACACCGAGCAGAGCCTCGGCGGGGAGGACTTCTCCTGGTACCTCGAGCACGTGCCCGGTGCCATGGCGCGGCTCGGGGTGCGCACGCCCGGCGAACGCACGGTGCGCGATCTGCACCAGGGCGACTTCGACGCCGACGAGCGGGCCATCACGGTGGGAGTGGAACTGTTCACCGCCGCGGCGCTGCTGGACGCCGTGCAGTAGGCCGTGGGTGGGGGAGGGGTGGCCGGTTGGTGCCCCTCCGTCCCCTTGTGTCATCCGGGTGTAACCGGCGGTAGGCCGTTGTAACCGGGGGGCGGCACGAATCGGTAACGGCCCGGGAAAACCCCGTTCCCCTCCTCTTCTACGCGCGTTACTGTGCGCCGGAATCGCCACCACCGGAGGCACCCTCGCCACCGGCGGCACATTGGGGAAGAGCGGACCGCGTGACGGGGCCGTGGGGACGAAGGGTGCTTGCTGTGCGTCTGATCTCTCGGAGGACGAGATTCTCCCAAGCTGCGGTGGCCGTCGCGGTCGTCGCCCTCGCGGCCGCCGGTTGCGGCAAGTCCAGCACGGAGTCGAGCACCAGCAGCTCCAAGGACGGCAAGTACTCCGGCAAGGGCATCGGCCTGGCCTACGACATCGGCGGCAAGGGTGACCAGTCCTTCAACGACGCCGCTTACGCCGGCTTCAAGAAGGCCGAGGCCGACTTCAAGATCGGCGGACGGGACATCGAGCCGCAGGCCGACGAGTCCGACGCGGACAAGATCCAGCGTCTGGAGACCCTCGCGAAGGCCGGTTACGACCCGGTGATCGGAGTCGGTTTCGCCTACGCCCCGGCGGTGAAGCAGGTCGCCGCCAAGTACCCCAAGGTCACCTTCGGCATCATCGACGACGACCAGACCCAGGCGAAGAACGTCGCCGACATGGTCTTCCACGAGGAGCAGTCCTCCTACCTGGCGGGTGTCGCGGCCGCCAAGGCGACCAAGAAGAACCACATCGGCTTCATCGGCGGCGTGGACATCCCGCTCATCCACAAGTTCGAGGCCGGGTTCGACCAGGGCGCCAAGTCGGTCAACCCGAAGATCAAGATCGAGTCGCAGTACCTGACCCAGACGCCTCAGGAGGGCGGCTTCGCCAGCCCCGACAAGGGGTACAGCGCGACCAACGGTCAGATAGACGCGGGCGCCGACGTCATCTACCAGGCGGCCGGCCTCTCCGGTCAGGGCGTGATCAAGTCCGCCGCGGAGCACAAGGTGTGGGCCATCGGCGTCGACTCGGACCAGTACAAGCAGGCCGCGCTGGCCAAGTACAAGGACTACATCCTCGGCTCGGCCCTGAAGAACGTCGGCGGCGCCGTCTACGACCTCGCCAAGTCCGTCTACGACGGCAAGCCGCTCAGCGGTGACGTCCGCGGCGACCTGAAGTCCGGCGGCGTCGGCTTCGCCGACTCCAACCCGAAGTACAAGGCGATGACCGACGTGGTCTCGGCCGTGGACAAGGCCAAGCAGGACATCATCGACGGCAAGATCACGGTCGACACCAAGTGATCTGACCGGTCGGTAACAGCGTCGGCACACCCCGTAGAACCATGTTTGGGCAGCGCGCCCCTTGCCACCCGCAAGGGGCGCGCTGCTGTCCGTAACCTGGAGCCGTGACTGTGGCCACAGGTAGATAACGGACCGGACATTGGGGGTTTTCCGTCAGGTCTACGCGCGTTACGCTGCCGCGGAACCAGCGCCTGGGTTGGGCGCTTGCACAAAGGAGTCACGTTCCATGCGCCGGGTGTCCCGTATCACGATTGCAGGCGTTGCGACCGCAGCGCTCGCCGTCACCGTCTCCGCCTGTGGTACCTCGTCCTCGTCCTCCACCGGTGGGGGCAAGTCCAAGGGCATCGGTCTGGCGTACGACGTCGGCGGCAAGGGTGACCAGTCCTTCAACGACGCCGCCTACGCCGGCTTCGAGAAGGCCCAGAAGGACTTCGGCGTCGGCGGCCGCGACGTGGAGCCCACGGACAACGAGTCGGACGCGGACAAGACCCAGCGCCTGGTGACCCTGGCGAAGGCGGGCTACAACCCGGTCATCGGCGTCGGCTTCGCCTACGCGGGCGCCGTGAAGGAGGCCGCGGCGAAGTTCCCGAAGGTCACCTTCGGCATCATCGACGACGACCAGACCCAGGCGAAGAACGTCGCCGACATGGTCTTCCACGAGGAGCAGTCCTCGTACCTGGCGGGTGTCGCGGCCGCCAAGGCGACCAAGAAGAACCACATCGGCTTCATCGGCGGCGTGGACGTCCCGCTGATCCACAAGTTCCAGGCGGGTTACGTCCAGGGCGCCAAGTCGGTCAACCCGAAGATCAAGGTCGAGTCGCAGTACCTGACCCAGACGGCCCAGGAGGGCGGCTTCTCCAGCCCCGACAAGGGTGAGAACGCGGCCAACGGCCAGATCGACGCGGGTGCCGACGTCCTGTACGCCGCCGCCGGCCTCTCCGGTCAGGGCGTGATCAAGTCCGCCGCCGAGCACAAGGTGTGGGCCATCGGCGTCGACTCCGACCAGTACAAGCAGGCCGCCCTGGCCAAGTACAAGAACTACATCCTGACCTCCGCCCTGAAGAACGTCGAGGGCGCGGTCTACGACCTGGCCAAGTCCGTCATCAAGGACAAGAAGCCGCTCTCCGGGGACATTCGCGGCTCGCTGGACAACGGTGGTGTCGGCCTCGCCGACTCCAACCCGGTCTTCAAGAACAACGCCGCCATGCAGGCCGCGATCAAGAAGGCCGAGGCCGGTATCAAGGACGGCAGCATCAAGGTGAAGACCTCCTGACGATCCCGGTCGGAGGCCTTGGCCGGAAGACGCCGCAATGGCAGCGTTACGGCCGCACAACGGGGCACGGGCTGATGCGGTCCGCGCCCCGTTCGCGCGGCAGAATGCTCGGAACGGATCGGTTACTTGAACAACTTGGACAAGGCCGGTCAGGTCCGGGCACTATTTAAAGCAGGGGCGCTACGCGCGTAGAGAGGCCCCTTTCCCGAGGAGAGTGCGCCATCGACGCGTCCAGCAGCCCTCCGCTCACCGCCCCGTCGACAGTCGCGGTAGAGCTCGCGGGCATCACCAAGCGATTCCCCGGTGTCGTCGCCAACCACGACATCCACCTCACGGTCCGCAAGGGCACCGTGCACGCCCTGGTCGGCGAGAACGGCGCCGGCAAGTCGACCCTGATGAAGATCCTCTACGGTATGCAGAAGCCGGACGAGGGCACCATCGCGATCGACGGCGAAGAGGTGAGCTTCGCCAGCCCCGCGGACGCCATCGCCCGCGGCATCGGCATGGTCCACCAGCACTTCATGCTGGCCGACAACCTGACCGTGCTGGAGAACGTGGTGCTCGGCAGCGAGAAGCTGCACGGCATCGGCGGCGGCGCACGCAAGAAGATCAAGGAGATCTCCGACCGCTACGGCCTGGGCATCCGCCCGGACGCCCTGGTCGAGGACCTCGGCGTCGCCGACCGCCAGCGCGTGGAGATCCTCAAGGTCCTCTTCCGCGGCGCCCGCACCCTGATCCTCGACGAGCCGACCGCCGTGCTCGTCCCGCAGGAGGTCGACGCGCTCTTCGCCAACCTGCGCGAGCTGAAGTCCGAGGGCCTCTCGGTCATCTTCATCTCCCACAAGCTGGGCGAGGTGCTCTCCGTCGCCGACGACATCACCGTCATCCGGCGCGGAACGACGGTCGGCACCGCGATCCCGTCCGAGACCACCCCGCGCCAGCTGGCCGAGCTGATGGTCGGCAGCGAGCTGCCCACTCCGGAGACCGCCGAGTCGACCGTCACGGACAAGGTCGTCCTGGAGGTCAGGGACCTCACGGTCTACTCGTCGGGCACGGTCTCGCTCGGGGAGTCGTCCGCCTCCCTTCTCATGGACGAGGTCGCGCGCGGCGAGGCCAAGCGCGTCCTCGACGACGTCACCTTCAGCATCCGCGCCGGCGAGGTCATGGGCATCGCCGGTGTCGAGGGCAACGGCCAGACCGAGCTGATCGACGCGCTGATCGGCACCAAGCACGCCGACTCCGGGCAGATCCTGTTCCTGGGCGAGGACATCACCCCCTGGCCCACCCGCAAGCGCCGCGAGCAGGGCGTCGGCTACATCCCCGAGGACCGCCACCGCCAGGGCCTGCTCCTGGAGTCGCCCCTCTGGGAGAACCGCATCCTCGGCCACGTCACCGAGAAGCCCAACGCCAAGGGCTTCTGGCTGAACCCCAAGGGCGCCCAGGACGACACCCGCCGCATCGTCGAGGAGTACGACGTCCGCACCCCGGGCATCGACGTCACGGCGGCCTCCCTCTCCGGCGGCAACCAGCAGAAGCTGATCGTCGGCCGCGAGATGAGCCACAACCCCAGGTTCCTGATCGCCGCCCACCCCACCCGCGGTGTGGACGTCGGCGCCCAGGCACAGATCTGGGACCGCATCCGCGAGGCCCGCCGCGAGGGCCTGGCCGTGCTGCTGATCTCCGCCGACCTGGACGAGCTGATCGGCCTGTCGGACACCCTGCGCGTGATCTACAACGGCCGACTGGTCGCGGACGCCGACCCGGCCACCATCACGCCGGAGGAACTGGGCTCGGCGATGACGGGTGCCGCGTCCGGACACCTGGAGCACGCAGAGACCGCCACAGAAGACGAGGCAGACGCCGGTCCGGAGGACGAGGCCCGATGAAGAAGTTCGACAAGGAGCGAGTGCTCCTCGCGGTGGCCGGCCCGGTCATCGCGCTCCTCCTGGCGATCGTGCTGACCTCGGTCGTCCTGCTCGCGTCGGGCAAGAACCCGATCGAGCCGTACGTCCTCATGCTGCAGCAGCTGCCGTACTCGGACATCCAGGTCCTGATCATCAACCAGGCGGCGCTGTACTACATCGCCGCCATCGCGGTCGCCCTCGGCTTCCGCATGAACCTGTTCAACATCGGTGTCGACGGCCAGTACCGCCTGGCCGCGGTGATGACCGCCGTCGTCGGCGCGCACGTGGCGCTGCCCGCCGTGCTGCAGATCCCGCTGCTGCTCCTGGTCGCCATGTGCACCGGTGCCTTCTGGGCCGGTATCGCCGGTGTCCTGAAGGTCACCCGCGGCGTCAGCGAGGTCGTCGCGACGATCATGCTGAACGCGATCGCCACCAGCGTCATCGCCTACGTCACCCTCACCGACGTGTGGGGCGTGCAGCTCGGCGACAACGTGACGACCGGTGTCATGAAGAAGTCCGGCTGGTTCCCCGGCATCGACCTGGGCCCGGACGTCGGCTCGATCTACGGCCTGGTCTTCCTCGCCGTGCTCCTCGGCGTCGGCTACTGGGTCGTCCTCAACCGCACCCGCTTCGGCTTCGACCTGCGCGCCACCGGCGCCTCGGAGACCGCCGCCGCGGCCTCCGGCGTCGACGCCAAGCGCATGGTGCTGGTCTCCATGCTGATCTCCGGCGCCATCGCGGGCCTGGCCGGCCTGCCGCTGCTGCTCGGCGACACCCACACCTACAGCCTGAGCTTCCCCGCGGGCCTCGGCTTCACCGCCATCGGCATCGCCCTGCTCGGCCGCAACAACCCCGGCGGCATCGCCCTCGCCGCCCTGCTGTGGGCCTTCCTCGACAAGGCCTCGCCCGCCCTCGACTACGCGACCCCCGTGGCGTACGACAAGGAGATCGCCACGATCATGCAGGGCCTGATCGTCTTCGCGGTCGTCATCTCGTACGCGGCCGTCCAGCAGTGGGCCCTGCGCCGTCAGCAGCGCCGGGTCGGCGCCGAGCTGGCCGCGGCCGCCGCCCAGAACACCAAGAAGGAGGTGGCTGCCTGATGTCCACCGCGACCATCGCCAAGCCGCAGGCGAAGCAGCCCGGCAAGGGCGGCCGCCGAATGTCGCTCCCGGTACTCCTGCTGGTCATCGCCGGTGTGCTGGTGCTGACCTCGATCGTCCGTCTGATCACCGGCGCGGACGGCATCACCTCGGTCGGGCAGATGTCGACCGCGCTGCAGCTCGCCGTGCCGATCGGTCTCGCGGGCCTCGGCGGCCTGTGGGCCGAGCGCGCGGGCGTCGTCAACATCGGTCTCGAGGGCATGATGATCCTCGGCACCTGGTTCGGTGCCTGGGCCGGCTACCAGTGGGGACCGTGGACCGGTGTCGTCTTCGGCATCGTCGGCGGCGCGCTCGGCGCCGTCCTGCACGCCATCGCCACGGTCACGTTCAACGTCAACCACATCGTCTCCGGTGTGGCGCTGAACATCCTGGCCCTCGGCGTGACCCGCTACCTGTCGAAGTTCACCTTCGCCGACGCCCCGCAGGGCTCCACCAAGCAGTCCCCGCCGATCGACTCCCTCGGCGACTTCAGCATCCCCGGCCTGTCGGACTGGCTGAACACGCTCAACGGGAAGCACTGGTTCCTGGTCTCGGACATCGCGGGCCTGCTCGGCGGCCTGGTCACCGGCCTGTCGCCGCTGACCGTCGTCGCGATCGCCCTGGTCCCGGTGACCTGGTGGGTGCTGTGGCGCACGGCCTTCGGTCTGCGCCTGCGCTCCTGCGGTGAGAACCCGGTGGCGGCCGAGTCCCTCGGCGTCAACGTTTACAAGTACAAGTACCTCGCCGTGATCATCTCCGGCGGCTTCGCCGGCCTCGGCGGCGCCTTCCTGTCGATCGTGGCGTCCAACGTCTACCTCGACGGCCAGACCGCCGGCCGCGGCTACATCGGTCTCGCCGCGATGATCTTCGGCAACTGGATGCCGGGCGGCCTGGCCCTCGGCGCGGGCCTGTTCGGCTACACCGACAGCCTCAACCTGCGCGGCGGCACGGTGAACGTCCACGCGCTGATCCTGCTGCTGGCGATCCTGCTGGTGATCGGGGCGGCGTACCTGGCGTGGCGGAAGAAGTACGTCCCCGCCGTCATCACGGTCGTCATCGCGGCCCTGATGTTCGTCTGGTACTCCTCCACGAACGAGGTCCCGCGCCAGCTCGTGACGGCCACCCCGTACATCGTCACGCTGCTCGTCCTCTCGCTGTCCGCCCAGAAGCTGCGCATGCCGAAGGCGGACGGCCTGCCCTACCGGAAGGGACAGGGCAAGTGACGTCGACCCCGTCGGCCGCCGACTTCGACTGGGAGGCGCTGCGCGCCGAGGCGCGGGAGGCCATGTCCCACGCCTACGCCCCCTACTCGGGCTACCCGGTCGGTGTCGCCGCCCTGGTCGACGACGGGCGCACGGTCACCGGCTGCAACGTCGAGAACGCCTCCTACGGGCTCGGGCTGTGCGCCGAGTGCGGTCTGGTCTCCCAGCTGCAGCGCACCGGGGGCGGCCGGCTGACGCACTTCACGTGCGTGGACGGCACCGGCGGCCTGCTGGTGCCGTGCGGCCGCTGCCGGCAGCTGCTGTACGAGTTCGGCGGGCCGGACCTGCTCCTGGACACCCCCGCGGGCGTCCTGCCGCTCTCCGAGATGCTGCCCCAGGCCTTCGGACCGGACCATCTCACCAAGTAAGTCCCGTACGGCCCCTCTGACGCGTTCAGGGGGGCCGTGCACCTTCGCAACCCCGGAAGGGAAACACATGGCCATGGACGCCATCTCCGTCATCCGCACCAAGCGGGACCGCGGTGAACTCAGCGACGAGCAGATCGACTGGGTCATCGACGCGTACACGCGCGGCGAGGTCGCCGACGAGCAGATGTCCGCGCTCGCGATGGCCATCCTGCTCAACGGCATGAACCGCCGCGAGATCGCCCGCTGGACCGCCGCGATGATCGCCTCCGGCGAGCGCATGGACTTCTCGGCGCTGTCCCGTCCCACGGCCGACAAGCACTCCACGGGCGGCGTCGGCGACAAGATCACCCTGCCGCTGGCCCCGCTCGTGGCGGCCTGCGGCGCGGCCGTCCCCCAGCTGTCGGGCCGCGGCCTCGGTCACACGGGCGGCACCCTGGACAAGCTGGAGTCGATCTCCGGCTGGCGTGCCCTGCTGTCCAACGAGGAGATGCTGCACGTCCTGGACACCACCGGCGCGGTGATCTGCGCGGCGGGCGACGGACTGGCCCCGGCGGACAAGAAGCTGTACGCGCTGCGGGACGTCACCGGCACGGTGGAGGCGATCCCGCTGATCGCCTCGTCGATCATGTCGAAGAAGATCGCGGAGGGCACGGGCTCGCTGGTCCTGGACGTGAAGGTCGGCTCCGGGGCCTTCATGAAGACCGTCGAGGACGCCCGGGAACTGGCCTCCACGATGGTCGGCCTCGGCACGGACCACGGCGTGAAGACGGTCGCGCTCCTGACCGACATGTCGACCCCGCTCGGCCTGACGGCGGGCAACGCCCTCGAGGTCCGCGAGTCGGTCGAGGTCCTCGCGGGCGGCGGTCCCGCGGACGTGGTCGAGCTGACCATCGCCCTGGCCCGCGAGATGCTGGACGCGGCCGGTGTGAAGGACGCCGACCCGGCTGAGGCGCTGGCCGACGGTTCGGCGATGGACGTCTGGCGCCGCATGATCGCCGCGCAGGGCGGCGACCCGGACGCTCCGCTCCCCACGTCGAGGGAGCAGCACGTCGTGAAGGCCCCGTCCTCCGGCGTCCTCACCCGCCTCGACGCCTACGGCATCGGCGTCGCCGCCTGGCGCCTCGGCGCGGGCCGCGCCCGCAAGGAGGACCCGGTGCAGGCGGGCGCGGGCGTCGAGATCCACGCCAAGCCGGGCGAGCCGGTCCGCGCGGGCGAGCCCCTGCTGACCCTGCACACCGACACTCCCGAGCGCTTCGAGTACGCGCTGCAGTCGGTGGAGGGTTCCTTCGACATCGCGCCGGAGGGCACGGAGTTCTCGGCGTCGCCGGTGGTGCTGGAACGTATCGCCTGACCAGGGGAATTCTCTTTCGAGTGAACGGGATTGGTGGACCTCCGCCGGTCCCGTTCGGCATGCTGGGATCGGTGACGCACCGATTGGAGAACCGCCATGAGCGCACTCACCGTGAGCCAGGACCCCGAGCAGAGTTGGGACGACCTTGTCCGGTTCTGGGAGGAGATGGAATGGCCTGAGGGCAGCAAGGTGGAGATCATCGAGGGGATCATCACCGTGTCACCTGCTCCCGCGTTCCGCCACAACGTGATCGCGGCTCGCATCCAGCGTCGCCTTTACTCAGTGATCCCCGAGGACTGGGAAATCTTCCAGACACTCGCGATCTCCGTGCCGTCGCGCCTGGGAATGCTCATCCCGGACCTGCTGGTCGCCCCGGTGCAGGAACACCCGGAGTCGGACTCCCATATTCCGGCAGCCCTGGCTGAACTCGTCGTCGAGGTCACCTCCAAGTCCAACGCCCGCCAGGACCGCGTCAGCAAGCCCGCCGCGTACGCCACCGCGGGGATTCCGCTGTATCTCCTAGTCGACCGTTGGGCTCCCGAAGGCCCCACCGCGACGCTTTACGGAGAACCGAAGGGCGACGTCTACCGCCCGCTGAGCACGGCCAAGTTCGGCGAAGCGCTCAAGCTTCCCGCCCCCTTCGACGTCGTGATCGACACCAGCGAGTTCCCTACCGAGTAGGGGCCCACCCTGACCCGATGAGTTAGGGGTGGTCACCCGGTCTACCGTAAGTGGACCCCAAGACACCCCCCGTACTCGTCCTCCCCGGCCCCGTCACCAGAACCGACGTGCCGGGGCTCTGCGACGACCTACGGGCGCTGCTGGACGCGACCGGAGGCGGAGTCGTCGTCTGCGACGTCGCCGGGCTCGGGCCCCCCGGACTCGCCGTGGTCGACCTGCTCGCCCGTCTGGCACTCACCGCCCGCCGGGCCGGAGGCCGCATACGCCTGAGGGACCCCACACCCGCGCTACACGCCCTGCTCGACCTGGTCGGCCTCCGCTTCCAGGTGGAGCGGCAGGTCGAAGAGCGGGAACCAGCGCTGGGTGTCGAGGAAGCAGTGGAACCCGGTGATCCGGCCCTCTGATATCTCCAGCACCTGCACCGCCCACGCGGTGAAGCCGCCGGCTTCCGGGTCCGGCTTGTACTGGGCGAAGCCCGGCAGCCCGTTGACCTGGACCGGCAGCAGCCGGGAGCCCGCGCAGGCCGCGCCGAGGGTCGTCATGAAGCCCGTGATGTCGTCGTGGCCGGTCAGCCACAGGTCGAACGGCGGCATCGTCATGACGGCGTCCTCGTGCAGCAGGGCCGTCAGCGCCGTCATGTCGTAGCCCTCGAACGCCTTCACATAGCGCTCCAGGAGCTTCTGCTGCTCCGCGTCCAGCGGATCGGACACCGCCGCCCCGGCGCCCTTGTCGTCCCGCTCGGCGAGCGTCGCCCGCGCCCGCTGCAGCGCGCTGTTGACCGAGGCGACCGTGGTGCCGAGCAGCTCGGCGACCTCGCTCGCCCGCCAGGCCAGCACCTCGCGCAGGATCAGCACGGCCCGCTGCTTGGGCGGCAGCTGCTGCAGCGCGGCCATGAACGCGAGCCGGACCGACTCCTTGGCGACGGCCGCCTCCGCCGGGTCCTCGACCACCGGCAGCACACGGGCGTCCGGCATCGGCTCCAGCCAGGTGTGGTCCGGGCGGGGGGAGAGGGCCGCCCGGGCGAGCGGCGTCGACTCCGTGAGGTCCATCGGCCGGGCCCGCTTGCTGCCCGCGGACAGCATGTCCAGGCAGACGTTCGTCGCGATCCGGTACAGCCAGGAGCGCAGGCTGGAGCGGCCCTCGAACTTGTCGTAGCTCCGCCAGGCGCGGACCAGGGTGTCCTGTACCGCGTCCTCCGCCTCGAAGGACGAACCCAGCATGCGGTAGCAGTAACCGGTCAGCTCGGTCCGGTGCTTCTCCAGTGCGACGTCGAGGTCCGTCCTCGTCGCCGTGCCGCCGTCGCCCATGGTCCACCCACCCCTGCCCGATCCTTCGCGCGCCTTCGCGCCCCAGCACTTCGGAAGCTACCGCAGCCCACTGACAACGGCTCCCGGAGCACACGAATCAGCAGGTCAGCGACATGACGGAGGACGTTCAGACCAGCTGCTTCACGGACATCAGCAGATGCCGGTGCGCCTCGAAAGACCCGTCGCCCTTGTCGCCCTCCCGGCTCTTTCCGCCGTCCCCGCCGTCCCGGCCTCCCGCGCCCGAGCTCAGCAGCACCCGCTGCCCCGTCCCCAGCATCTCCAGCCGCAGCCGCGGCCCCCCGAAGGAGTTCACCGCGTCCAGCAGGTACGCCGGATTGAAGGCCACCGTGACCTCCGCACCGCCGTCCAGCGAGGCGGGCAGCCGCTGCGCCGCCACGTCGTCCCCGTACCCGGCCCGCACCAGCACCGACCCGCCCCCTTCGGCCGAGAAGTCCAGCCGCACCGGACTGTTCGCCTCCGCCACCACCGCGACCCGCCGCACCGTCTCCGCCAGTGCCTCGAGCTCCACCTCGGCGACCACCGCACCCGCCATGTCGAACAGCGCCCCGTACCCCGGCAGCCGCCCGTCCAGCCGCCGTACGACCGTCCGCATCCGCGCGCCCTCGAAACCGGCCGATCCCGCGTCCAGGCCGAGGCGCACGGTCCCGGACCGCGCCAGCGACCGGGCGGCGTCGAGCAGTCGCCGCGCGGGCAGCAGCGCCTCCACCGCCTCCCCGGCGACGGCCCCCTCCGGCTTCCACTCCAGCCGTCGAACGGCGTACCGGTAGCGGTCCGACGCCGACAGCGTCATCTCGTCACCCTCCAGGCGCAGTTGGACGCCCGTCAGCACCGGCAGGGTGTCGTCCCGGCCGGCCGCCACGGCGACCTGGCCCACGGCCGTCGCGAACACCGCCGCGTCCACACCGCCGTACAACGCAGGCGGCGCCGGAACCGCCGGGTACTCCTCACGGGGCAGCGTCGACAGCCCGAACCGCGTGCCTGCCGCTTCCACCGTGAACCGCGTGCCCTCCAGCGCGCAGCTCACCGGCCCCTCCGGCAGCACCCTGCAGATGTCCAGCAGCCTGCGCCCCAGGACGAGCACCTCACCGGCCGTCTCCGTCTCGGCGTCCACCTCGATGCGCGCCGCCGTCTCGAAGTCGAAGCCCGACACCGTCAGCCGCCCGGCCCCGGCTGCCAGCAGCAGCCCGCCCAGCACCGGTACCGGTGTACGCGCGGGCAGCGCGCGTGCCGCCCACCCCACGGCGTCCGCGAGATCCCCGCGCGCGATCCGGAACTCCATACGACGAACCCCCTGCTCGATCCGGTTGACGCGCGGACGCTACACGCGACCACTGACAACCGGCCCCGAGCAGGGGGAACTTGGTCGGGCTCAGTGCGCGCCGACCGGCTCCCGCCGGGCTGCCACCCGGGCCGCGTGCGAGCCGAACACCGTGATCGCCACGACGCCGAGGACCGCCAGCAGGCCGACCCCGACCGTGCCGGCCCAACCGCCCGTGTGGAAGGCCGTCGCGCCGAGCGTGCTGCCCACGCTGGAGCCGATGTAGTACGAGGACTGGTACAGCGCCGCCGCCTGGGCCCGGCCGGTCGTCGCCGTCTTGCTGACCGCCGAGGACGCGACCGCGTGGCCCGCGAAGAACCCGGCGGTGATCAGCACCAGGCCCAGCAGGACCAGCGGGAGCCAGGCCGCGAGGGACAGCAGCAGGCCCGTCGCCGTCGTGCCGCCGGCCAGGTACAGCGCGCCGCGCCGGCCGAGGCGGCCCACCAGGCGGCCCGCCGCCGACGCCGAGGCCGTACCGACCAGGTACACCAGGAAGATCGAGCCGATGATGCCCTGCGGCAGCCCGAACGGTTCCTCCGTCAGGCGGTAGCCGATCACGGTGTACACACCGCCGAAGACGGTCATGAAGAGCGCGCCGATCGCGTACAGCCGGCCCAGCAGCGGGTTCCCGAGGTGGTCGCGGACCGTGCGGGCCAGTACCCGCGGGCGCAGCGAGCCCGGGGTGAAGTGCTTCGGGGCCGGCAGCAGCAGCCGGAACGCCACCGCGCAGGCCACCGCGACCGCGCCGACCACGCCGACCGCGACCCGCCAGCCCCACTCCTGGGCCGCCCAGCCGGTGATCACCCGGCCGCTCATACCGCCGACGCTGTTGCCGGCGACGAACAGGCCGATCGCCGTGACCAGCGCCTTGGGCCGGACCTCCTCCGCGAGGTAGGCCGTCGCGGAGGCGGGCACCCCGGCCACGGCCGCCCCCTGGAGCGCCCGCAGTACCACGAGGACACCCAGTGACGGCGCGAACGGCACCAGCATCCCGACGGTCACCGCCACGGTCAGCGAGGCCGTCATCACCGCACGGCGGCCGAAGCGCTCCGACAGCGCGCTCATCGGCAGCACGAACAGCGCCAGCCCGCCGGTCGCCGCCGCCACCGTCCAGCTGGCCTCGCTCGCCGCCACCCCGAGGTCGTCCGAGATCAGCGGCAGCAGGGCCTGGGTGGAGTACAGCAGGGCGAAGGTCGCGACACCGGCCAGGAAGAGCGCGAGCCTCATCCGGCCGTAGCCGGGGCCGCCCGGGGCCATGCGGGAGTCGGCGGTATCGGAGGGGAAGGACGTTGCGGCGCCCACGACGGTGGACGCCCCGGTATCGGCGGGAGACATGCTTCGAACCTACGGACGGGCCCTCTCATCCGTCCAATGCACGGACTCGCCATAATCGTTCCCATGGTGCATCAGCCGAGGTCACAAGAGCGTCTGTCACGGTTCAGTGACACAGAAGACATCGTCATGTTGCTCGCGCCACGCCTGGCGTACTTCGCGGGCGTCGCCCGCACCGAGCACGTGACCCGCGCCGCCCAGGAGATGAACGTCCCGCAGTCCACGCTCTCGCGTGCCATGGTCCGCCTGGAGCAGGACCTGGGCGTCGACCTCTTCGCCCGCCGCGGCCGCACCTTGTCCCTCACCCCCGCGGGACGTACCTTCGTCGGCTCCGTCGAACGTGCCCTCGCCGACATCGGACGGGCCGCCGAGGAGGTGCGCGCCGACGCCGACGCGACCACCGGCAAGGTCGCCTTCGGCTTCCTGCACACCATGGGAGCCGAGACGGTCCCCGGTCTGCTCCAGGCCTTCCGTGCCGACCATCCCCGCGTCCGCTTCAGCCTCGTCCAGAACTACGGCGAGGCCATGCTGGAGCGGCTGCGTGCCGGTGAGCTCGACCTGTGCCTGACCTCCCCGGTGCCCGACGCCCCCGACCTGGTCGCCCGCCGCCTCGACGAGCAGAAGCTCCGCCTGGTCGTCCCCGCCGACCACCGCCTGGCCGGCCGCAGGCGTGTCCGGCTCGCCGAGGCCGCCGACGAAACCTTCGTCACCCTGGAACCCGGCTACGGTCTGCGCCGCATCACCGACGACCTGTGCAGCGAGGCCGGCTTCAAACCGCGCGTCGCCTTCGAGGGCGAGGAGGCGGAGACCCTGCGGGGCCTGGTCGCGGCAGGGCTGGGCGTGGCCCTCCTGCCACCGCCGGTGTTCCCCCGGCCGGGCGTGGTGGAACTGACGGTCACCGCACCGCGAG
The DNA here is from genome assembly GCF_053597535.1 of Streptomyces sp. NPDC001348. NCBI lineage: Bacteria > Bacillati > Actinomycetota > Actinomycetes > Kitasatosporales > Streptomycetaceae > Streptomyces > Streptomyces sp. NPDC001348. The sequence continues at coordinate 105,487 of NZ_JBSFIK010000020.1, read as the reverse complement.
CGGCACGCGAGATCGGCGTGGCATGGCTGGCGGGCCACCCGGACACGCCTCCGGTGGCCGCCTTCAAGAGGTTCCTGCTCTCACGCCGCGGGAGTCTGCTGCCCTGACCGTGCCGGCGCCTGCCTCAGCGTTTGCGGATCGACTGCCCGAAGCCCGCGGCCAACGGCATCCGCAACCCGATCGGCGGCGGCGCGGCCAGCGCGTCCTCCAGCGGGCGCGCCAGCGTGTGCCCGAACAAGGCCCCCATCGTGAAGTCCTCGACCAGCGCCTGCACCTCGCTCCGGTACTGGTGCAGACCGTGCCCGTCCGAGTGCACCTCGAACCGGCACACCTCGCGGTTGGCCTTCTTCGCCCGGACCGCCAGCCGGAACGAGAGCTCCGGGTCGCTGCGCCCGTCGTTGGTGCCGTGGACGATCAGAACCCGCCGTCCGGCCAACTGCTTCACCGGCTCCGCCGGGGCGGCCAGGTCCTCCTCGGGCAGCCAGGGTGCGACGGCCACCACGGAGTGCACGGCCTCGTGCCCGGCCGCCCGCAGTGCCGCCCGCCCGCCCATCCCGACGCCCACCAGGCAGACCGGGACGTCGCCGTAGCGCCGTACGACCTCGTCCGCCGCCCAGGACGCGTCGGCCGCCGGATGGGCCGCGCCGCCGTTCCAGCCGCGGTAGCGGTAGTGGACGACATGGGTGGCGAGTCCCTCGTCGCGGCCCGCGCGTGCCAGCCGGCGCCCGAGGGCACGGACGAAGGCCATCGCCCATACGGGGGACGGCCTGCGGTCGGATACCTCCTCGCCGCCGGGCAGCAGCAGGACCGCGCCGCTCACCGCCGACGGCACCGGGCCGACTGCCCTGCCCAGCCGGGCCGTTCGGGCCGGCGTCACTTCCTGTGCCATGACAGAACAGTGTCAGAAGTGCCGGCGTACGCCACCTGTCCGTGCGGTCACTGTTACGTATCGGCGGAAACGTAAACCGGATGATCTACGCGCGTAGGAGGTAGAGTGCGGAAATGACGAGCCAGAGCACCGCGAACACCCCGACGCCGGACCGGATCCGCCGGGCGCCCAAGGTTCTGCTGCACGACCACCTCGACGGCGGCCTCCGGCCGGGGACGATCGCCGAACTCGCCCGCGACACCGGATACTCCACGCTCCCCGAGACCGATCCCGACAAGCTCGGCACCTGGTTCGCCGACGCCGCCGACTCCGGGTCCCTGGAGCGGTACCTGGAGACGTTCTCGCACACCGTCGGCGTGATGCAGACCCGCGACGCGCTGGTCCGGGTGGCCCGGGAGTGCGCCGAGGACCTGGCCGAGGACGGCGTCGTGTACGCCGAGGTGCGGTACGCGCCCGAGCAGCACCTGGAGGGCGGACTCAGCCTCGAGGAGGTCGTCGAGGCCGTCAACGAGGGCTTCCGGGAAGGGGAGGCGATCGCCCGCCGGAACGGTCACCGCATCCGGGTCGGCGCCCTGCTGACCGCCATGCGGCACGCGGCCCGCGCTCTGGAGATCGCCGAACTCGCCAACCGCTACCGGGACCTGGGCGTCGTCGGCTTCGACATCGCGGGCGCCGAGGCCGGCTACCCGCCCACCCGGCACCTGGACGCCTTCGAGTACCTCAAGCGGGAGAACAACCACTTCACCATTCACGCCGGCGAGGCCTTCGGGCTGCCGTCCATCTGGCAGGCACTGCAGTGGTGCGGCGCCGACCGGCTCGGGCACGGCGTACGGATCATCGACGACATCCAGGTCCACGAGGACGGCTCGGTCAAGCTCGGCCGGCTCGCGTCCTACGTCCGTGACAAGCGCATCCCGCTGGAGCTCTGCCCGAGCTCCAACCTCCAGACCGGGGCCGTCGCCTCCTACGCCGAGCATCCGATCGGGCTGCTCAGGCGCCTGCACTTCAGGGCCACCGTGAACACGGACAACCGTCTCATGTCCCACACCAGTATGAGCCGGGAATTCGAGCATCTCGTCGACGCGTTCGGCTACACGCTCGACGACATGCAATGGTTCACCGTCAATGCGATGAAATCGGCGTTCATCCCTTTCGATGAACGGCTGGCGATGATCAATGACGTCATCAAACCCGGATATGCCGAACTGAAATCCGAATGGCTTTTTCAGCAGACCGCATCTACCAGCGGTTCTGTGGATTCGGAGGGCTGACCGGAGGGCGATCGAGGGCACGGAATGCCGACGGGTCCTCCTCGACCGTCCGCATTTCAATGTTTGCGGGGGTGGCTGCGCGTGTTTACGGTCGGGGACCGCTCAGTCCCCCGTCATCCAGTCAAGGACGCATTCAAGATGAAGCAGTCTGCTGTCAAGACCCTCGGTGTCGCCGCCCTCGGTGTCGCCATCGCCGCCGTCGGTGCGGGCACGGCCGACGCGGCCGGTCTCCCCAACACCGGCAAGGCGCTGGACGGCGTCACCAAGACGCTGCCGACCAAGAACGTCGACAAGGCGCTCCCCGGTGCCGGTCAGGCGCTCTCCAAGGGCCGGCCCGCGGTCCTGGCGGGCACGGCCGCCACCCGGCCGGTCGCCGACCAGGCGCTCCGGCAGGGCCCGACCTCGCCGGTCGGCGGGCTGCTCGGCGGTCTGCCGGTGGCGGGGGGCCTGGCCAAGGGTCTTCCGCTCGTCTGACCGGGCCACCGCACCTGCCGTCGGGGCGCACCGGTCACACGCGGTGCGCCCCGACGGCGAACGGTACGGCGGGCTACCAGGCCGTGCGCGCCTTGTCCTCCGCGGGCAGCAGGATCCACAGCGCTATGTAGAGCAGGAACTGCGGCCCCGGCAGCAGGCAGGAGACCAGGAAGATCACCCGCATCGTCGTCGCGGAGGTGCCGAAGCGCCGCGCCAGCGCTGCGCACACTCCGCCGATCATGCGGCCATGGGTGGGGCGGGCAAGGGCGGTCATGGTCGGCTCCTTCGTGAGCGTCCGTGGCGAGGCCGCCCCGGTCGGCTGCCTCGACTGACCTCCACGCTACGCGGACGAAGCAGACGAAGCGTCGCTCTACGGTGCGATACCGACCCTGGGAATCGTCGGGGTCCGCCCCTGAGAAGTCTCCTCCTGCGGGCGGCGGACACGCTCGTTCCTGCGGCGGAGCCAGGACCGGCCCGCGGGGACGAGGGCGAGGTGGACCAGCACCACACCGGCGGTGTTCAGCAGCAGGGAGTCGACGTCGACGACCCGCCCGGGCACCCCCGTCTGCAAGAGCGCGATGCCCAGGGAGATCAGGGCGCCCGTCGTGGCCGTACGGAGCAGGGAGGCGAGCGGGGACACGGCGAGCCTGCCGTGCGCCATCGGCAGCAGAACGCCCAGCGGTGCCAGCAGCGCGAGGCCCGCACCGATCCGGCGGGCCGCCCCGGCCCAGCCCAGCGCCAGGTCGGCCCGGATCCCGGCCAGCGGGCGCAGGTTGGTGGGCATCATCCAGGGAACGTCCAGGGGTCGCAGCGTGAGCCAGGCGACGAGCGCCAGGTGTGCGACCAGGAGGGCACCCCCTGTCACACGGACGCGGATCGCGGCGCTGCCGCCGATGGAGCCTTGACGCTGCACGCCCCCGTAGACGCGCCCGCGTGCACGATCGGTTCCGGATCCGCCACGCGCGCGTCCGGAAGCTTCCGGCACACCCGGGGCCGCACGGACGGCGCCCGGTCCGTCAGCCGGCCGTCACCGCGCTGGACGTCGGCATCCCGCTGCCCGGCCGGGACCGCACCTCGTCGGTGCACTCGTACCGGCGCAGCGGTCCGCGGTCCGGCCCGCCCAGGATCACCGAACCGTCCCCCTCGGCCGCGGCCGAGTCGGAGAAGGTGCACACGATCTGGGCGAGGGCGTACGAGGTGAGCTGTTCGGGGGCGGTGCTCAGCCGCAGCGCGTCCTCCGGGTCCTTCGGGCGCGGCCCGGTCACGGCCATGCCCCCGTGCACGAACGTCGTGTAGCCGGCGTTCTTCTCCCCGGCGGACGGCGTCTGGGCGAGCTGGTCCAGCAGCCCCTGGGCCACCAGCACCCGGCGCTTGGCGTCCGCGGTGCCGTCCGGGACGCGCACCGAACGGTCCACGGTGACCAGCGACGAACCGCACAGCAGGAAGACCTGCACGGGCACCCCGTGCGAGGACTGCGTGGTGAGGTCCGGCTCGGTCAGCGAGCACGGCACCCGGGAGGGCGCCGCGCCGAAGTCCGTGGGCACCTGGGTGGCCCTGATGCCGCAGCCGGTGAGCAGCGCGGCGAGTACGGGGAGCGCCAGCAGGCGTCGTGCGTTCATGACGCCTCTTCCTTCGAACCCTTCGAACCGTCGCCCTTGCCGTCGCTCCCCTCCGCCAGCGCGGAGGCGTCCTTCGGCAGCCGCAGGGTGAAGACCGCGCCGCCCTCGGGCGAGTTGGCGGCGGTGATCCGGCCGCCGTGGATGCCCGCGTTCTCCATCGCGATGGACAGGCCCAGGCCGCTGCCCTCGGAACGCGGCCGGGAGGCACTGGCCTTGTAGAAGCGGTCGAAGACGTGCGGCAGGACGTCCTCGGGAATGCCGGGACCGTGGTCGCGCACGGCGACGACCAGGTCCTCGCCGTCGATGCGCACCGAGACCCGCACCGGCGACCCGCCGTGCTTGAGCGCGTTGCCGATCAGGTTGGCGAGGATCACGTCCAGGCGGCGCGGGTCGAGCCGGCAGTGGATGCCGCGCTCGGCGTCCAGCTCCACGGCGTCCAGCCAGGCGCGGGCATCGATGCAGGCGGTGATCTGGTCGGCGATGTCGACGTCGTCCAGGACCAGCCGGGCGGTGCCCGCGTCGAAGCGGGTGACCTCCATCAGGTTCTCCACGAGGTCGTTCAGCCGCCGGGTCTCGCTCACCACCAGCCGTACGGCGGGCTCGATCATCGGGTCGATGCTCCCGGACTCCGCCTCCAGTTCCTCCTCCAGCACCTCCGTCACGGCCGTGATGGCGGTCAGCGGAGTGCGCAGTTCGTGGGACATGTCGGCGACGAACCGCCGGGACGCCTCGTCCCGCGCGGCCATCTCCGCGACCCGCTGCTCCAGCGCCTCGGCCGCGTTGTTGAACGTCCGCGAGAGATCGGCGAGTTCATCGGTCCCGGAGACCCTCAGCCGGGTGTCCAGTCTGCCCTCGCCGAGCCGCCGTGCGGCGACACCGAGCCGGTGCACCGGCTTCAGCACGGTCCCCGCCGCGGCCTGCGCGAGCAGCGCCGAGCCGACCAGCGCCAGTCCGGTGGCGATGCCGAGCGACCAGGCGAGGGAGTTGAGGTCCTTGGCCTCCGGTTCCAGCGACTTGACCATGTAGCCGGTCGGGCCGCCGCCGATCACCCTCGTACCGGCGACCAGGTACGGGGTGCCGTGGTCGACGACCCGCTGCCAGTACAGGTGGTACGGCGACTTGTTGCCGTCGGCCACCTTCTGCTGCTTGTTCACCGCGGCCCGCAGCGATCCGGGCACGTCCTCCAGCGCGAACCCGTTCAGGCCGCCGGAGTTCCCGTACACCGTCCTGCCGTCGGCGTCCGTCGCGACCAGCAGCACGCTGAAGCGCTGGCTGCTGGCCGCCATCTGACCGGCGGTGCGCTGCAGTTCGTCCTGTGTGGGCGGCACCGGGAGCGCACCGGCCCGGTTCTGCATCTCCTGCTGGAAGTCACGCAGCACCGCGTCCTGGGCACGGGTCAGCACCGCCTCACGGTTCAGCCAGTACGCGATGCCGGACGCCGACACGGCGGCGGTGAGGGCGACCAGCCCGAAGACCACGACCAGCCGCAGCCGCAGACTGGTGAAACGCAGCCGCGACACAGCTCCCTTGCGCCCCGCGGACCAGCCGCGGAACCCCCCTTGCTCCTTCGTCACTGAGGCGTGTCCAGCCGGTAGCCGACACCGCGGACGGTACGGATCAGCGTCGGGGACGACGGGACGTCCTCGACCTTGGCGCGCAGCCGCTGCACACAGGCGTCCACCAGCCGCGAGTCACCGAGGTAGTCGTGCTCCCACACCAGCCGCAGCAGCTGCTGCCGGGACAGCGCCTGTCCCGGGCGCCGGCTCAGCTCCAGCAGCAGCCGCAGCTCGGTCGGCGTCAGCTGGAGGTCCTCGCCGTTCTTCGTCACGGTCATCGCCGAGCGGTCGATGACGAGACTCCCGAACGTCGCCGAGTCGCTGGACTCCCGCTCGCCGCGCCGCAGCACGGCCCGGATGCGGGCGTCGAGGACCCGGCCCTGCACCGGCTTGACCACGTAGTCGTCCGCCCCGGACTCCAGCCCGACCACCACGTCGATGTCGTCGTTGCGGGCGGTCAGCAGGATGATCGGCAGCTGGTCCGTGCGCCGGATGCGCCGGCACACCTCGAACCCGTCGATGCCGGGCAGCATCACGTCCAGCACGATCAGGTCCGGCCGCTGCTCGCGCAGCAGCTTCAGGCCGTCCTCGCCGGTGGCAGCGGTGGCAACCCGATGACCCTGGCGCGTAAGAGACAGCTCCAGGGCGGTGCGGATGGCGTCGTCGTCCTCGATCAGCAACAGGGAAGGCACGGGCTCATTCTGGCCCATGGAGAGGCTCCCGGACGACCTGTGCGTCCGGGCGGCCTCCCGGGACCCCGTACCGCGACCACCTGTGCGCACGGTGTGACATCCGTGTGACCGACCCCTGTGACAGGTCTGTGACAGTCGGCGGACATGGCCATGAAGTGCCGTCGGCAAGCTTTTCGGCACAGGCAAGCCAGACGGCCTGAGCGAGACGAACACCGGAAGTCCACGACGGGGGGCGCGAGATGAACACGCTGCACGGCACCAGCACCAGCGCAGTGGTCACGCGGCTGCACGACGTGAACCGGGGTTCCGAGAAGTCCGGGGTCGCGGGAGCTCGGGGGTGCGCTCGCGGCGCCGGGCGTCAGCTTCCGGCTTATATGTCGGTGGTTGACGCGCACACGGGGGAAGCACACGGGGGAACCGCGTACGGGGAGGCCTCGGGGGAGCGCCGCTCGCTGACGGAGGTGGAGTTCACCGCCTACGTCCAGGAGCGCCGCGCCTCCCTGTACGCGACCGCCTACCACCTCACCGGTGACCGTTTCGAGGCCGAGGACCTGCTGCAGAGCGCGCTGTTCTCGACCTACCGGGCCTGGGACCGGATCAGCGACAAGGCCGCGGTCGGCGGGTACCTCCGCCGCACCATGACCAACCTGCACATCAGCGCCTGGCGGCGCCGCAAGCTCAACGAGTACCCGACCGAGGAACTGCCGGAGACGCCCGGCGACACGGACGCCATGCGCGGCACCGAGCTGCGCGCGGTGCTGTGGCAGGCGCTGGCCCGGCTGCCCGAGCTCCAGCGCACCATGCTGGTCCTGCGCTACTACGAGGGCCGCACGGACCCGGAGATCGCGGAGATCCTCGACATCAGTGTCGGCACGGTCAAGTCCAGCATCTGGCGGTCGCTCCGCCGGCTGCGCGAGGACGAGGTCCTCAGCTTCGGCCGTGACGAGGAATACGCCTTCGGGGAGCTGGTCGCCTGAAGGTAGGGGCCCGCGGCCGTAGGCCGCTGATGGGCTCGGCGGGGGAGTACCACCTGGGGAAACACGGGGGAACCGGGGGAATCACGGGGGAAGAACGGGGGAAGCAAGGGGGATCGCGGGGAACTCCGTCACGGGGGACGTGGGCGGAGTGCGGGACTGGAGGGCCGGGGGGTCCGTCCAGTCCCGCTCTCGTTTGTCCGGTCCTTCGCCGTCCGGCCCTCCGCGTACGCCCTACTTCCCCTTGTCGGCCGCGACCACGGCCTCGGCCCGTTCCACCATGCGCCGCTTGCGTTCCAGCACCGCGGCCAGTGCGCTCCGGTGCTCCTTGATGAGCTGCCGCTGGCGGCGGGCCTCGACGGCGTACCGCTTCGCCACGTAGCCGGTCTCGGCCTTGCAGCGCACATCGGCCTCCGCCGTGGAGATCTCCTTGCGGGACGGTGCCGGGAAGGCCGGATGGGGGCCGAAGGCGCTGGTCTTCTGTTCGCGCCAGGTCGAGTCGTCGACCGCGGTGAGCGGATCGGGGTAGTCCAGCCCGGCCTTGCGCATGCAGGCGCTCCACCGCTTGTCCAGGGCGACCGTGGCCGGGTCCTTCGCTGTACCGCGGGACGCCTGGACGAACAGCGTCTGGACCTCCATCAGGTCGTCCGCCGCCCTGTCGGCCCGCGCCGAGCGCTGGGCCTGCCCGTGGCAGCCCCCTTGGGGGACGCCCGGCGGGACCTTCGCGCCCTCCGTCGCGGCTCCGGTGAAGACGGCCTTCGCGGCCGGAGTGATCGTCTTGTCGGCGGCGACGGCCCGCTGCTGGGCGAGAACCGCCTGCTGCCGGGTGACGCCGTCGGGCAGCGGCGGCTTGTAGCCGTAGACGCGGACCGACGCGAGGTCGGTCGGACCGTACTTGCGGGCGTTGAGCGGGATGCTGCCCGGAGGGGCCTGGTACGCGGGCCAGCTCTCGCCGAACTTCCGCATGCAGGAACGGGCCAGGACGACGACCGCGTGGTCGACGGTCCCGCTCTCGTCGGTGGTGGGCCGGTACGCGTCCAGCGGGTAGTCCCTCGGCGCGTGGGCGAACGAGGTGGCGACGGCCGGTGTGCTGTCCCGGGTGCCCTGACCGTTTCCGTCCGTCTTCCCGCCCGTGTTCCCGCCGGCGCAGGCCGTGGCGAGAACCGCCAGAGCGGCCGCCAGCGTGATCGTCACGCCCGTGCCACCGGCCGGGGTCCTCCAGTTACGCATGTTTCAGCTGATCACTAGTGGGACACACCGTCAAGTCGCCCGGAACGTAAGACAGTTCGAACACATGCTTTTCGGCCATGATTGTCGATCTTTCGGTCAATCGCGGGAACGGGGTCCCATCCGGCCCCACCCCGTGTGTCAGGGTCACGTGCTCCGTACCGAAAGGAAACAGACATGAGAAGAGGACGCGCACTCCTGGCGGCATCGCTGATGTCCGTCGCGGGCGTCTTCGCCGCGATGACGCCCGCGCAGGCCGCCAGCAACGACGGCACCTGCGACTCGGGTGAGGCCTGTATCTACCGTCTCCAGGACTACGCGGGCGGCATCTACGACACGCTGTCCAGCAAGAAGAGCTACAGCGGACTCGTCTTCCACGGCACGTCGACCACCATCGACAACAAGGCGAGCTCGGCCAAGAACAAGGACCCCAACCACAACCTGTGGTTCTACCAGCTGGACAACTGGGCCGGTGACACCTGGGGTCTGCCGCCCGGCGCCGGCACGAACTTCAGCGGTTCGGACGACAACAAGTGGTCCTCGCACTGCTGGACCTATTCGACCGCGGGCTGCCCGGGCGGCTGAGCCACCCGGACAGCGCGGCCGGGCCTCAGGCCGCCGTCGTCCGCGCCGTGGCGCGGCGGCCTGCGGCCGCGGCCGCCAGCCGGCCCACCGCCTCGTCCCGGTCGCACGCGTGGGCGCCCAGCGAGGTCTGGCGGGCGACGATCATGCGTTCCGCCCGCATCAGCCGCCAGCCGCGGCGCAGCAGGAACGGCACAGACTTGCGCCCCTCCCGCAGATCCCGCAGGAAGCGCCGGCGGAAGGTGGTGACGGGCCCGCGGCTCAGGCAGAGCGCGTCCGCCAGCACCCCGAGCTCACGGCAGCGCTCGACGATCTCGGCGGCGAAGATGCCCTCCGCGATGAACAGCGGGGCCCGCCCGATGCGCAGCGTCTCCTCGCCGGTACGGGCGCTCAGCGCGATGTCGTACACCGGTACGGGCGTCGACCCCGTGGCGCACAGCCGGGTGATGGCCTCGACGGCGACATCCGCGTCCCACGACTTCGGATGGTCCCAGTCGATGTCCGAACTCCCCTCCACCACAGGCAGCGTCGGGTCGTCGCCCTCCTTGTAGAAGTCGTCGAGGCGCAGGACGGGGAGCCCGGAACGGGCGGCGACGAGTGACTTGCCCGAGCCCGAGGGGCCGCACAGCAGCACGACACGGGCGGGTGACGGGGGATGAATGCTCACGGAACACCAGTTTGACGCATGGTGCGACCGCTGCCGACCTCGCGGGCCGGCTTTGGAGCGCGGATCACACCTCAACTACCGTCAGTGTCCGAACCATTACCGGAATTCCGGCCCATGGCGTGCGCTGATCGCCGTTCTCTCCCGCCGGGCGGCAGGGGCACGCAGGCCGGCGCGCGGACGCCGGGCGGCTCGACGCGGCGCATCACCGGTCGGGTCGCCGGCATCAGGCCCGATCCGCTCGCCGGAACCGGCATCCACGGCAGCGAGCCGCGTTTCCCCGGGCCGAGGGGAAACGCGGCTCGCTGCCGTGGGCGGCGGCGGTCAGTACGACGAGCCGGACGCCCCCAGCGAACCCGTCGGGTGCCAGACGGTCTTGGTCTCCAGGAACGCCGTCATGCGGTCGGTGCCCGGAGTCGCCGTCCAGTCGGCCGTGTCCACAGGCTGTGGACGAAGGACCCGCTTCAGGTTGTCCGCGGCAGCGATCTCCAGCTCCTTCGCCAGCACCTCGTCGGCGCCCGCCAGGTCGATCGCGTTGACGTCCTGGTGTGCGGCCAGCGGCGCAGCGATCTCCGCCGTACGGCCGGACAGGACGTTGACGACTCCGCCGGGCAGGTCGGAGGTGGCCAGCACCTCGCCCAGCGACAGGGCCGGGAGCGGGGCCTTCTCGGACGCCACCACGACCGCCGTGTTGCCCGTGGCGATCACCGGGGCGATCACCGAGACCAGGCCCAGGAAGGACGACTCCTGCGGGGCCAGCACCGCCACCACGCCGGTCGGTTCGGGCGAGGAGAGGTTGAAGAACGGGCCCGCGACCGGGTTGCCGCCGCCGACCACCTGGGCGATCTTGTCGGTCCAGCCCGCGTACCAGACCCAGCGGTCGATCGTGGCGTCCACGACGGCGGCGGACTTGGACTTGGACAGGCCTTCGGCCTCGGCGACTTCCCGTACGAACTGGTCGCGGCGGCCCTCCAGCATCTCCGCTACGCGGTAGAGGATCTGGCCCCGGTTGTACGCGGTCGCACCGGACCAGGCTCCGAACGCCTTGCGCGCGGCCACGACCGCGTCCCGGGCGTCCTTGCGGGAGGCCTGCGGGGCGTTGGCCAGCCACTTGCCCTTGCCCGCCGCGTCAGCGGGTGATGTCCTCGTGGTCACCTCGTACACCCGACCGCTTTCGGAACGCGGGAACTTCCCGCCGACGTACAGCTTGTAGGTCTTGAAGACGGAGAGACGGGTCACGTCAGACATCGAGGTACGCCTCCAGGCCGTGGCGGCCGCCCTCGCGGCCGAAGCCCGACTCCTTGTAGCCGCCGAACGGCGAGGTCGGGTCGAACTTGTTGAACGTGTTGGACCAGACGACACCGGCGCGCAGCTTGTTCGCGACGGCCAGGATGCGGGAGCCCTTCTCGGTCCAGATGCCCGCCGACAGTCCGTACTGCGTGTTGTTCGCCTTGGCGACCGCCTCGTCCGGCGTACGGAAGGTCAGCACCGACAGGACCGGGCCGAAGATCTCGTCGCGGGCGATGGTGTGCGCCTGGGTGACGTTGGTGAAGAGCGTCGGCGCGAACCAGTAACCGGCGCTGGGCAGTTCGCAGGCCGGTGACCAGCGCTCGGCGCCCTCGGCCTCGCCCCGGTCGGCGAGCGAGGTGATCCGGGCCAGCTGCTCGGCGGAGTTGATCGCGCCGATGTCGGTGTTCTTGTCGAGCGGATCGCCGAGGCGGAGGGTGGAGAGCCTGCGCTTGAGGGAGTCGAGCACCTCGTCGTGGACCGACTCCTGGACCAGCAGGCGGCTGCCCGCGCAGCAGACCTGGCCCTGGTTGAAGAAGATGCCGGTGACGATGCCCTCGACGGCCTGGTCGACGGGCGCGTCGTCGAAGACGATGTTGGCGCCCTTGCCGCCCAGCTCCAGGGTGAGCTTCTTGCGCGTGCCGGCCACCGTGCGGGCGATCTCCTTGCCGACGGCGGTGGAGCCGGTGAAGGCGACCTTGTTCACGTCCGGGTGCGCTACGAGCGCGGCGCCCGCGTCGCCGTAGCCCGGGAGGATGTTGACGACACCCTTGGGCAGGCCCGCCTGGCGGCAGATGTCCGCGAAGAACAGCGCCGACAGGGGAGTGGTCTCGGCCGGCTTCAGCACGACCGTGTTGCCGGTCGCCAGCGCCGGTGCGATCTTCCACGCCAGCATCAGCAGCGGGAAGTTCCACGGGATGACCTGGCCGGCCACGCCCAGCGGCCGCGGATCCCGGCCGAACCCGGCGTGCTCCAGCTTGTCCGCCCAGCCCGCGTAGTAGAAGAAGTGCGCGGCGACCAGGGGCAGGTCGGCGTCGCGGGTCTCCCTGATGGGCTTGCCGTTGTCCAGCGTCTCCAGGACGGCCAGCTCGCGGCTGCGTTCCTGGATGATGCGGGCGATGCGGAACAGGTACTTGGCGCGCTCGGAGCCGGGCAGCGCCGACCACTTCTCGAAGGCCTTGCGGGCGGCCCGCACCGCGCGGTCGACGTCCTCGGAACCGGCCTGCGCGACCTCCGAGAGGACCTCCTCGGTGGACGGCGACACGGTCTTGAAGACCTTGCCGTCGGCCGCCTCGGTGAACTCGCCGTCGATGAACAGGCCGTACGAGGGTGCGATGTCGACGACCGAGCGGGACTCGGGGGCGGGTGCGTATGCGAATGCAGCCATGGTGATCAGTCCACCGTCACGTAGTCGGGGCCGGAGTAGCGGCCGGTGGCCAGCTTCTGACGCTGCATCAGCAGGTCGTTCAGGAGCGAGGAGGCGCCGAAGCGGAACCAGTGGTTGTCCAGCCAGTCCTCGCCGACGGTCTCGTTGACCAGGACGAGGAACTTGATCGCGTCCTTGCTGGTCCGGATGCCGCCGGCCGGCTTCACGCCGACCTGCACCCCGGTCTGCGCACGGAAGTCCCGCACGGCCTCCAGCATGAGCAGGGTGTTGGCGGGCGTGGCGTTCACCCCGACCTTGCCGGTGGAGGTCTTGATGAAGTCGGCCCCCGCCAGCATGCCGAGCCAGCTCGCGCGCCGGATGTTGTCGTACGTCGACAGCTCGCCGGTCTCGAAGATGACCTTCAGGCGGGCGGAGGTCCCGCAGGCCTCCTTCACCGCGACGATCTCGTCGTACACCTTCAGGTACTTGCCCGCGAGGAACGCCCCGCGGTCGATGACCATGTCGATCTCGTCGGCGCCGGCCAGCACGGCCTCGCGGACGTCGGCCAGCTTCACGTCGAGGGCGGCGCGGCCGGCCGGGAAGGCGGTGGCGACCGAGGCGACCTTCACGCCCGAGCCGGCGACGGCCTCCTTCGCGGCGGTCACCATGTCGGGGTAGACGCAGACGGCCGCGGTCGCGGGGGCCGTACGGTCGGTCGGGTCGGGGTGGACGGCCTTGGCGCCGAGCGCCCGGACCTTGCCCGGGGTGTCCGCGCCTTCCAGCGTCGTCAGGTCGACCATCGAGATGGCGAGGTCGATGGCGTACGCCTTCGCGGTGGTCTTGATGGAACGGGTGCCGAGCGAGGCGGCGCGCGCCTCCAGGCCGACCGCGTCGACGCCGGGCAGCCCGTGGAGGAAGCGGCGCAGCGTGCTGTCGGACGCGGTGACGTCAGCGAGAACAGCGGGTGCAGTACTGGGCATGGTCACCAGCCGAGCATATCTACGCGCGTAGCGGCTGTACACCCCCGGGTACTCGTCCCATGGCCCGGCACCGCGGAGGGACCGCCCGCGGGACCGCGTACGAGACCGCCCGCGGGACCGCGTACGAGACCGCCCGCGGGACCGCGTACGAGACCGCCCGCGGGACCGCGTACGAGACCGCCCGCGAGACCGTGTACGTGGGCTTCCGGAGGCGTCGGGCAGAATCGGGAGCATGACGACCCCGGACCGCCAGTCATCCGAGCCGCACCCCCCGGCGCCCGCCACCAAGGACCTGATCTACCGCTCCCCGATGGCGCTCCTGGGCGGTGTCCTGCTGCTCGTCGTCGTCGGGTGGCTCGGCGTCGACGCGCTGATCAAGGGGCACGGCCGCACCCCGTGGCTGGCGCTCGCCGCTCTGATCCTCGTCGTTCCGCTGGTGACCGCGTTCACCCTGCGCCCGGCCGTCTTCGCGGGCGACGACCGGCTGCGCGTGCGCAACCCCTTCCGGGTGATCACGCTGCCCTGGGGGCAGATCGCCTCCCTGCGCTCCGGCTACTCGAACGAGGTCGTCACCAAGGCCGGCGCCAAGTACCAGCTGTGGGCCATCCCCGTCTCGCTCCGCGCCCGCAAGAAGGCCACCCGGCGGCAGACCCACGCCGAGGCGGCGGCCCGTGCGGGCGGCAGGCCCGGCGGACCGGGCCGCGGGCTCGGAGGACTGGGCCGCGGGCTCGGAGGACTGGGCCGCGGGCTCGGGGGCGGCCTTCGTGGCTCCGCCGTACCGGACGGCCCGACCCGTGCCGAGACCGACAAGATCATGGACGACCTGCGGGGGATGCTGGAGGACCGCGAGCAGGCGGAGACGGCACAGGGCGAGGTCACCGTCCGCTGGGCGTACGAGGTCGCGGCGCCCGCGGTGGCCGGGGCGATCCTGCTGGCGATCCTGCGCTTCACGGGCTGACGGGCCCGGCTGGAGCACATGTTCGACCTGCCGCGCCCCTGCTGGCGGCCACCGCCGCGGCGGTGGCCACCGCGTGAACCCGGCCCACGCCGGCTCCCGGCCCACGCCGGCTCCCGGCCCGGACGGGCCGCACCGGCGCAGGCCTCCGTGCCGCGCGTCACGCGTGACCGCCCATCACGCCCACCACCCCGGCATCACCGCCACGCGGCGCGGGTCTGCCCCGCGCCTGCCCGCCTCCGCGCCTGCCCCCCCCTCCGCGCCTGCCCGCCCCGGCCGACGACCGGCACAGTGGCCGCCGCCCGCTGTGCCGCCGTCGGAGGGGCGGCTGCCGTGGCGAGCCGGCAGGACGGGCCCGGCCGGACAGCACCGATGGGATGCCCCTGGCGGCAGGGACATCCCATCAGCGCGACGTCACCGGCACGGCGGCACGGTGTGCGTACGGCTCAGAGGCCGACGGCCGCCGACAGATCGCGCCTGACCGCCGCGAGCAGCTCGGCGGCCCGGGCGCGGGCGGCCGGCAGCTCGGCGTGCGAGGCGACCGGCACGACGACCTCCAGGTAGCACTTCAGCTTCGGCTCGGTGCCGCTGGGCCGCACGATGACGCGGGCGCCGTCGAGGGTGTAGCGCAGGCCGTCGGTCGGCGGCAGCCTGTCGGTCCCCCGGGTGAGGTCCTCGGCCCTGGTGATGCCGAGTCCGGCCAGCTCGGTCGGCGGCTGCTCGCGCAGGCGCCGCATGGCCTCGGAGATGACCGACAGATCCTGGACCCGGACCGAGAGCTGGTCGGTGGCGTGCAGGCCGTGCTCCACGGCGAGGTCGTCCAGGAGGTCGAGCAGGGTCCGCCCCTGCTCCTTGAGCTCGGAGGCCAGCTCCGTGACCAGCAGCGCGGCCGTGATGCCGTCCTTGTCCCGCACCCCGTCCGGATCGACGCAGTAGCCGAGGGCCTCCTCGTAGCCGTACCGCAGCCCGTCCACCCGGGCGATCCACTTGAAGCCCGTGAGCGTCTCCTCGTACGGCAGCCCCGCCTTCGCGGCGATCCGCCCGAGCAGCGAGGACGACACGATGGACTCGGCGAAGGTGCCGCGCGCCCCGCGCCGCACCAGGTGGGCGGCGAGCAGGGCACCCACCTCGTCACCCCGCAGCATGCGCCACCCGTCCCCGTCCCGGACGGCCACGGCGCACCGGTCGGCGTCCGGGTCGTTGGCGATGACCAGGTCGGGCTCCGTCTCCCGCGCCTTCGCGAAGGCCAGGTCCATCGCCCCCGGCTCCTCCGGGTTGGGGAAGGCGACGGTCGGGAAGTCCGGGTCGGGCTCGGCCTGCTCGGCGACGAGGACGGGCTCCGGGAACCCGGCCCGCGCGAACGCGGCCAGCAGCACGTCCTTGCCGACGCCGTGCATCGCCGTGTAGACGGCACGGGCGGTACGCGGGGAGCCCTCGGCAAGGACGGCGTCGGTACGGGCGAGATAGGCGTCGAGGACGGAGTCGTCGAGGGTCTCCCAGCCGGTGTCGGGACGCGGGACGTCGTCGAGGGAGACGATCGCGTCGATCTCGGCGGCGATCTCGGCGTCGGCGGGCGGGACGATCTGGGAACCGTCGCCCAGGTACACCTTGTAGCCGTTGTCCCGGGGCGGGTTGTGGCTGGCGGTGACCTCCACGCCGGCGACCGCGCCGAGATGCCTGATGGCGAAGGCCAGGACGGGGGTCGGCAGCGGCCGGGGCAGCACCGCGGCGCGCAGCCCCGCGCCCGTCATCACGGCGGCGGTGTCGCGGGCGAAGTCCTCGGACTTGTGCCGGGCGTCGTAGCCGATGACGACGACTCCGCCGGCCTGCCCCTTCTTCCTCAGGTACGCCGCGAGCCCGGCGGCGGCCCGGATGACCACGGCCCGGTTCATCCGCATCGGCCCCGCCCCCAGCTCGCCCCGCAGCCCCGCGGTACCGAACTGCAGCGTCCCGCCGAACCGTGCGTCGAGCTCCTCGACGTCCCCGGCGTCGATCAGCGCGGCGAGTTCCTCACGGGTCTCCACGTCGGGGTCCTCGGCCAGCCACGCCTTGGCCCGTGCGATGAGATCGTCGTGCACGTCGGGTCAACCTCTCGTTGGTGTTGCTCGTTGCTGGTGCCGTCTGTCTGCCGGGGGCCGCCGCCCCCGGCCCCCGCGTCGGCCCCGGACGGCCTCGTCCTCGAACTCCCCCAGAGGGGGCACCCCCGGACGGGCCGCGTATCGCCGGGCGGCGCCGGCGCCGCCCGCCGACGGAGCCAGACGGGGCGCGGGGGCAGGAGCCCCCGCGAGGGGGTGTAGGGGCGGAGCCCCGTGGGGTGGCAGGGTCGGAGCCCCGCCGGAAAGCGGTCGGTTCCGTATCCGGCGACGGCCACGCCCAGAGTGTGCAGGGGCGGTGCCCAGTGGAGTGTCAGGGCGGTGCCCCGCGGGGGTGCGGGGGCGGTGCCCGGGGGTGCGGGGGCGGTGCCCCCACGAGGGTGCAGGGCGGTGCCCCGCAGGGGGTGCAGGGGCGGTGCCCCCACGAGGGTGTCGTGGGGGTGACCCGCCGGGGGTGCAGGGGGGGCGGAGCCCCCGCTGGGGTCTGGGGCGGAGCCCCAGGTGGGGCCACTGTTCAGTTGGCTGTCACGGGTGGGTGGGTGGGAAACGGGGTCCAGGGGCGACAGCCCCTGCCGGCGGGGTCCGGGGCGGAGCCCCAGCTGGGTTCACTGTTCAGTTGACCGTGACGGGTGGGTGGGAAACGCCGGGGTCCGGGGCGGAGCCCCAGCCGGCCCCCCGCCAGAGCCCACCCGCGCCTACAACCGGCCGAGCACGCGCGCGAGCAACGCGCCCATCCGCGCCGCCGAGTCCCGCCCGGCCTGCAGGACCTCCTCGTGGTTCAGCGGCTCCCCGGTCATACCGGCGGCCAGATTCGTCACGAGGGAGATCCCCAGCACCTCCGCCCCGGCCTCCCGCGCCGCGATGGCCTCGAGCACCGTCGACATGCCCACCAGGTCCGCCCCGATCACCCGGGCCATCCGGATCTCGGCCGGCGTCTCGTAGTGCGGGCCGGGGAACTGGGCGTAGACGCCCTCCTCCAGCGACGGGTCGATCTCCTTGCACAGCGCCCGCAGCCGCGGCGAGTACAGATCGGTCAGGTCCACGAAGTTCGCCCCGACGATCGGCGAGGTCGCCGTCAGGTTGATGTGGTCGCTGATCAGCACCGGCTGTCCGGGCCGCATGCCCTGGCGCAGACCCCCGCATCCGTTGGTGAGCACCACGGTCTTGCAGCCCGCGGCCACCGCGGTACGCACCCCGTGCGCCACGGCGGCGACCCCGCGGCCCTCGTAGTAGTGCGTACGCCCCAGGAAGACCAGCGCGCGCTTGTCACCGATGACGTACGAGCGGACCTTGCCCCCGTGGCCCTCGACGGCCGGTGCCGGGAAGCCGGGCAGCTCGGTGACCTGGAACTCCGCGTCGGGAGCCCCCAGGGCGTCGACGGCGGGTGCCCAGCCGGAGCCCATCACGAGGGCGACGTCGTGGGTCTCGGCCCCCGTGAGCTCGCGCAGGCGGGCGGCGGCCGTGTCGGCGGCCTTGTACGGGTCGCCCTGGATGTCGTCCGGAAGAAGAGATGCGTTCACGCGGACGAGGGTAGCCGCTTCGAGCCTACGCGCGTAGATGTTGGAGCTCACGGGAACGCGATCGTTGTCTTGTCGTTTCCGGCGAGCCGGCGACGGGCGCCCGTACCGGGTCGGCCCTCGCCCTGGTCAGCCCTCGCCCGGGACGAGGACGTCCTTGTCGTTGAAGACCTCGACGATGAAGATCAGCAGACGTCCCCGGCTGACGGTGTATTCCACCAGGATGTTCTGCGTGAGCCGGATCGTGCGGTCGTCGCCGGTGGAGCTTATGGGGCGGGACACCGGGAGGAAAGGGTCACGGGACAGGAGCGCGATGCCCTTCTCGAAGGCGTCGCGCTGCTGGCCGTCGAGCCGGTCGCGGGCCGCGGCGGCCTGCTCGGTGTAGTACACGTCGTACTGCGCGATGGGGGCCATGGAGCCCTCCCGTTCCTGCTTCGCTCGACCCGATTTTAGTGGCGAACCGCCTCAGCAGGGCCGTTTCCGCAGCTCCATCACATAGTCGTGCGGTGCCCCCGCCGACTCCGCCGCGTCGGCGATCTCCCCGAGGTACCGGGCCGACGGCAGCCCGCCCTCGTATCCGTTCAGCACGTACACCCATGCCGGTTCCGACCCGTCCAGCGTGTGCACCCGGACGCGCATCCGCCGGTAGATGCCGAGGCCGACGCCCTCCCAGCGGTCCATGGACTCCTCGTCCATCGGCGCGATGTCGTACAGCGCCACGAACACCTGCGAGATGGGGTCCTCGACGAGCGTGGCCAGCGCACCCTCCCAGCCCAGCTGCTCACCGCCGAAGGTCAGCCGCCACCCGTTCAGCCAGCCGGTGGCGCGCAGCGGCGAGTGCGGGGCGCGGCGGGACATCAGCCGTGCGTCGAGATTGCCGGCGTAGGCGGCGTAGAGCGACGACATGGATCGAGGGTACGGCAGTCGGAAGTCCCGGCCTCGCCACCCCGGTGTCGCCCGCGGGCAGCACCGCGGGCGACACCGGAGGCAACCCGCGCAGCGGGACCCGGCGCCCCCGGACGGAAGCACTTCGAGGCGTGCGGGACAATGGAGTACGTGACTCGGATCGTGATCATCGGTGGCGGACCCGGCGGATACGAAGCGGCGCTGGTGGCCGCGCAGCTCGGCGCGGAGGTGACCGTCGTCGACTGCGACGGTCTGGGCGGAGCGTCGGTGCTGACCGACTGCGTGCCGTCGAAGACGCTCATCGCGACGGCGGAGGTGATGACCACCTTCGACTCGTCGTACGAGGAGCTGGGCATCATCGTCGCGGACGACACCCCGCCGCTGGAGCAGGCGGCCCGGGTCGTCGGGGTGGACCTCGGGAAGGTCAACCGCCGGGTGAAGCGGCTCGCCCTCGCCCAGTCGCACGACATCACCGCCTCCGTCACGCGCGCCGGCGCCCGGGTCATGCGCGGCCGCGGCCGGCTGGAGGGCATGCAGGCCCTCGACGGCTCCCGCAAGGTCGTCGTCCGTGCCGCCGACGGCACCGAGGAGACGCTCACCGCCGACGCCGTCCTCATAGCCACCGGCGGTCACCCGCGCGAGCTGCCCGACGCCCAGCCCGACGGCGAGCGCATCCTGAACTGGACCCAGGTCTACGACCTCGACGAGCTTCCCGAGGAGCTCATCGTGGTCGGCTCCGGTGTCACGGGCGCCGAGTTCGCCGGTGCCTACCAGGCCCTCGGTTCCAAGGTCACCCTCGTCTCCTCCCGCGACCGGGTGCTCCCCGGCGAGGACCCGGACGCCGCCGCCGTCCTCGAGGACGTCTTCCGCCGCCGCGGCATGAACGTCATGGCCCGCTCCCGCGCCCAGTCCGCCAAACGGGTCGGCGACCGGGTGGAGGTCACCCTCGCGGACGGCCGCGTCATCTCCGGCTCGCACTGCCTGATGGCCGTCGGCGCCGTCCCGAACAGCGCGGGCCTCGGCCTGGAGGAGGCGGGCGTACGGCTGCGCGACTCCGGGCACATCTGGACCGACCGGGTGTCCCGGACCAGCGCGCCCGGTGTGTACGCGGCAGGCGACGTCACCGGCATCTTCGCCCTCGCCTCCGTCGCCGCGATGCAGGGACGTATCGCCATGTACCACTTCCTCGGCGACGCGGTGACCCCGCTCAACCTCAAGACGGTCTCCTCGAACGTCTTCACCGACCCCGAGATCGCCACCGTCGGCCACTCCCAGGCCGACGTCGACGCGGGCAAGATCGACGCGCGGGTCGTCAAGCTCCCGTTGCTGCGCAACCCGCGCGCGAAGATGCAGGGCATCCGGGACGGCTTCGTCAAGATCTTCTGCCGGCCGGGCACCGGGATCGTCGTCGGCGGTGTGGTCGTGGCGCCGCGCGCCTCGGAACTCATCCACCCCATCTCGATCGCCGTCGACAACAATCTGACGGTCGAGCAGATCGCGAACGCCTTCACCGTGTACCCGTCGCTTTCGGGCTCGATCGCCGAAGTGGCACGGCAGTTGCACACGCGCAAGACGGGTGCCGAGATCTGACGGCGGACGCGAGTCCCCGCTGGTCACGGGGAGTCGCCGGACCATGCGCGCGGCATAGGCGGGATGGATAGGTCCTATACCACTTCCCGCCCTGCCGTGCGAACAACTTCTGCTATTCGGCGCAAACCGCTGAAAGCAGACGGTCACCCGCGTTACTGTCAGTTTCGTGTTCGCTGCAGAACGTCGCCAATTGATCCTCGAAATGGTGCGAGCGAACGGGGCCGTGTCGCTCCGTGAACTCGCCCGTGTCGTCCAGACCTCCGAAGTGACCGTACGACGGGACGTGCGGGCACTGGAGGCAGAAGGACTCCTCGACCGCCGGCACGGCGGTGCGGTACTGCCGGGCGGGTTCACGCGGGAGTCCGGCTTTCCGCAGAAATCCCATCTCGCGACCGCCGAGAAGACGGCCATCGCCGACCTCGCGGCGGGACTCGTCGAAGAAGGCGAGGCCATCGTGGTGGGGGCGGGGACCACCACGCAGGAGCTGGCCCGCAGACTCGCCCGGGTGCCCGGTCTGACCGTGGTCACCAACTCCCTGCTCGTCGCCCAGGCGCTCGCCCACGCCAACCGCGTGGAGGTCGTGATGACCGGCGGGACCCTGCGCGGCTCCAACTACGCCCTCGTGGGCTCCGGCGCGGAGCAGTCCCTGCAGGGGCTCAGGGTCTCCAAGGCCTTCCTCTCCGGAAGCGGTCTCACCGCGGAGCGCGGGCTGTCCACGTCCAACATGCTGTCGGCGTCCGTCGACCGTGCCCTGGTGCAGGCGGCCGCGGAGGTCGTGGTCCTCGCCGACCACACCAAGCTGGGCACGGACACGATGTTCCAGACCGTCCCCACGGACCTCATCACCCGTCTGGTCACCGACGACCCGCCCGCCCATGACGACCGCGCCGCCACCGAGCTCCAGGCCCTCGCCGACCAGGGGGTGCAGATCGCCGTGGCCGGGGCGACCGGAAACCCGGGGGGTGACCACGTCCCGGCGCGCCAGCAGCGCCGGGACGTGCCCCTCCCGGGGCCCCGTCGCGGTCAGGTGCCCGGTACGGGCCTGCGCTCGGCCTCCGTCCTGGGCGCCGAACAGCCCACGACCGCGGACCGCCCCCGCGTGGCGGACATGCGGCGCCGCTGAGCCGTGCGCTGCCGCTGGGGGCGCGGTGGGGCGTCTTGATGTGAGGGGTGCTGTGCGGCGCCGCCGCCGGGGCTGCCGCGACTCCAGTGCCGTGGGGGTTCGCCCAGGGCCCTGTCTGGGGCTTCGTCCCGCCCTTGACCGCCCGTTTCCCACCCACCCACCCGTGACGGTCGACTGAGCAGTCACCCCACCCTGGGGCTCCGCCCCAGACCCCGGCGGGGCTGCGCCCCTGCACCCTGGCATGGGCTGTGTTCGTGCACCCCGGCATGGGCTGCGCCCCTGCACCCGACGGGCCTTGCCCCTGCCCCCGACGGGGCGTTGTCCCTGCACCCCGGCGGGGCTGCGCCCCTGCACCCCGGCATGGGTTGTGTTCCTGCACCCGACGGGCCTTGCCCCTGCACCCGGCGGGGCGTTGTCCCTGCACCCCGGCGGGGCTGCGCCCCTGCACCCCGGCATGGGTTGTGTTCGTGCACTCCGGCATGGGTTGTGTTCCTGCACCCGACGGGGCGTTGTCCCTGCCCCCGGCGGGGCGTTGCCCCTGCCCCCGGCGGGGCGTTGTCCCTGCCCCCGGCGGGGCTCCGCCCCTGAGCCCTCGGGGGTGCAGCGTGCCGGCTGCCGCGCCGGCTGCCGGCTTCCCGTTCCGGGCTGGGCGTTGGTGCGCCCAGGGGGTCCGGATCGCCCGGTCACGCCCTGGTGGGTCGTGTGCTCTCCTCGGGAGCCCTCAGCCCCCGGAGCGTCAGCCGGAGCAGGCGGTCCGCCAGGGCGGGGTCGCCCGGGGACTCGTCGGCCGCCAGGGCGATCGCGTGGGTCAGCTGGAGGAGGTCCCCGATCGGGACGTCCGGCCTTACCGCGCCCGCCTCCTGAGCCCGGGCCAGCAGCGCGCCGCCCGCCTCGCGGATCGGGGTGCTGCAGCGGGCCAGTGCGGAGGACGGCTCGGCCGGCACCGACATCAGCGCCCGTGCCAGACCCCGGTACTCACCGGCGTGCGTGACCATCTCGCGCAGCCAGGTGACCAGGGCCGAGCAGGGCTCGGGGGAGTCGAGGAGTTCACGGGCGCGGACGAGGAGTTCGCCCACCGCGTCCTCGAAGACCGCGCTCATCAGCGCCTGCCGGTTCGGGAAGTGCCGGTAGAGCGTGCCGATGCCGACACCCGCGCGCCGCGCCACGTCCTCCAGGGAGGCGTCGGTGCCGTGCGCGGCGAACGCGGCGCGGGCCTCGGCGAGCAGCCGGTCGTGGTTCCGGCGGGCGTCGGCGCGCATCGCCCGCGGGACGACGGGCGGCACCGCCGTGTCCCCGGGCCGGGCAGGCCCCTCCGCGGTCGCACCCACCTGGCCTCCACCCGCCCTCTCGCCGCCCGACTCGCCTCCAGGATGCCACCGGGCCGGGAAGGACCGGCCCCGCGACAGGGCGCCCGGCGGACGAGTGCTTCGTCCGCCGGGCGCCCGGAGTCCCGTACCGCTGTACCGGAAGATCAGTCCTTGATCTCGCAGATGGCCGCGCCGGAGCTGATGGACGCGCCGATCTCCGCGCTGAGACCCTTGATGGTGCCGGCCTTGTGCGCGTTCAGCGGCTGCTCCATCTTCATGGCCTCCAGGACGACGACCAGGTCGCCCTCCTTGACCTCCTGGCCCTCCTCGACCGCGACCTTCACGATCGTGCCCTGCATCGGGGAGGCGAGGGTGTCGCCGGAAGCCACCGGGCCGGACTTCTTCGCCGCGCGCCGCTTGGGCTTGGCGCCGGCGGCCAGCCCGGTGCGGGCCAGCGACATGCCCAGCGAGGAGGGCAGGGAGACCTCGAGCCGCTTGCCGCCGACCTCGACGACGACCGTCTCACGGCCCGGCTCCTCGTCCGACTCGCCATCGGCCGGAGCGGTGAAGGGCTTGATCTCGTTGACGAACTCGGTCTCGATCCACCGGGTGTGGACCTTGAACGGGTCCGTGGAGCCGGTCAGCTCGGGCGCGAACGCCGCGTCCCTGACCACCGTGCGGTGGAACGGGATGGCCGTGGCCATGCCCTCGACCTGGAACTCGTCCAGCGCACGCGCGGCCCGCTCCAGCGCCTCCTTGCGGGTGCGGCCGGTGACGATCAGCTTGGCCAGCAGCGAGTCCCACGCCGGGCCGATCACACTGCCCGCCTCCACACCCGCGTCCAGGCGGACGCCCGGACCCGACGGTGCGTCGAAACGGGTGACGGTGCCGGGGGCGGGCAGGAAGTTGCGGCCCGGGTCCTCACCGTTGATACGGAACTCGAACGAGTGACCGCGCAGCACCGGGTCGTCGTAGCCGAGCTCCTCGCCGTCGGCGACGCGGAACATCTCCCGCACCAGGTCGATGCCGGCGACCTCCTCGGTCACCGGGTGCTCGACCTGCAGACGGGTGTTGACCTCCAGGAAGGAGATCGTGCCGTCCTGACCCACCAGGAACTCACAGGTGCCGGCGCCGACGTACCCGGCCTCCTTCAGGATCGCCTTCGACGCCCGGTAGAGCTCCGCGACCTGCTCCTCGGACAGGAACGGCGCCGGAGCCTCCTCCACCAGCTTCTGGTGCCGCCGCTGGAGGGAGCAGTCACGGGTCGACACCACGACCACGTTGCCGTGCTGGTCGGCCAGGCACTGCGTCTCCACGTGCCGCGGCCGGTCGAGGTAACGCTCGACGAAGCACTCGCCCCGGCCGAACGCGGCCACGGCCTCACGGACCGCCGAGTCGTACAGCTCGGGGACCTCCTCCAGCGTCCGGGCGACCTTCAGACCCCGGCCGCCGCCACCGAACGCCGCCTTGATCGCGATCGGCAGGCCGTGTTCCTTGGCGAACGCGACGACCTCCTCCGCACCCGAGACCGGGTCCGGCGTGCCCGCCACCAGCGGGGCGCCCGCACGCTGGGCGATGTGACGGGCCGCCACCTTGTCACCCAGATCGCGGATGGCCTGCGGCGGCGGACCGATCCAGATCAGACCCGCGTCCAGCACGGCCTGGGCGAACTCCGCGTTCTCCGACAGGAAGCCGTAGCCCGGATGGATGGCGTCGGCGCCGGACTCACGGGCGGCACCGAGGACCTTGCCGATGTCGAGGTAGCTGGTGGCCGGAGTGTCACCGCCCAGGGCGAACGCCTCATCCGCGGCGCGGACATGCAGAGCGTCCCGGTCCGGGTCGGCGTAGACGGCAACGCTCGCGATACCCGCGTCCCGGCATGCCCGGGCCACGCGGACAGCGATTTCGCCACGGTTGGCGATGAGCACCTTGCGCACGATTGAGGCTCCCTCCTTGAAACAAGCCGAGTTTAGGGACTGCCGACACGGCACTTCGACCCGTCCCCAATGGTGAGCTTGCCCACACGGAGCGTGATTCGAGGCTCGCTCGACCCGCGAAAGCCCATGTCGCACCCAGGTGCGCAGGACTCCACCGGGCAACCCTAGTCCCGTCATGTGGTCAAGGTCTCTGTGAGAGCGTGCCGCGCCCCACTCGGTTTCTTTGTCGAGTCCCTACGAATGGCCCAACGACCCTTTGCTTCCGACCGGACCCTTGTCCCGTGGTTTACCCGTTAGTAGCGTTCAGGATGTTCTCGGACGTACTGCAGGCAACGCGGCTCCGGTCGGGCCGCGGTCGAAAGTGGGTGGAGCCGGTGGTGCGCAGACCGGTGGCGTGGATCGTGGCGGTCATACTCTTCGCCGAGGCGTTCGGTGTCGCGGCACTGAACTGGTTCCTCGGAGTGGTCGTCGACCACCAGAACATGTCCCTGGCCGGCCTCGACGCGGACAAGATGGCACTCTCCTCGAAGATCGGCGGAGTGCTCTTCGGTCTCTACTTCGCGCTGTGCGCCCTGGTCGCCCTGCTGGTGGCCGTCCGCGACCGCGCACCGGCCGGTTCGGGCCGCGTCCTGCTCATCAGCGTGGCGGTGGTGCACGGGCTGCTGGGCGCGTTCGCCGTGGGGCTGGTGGGCTGGAAGGCGTTCACCTTCATGGTGGTGGTGCTCGCGCTGATCGTGCTGCTCCTGATGACGTACGACCGTCAGGAGGGCCCCGCCGCGGCGGCCGGGGGCACGCCCGGCGGCGGCCCCGGCGCCCCGGCCCCGGACCCCGAGCCGCAGGACGACGTGCCGCCCGTCCCGGTCACTCCGCCGGCGCCCACAACTCCGTGATCCCGACGCCCAGTTCCCCGAGCAGCCGCCGGACCAGGGGCAGGCTGATCCCGATCACGTTGCCGTGGTCGCCGTCGATGCCCTCGACGAACGGTGCCGAGCGGCCGTCGAGGGTGAACGCGCCGGCGACGTGGAGGGGCTCGCCCGAGGCGACGTAGGCGGCGATCTCCTCGTCGGTGGGTTCCCCGAAACGGACCACGGTGGAGGCGGTCGCGGACACGTACCGCTTGCCCTCCGTGTCCCACACGCAGTGCCCCGTCTGGAGGATCCCGGCCCGTCCGCGCATCGCCTTCCAGCGGGCGGTGGCCTCCTCGGCGTCCGCCGGCTTGCCCAGCGCCTGCCCGTCCAGCTCCAGCACCGAGTCGCAGCCGATCACCAGGGCGCCCTGCACCTCCGGCCGGGCGGCCACCACGGAGGCCTTCGCCTCGGCCAGGGCCAGCGCCAGCTCGGCGGGGGTGGGTGCGGTGACGGCGTCCTCGTCGACCCCGCTCACGATCACCTCGGGCTCGATCCCGGCCTGCCGGAGCAGACCGAGCCGGGCGGGGGACTGGGAGGCGAGCACGAGTCGCCTGCGCGGCTTGGCAGTCATGCGGTCAGGTTAGCGAGGCCGGTGCGGCGTCCTCACCTCAGCCCGATCACGACCATCGCCAGAACCATGGCCAGCGCCATGAGGAGGCCGAGCCGCCGCAGCATCTCCTGCATGTCGCGCAGTTCTTTCGGCGGCTCGTTCTCAGGGTCGGACCACAGCATCCCTCCATGGTCCGGCGAGGCCCCGGGGCGGCGCCTGAGTACGCGTACTCAACTTGTCGCACCGCGCTGAGCTGTGCATACGCCGGCCGCCCCACGGGCGACCGGCACGGCCCGGGCTCCGGCACAGCCCGGGCCCCGTGGCAGCCCGGGCTGTGCCGGTCGGGTCTAGCCGGGCCAGTAGGTGCGGGCCCACGCCGTCGGGCCCGGCTGGGGCAGGCGGTGGGCGGCGATACGGGCCGGGTTCGCCCAGGAGTCCCGCGGAGCGTCCGCGCCGGACGGCGTGTCCGCCACCGCCGCGGCGCGGGCGCGGACCACCGCCAGGGCGGCGGCCAGCTCCTCGGGGGTCGGGTTGCCCCGTACGACTCTGATCGTCACAACGGCTCCTTACAGCGGAATGTTGCCGTGCTTCTTCGGAGGGAGGGATTCCCGCTTGGTGCGCAGCTGACGCAGGCCCCGCACCACGTGACCGCGCGTGTCGGACGGCATGATCACCGCGTCGATGTAGCCGCGCTCGGCCGCGACGTACGGGTTGAGCAGGGCGTCCTCGTACTCCTGGATGAGCCGCGCCCGGGTGGCGTCCGCCTCCCCGGCGGCCTCCGCCTCGGCGATGGTGCGGCGGTGCAGGATGTTGACCGCGCCCTGCGCGCCCATCACGGCGATCTGCGCGGTGGGCCAGGCCAGGTTGAGGTCCGCGCCCAGGTGCTTGGAGCCCATGACGTCGTACGCCCCGCCGAAGGCCTTGCGGGTGATCACCGTGATCAGCGGGACGGTGGCCTCGGCGTACGCGTAGATCAGCTTGGCGCCGCGCCGGATGATGCCGTCGTGCTCCTGGTCGACGCCCGGCAGGAAGCCCGGCACGTCGACGAAGGTGACGACCGGGACGTTGAAGGCGTCGCAGGTCCGCACGAACCGGGCCGCCTTCTCGCTCGCGGTGATGTCGAGGCAGCCCGCGAACTGCAGCGGCTGGTTGGCGACGATGCCCACCGGGTGGCCCTCGACCCGTCCGAAGCCGGTGAGGATGTTCGGCGCGTACAGCGGCTGCGTCTCGAAGAACTCGGCGTCGTCGAGGATGTGCTCGATCACCGTGTGCATGTCGTACGGCTGGTTGGCGCTGTCCGGCACCAGCGTGTCCAGCTCGCGGTCCTCGTCGGTGACGGTGAGGTCCGCCTCCTCCGGGAACACCGGGGCCTCGCTGAGGTTGTTGGACGGCAGGTACGACAGCAGCTGCTTGACGTACTCGATGGCGTCCTTCTCGTCGCCCGCCATGTGGTGGGCTACCCCGGAGGCCGTGTTGTGGGTCCGGGCGCCGCCCAGCTCCTCGAAGCCGACGTCCTCACCGGTGACGGTCTTGATGACGTCCGGGCCGGTGATGAACATGTGCGAGGTCTGGTCGACCATGACGGTGAAGTCGGTGATCGCGGGCGAGTACACGGCACCGCCCGCGCAGGGGCCGACGACCAGTGAGATCTGCGGGATGACACCGCTGGCATGGGTGTTGCGCCGGAAGATCTCCCCGTACGCGCCCAGCGAGGCCACACCCTCCTGGATCCGCGCGCCACCGGAGTCGTTGATGCCGATGACCGGGCACCCGGTCTTCAGCGCGAAGTCCATCACCTTGACGATCTTCTGCCCGTACACCTCGCCCAGCGCCCCGCCGAAGACGGTGAAGTCCTGGGAGAACACGGCGACGGGCCGCCCGTCGACGGTCCCGTACCCCGTCACCACCCCGTCCCCGTAGGGCCGGTTCTTGTCCAGCCCGAAGTTGGTGGACCGGTGCCGGGCGAACTCGTCCAGCTCGACGAAGGAGCCCTCGTCGAGCAGCAGTTCGATCCGCTCACGGGCCGTCAGCTTGCCCTTCGCATGCTGCTTCTCGACGGCGCGTGCGGAGCCGGCGTGTGTCGCTTCCTCGATACGGCGCTGGAGATCCGCGAG
The DNA here is from genome assembly GCF_053597535.1 of Streptomyces sp. NPDC001348. Lineage (NCBI taxonomy): Bacteria > Bacillati > Actinomycetota > Actinomycetes > Kitasatosporales > Streptomycetaceae > Streptomyces > Streptomyces sp. NPDC001348. The sequence goes on along the minus strand of NZ_JBSFIK010000020.1, from coordinate 76,906 downwards.
CTTGCCCGCGGTCGTGTGGATGTCGATCCCTTGGATCTCTTGACGCTCTTCCGGCTCGGACATCGGGATGCGGCTCCCTGCCTGCTCAAAAGTGGGGACGATTACTCATCCGAAGCGTAGTGGTGGGCCCGCCCGTCGGCAGTGCGGTGTATGCCACACCTAGGGTGGCTTGCATGACGCCTCGAGATGCAGCAGACAGCCGTTGGTCCGATCTGGACCGCCCGCCCCTGAACGCCGCGGCACTGCGGCGGGCGCTGGTGCGGGAGGGTGGTCTGTGGACCACGCTGGACGTGGTGCAGCGCACCGGATCCACCAACAGCGACCTGGTGGCCCGGGCGGACCAGGGTGAGGCCGCCGAGGGCGCCGTGCTCGTCGCCGAGGAGCAGACCTCCGGCCGCGGCCGCCTGGAGCGCCAGTGGACGGCCCCCGCCCGCTCCGGCCTGTTCTTCTCCGTCCTGCTGCGCCCCGCCGAGGTACCCGTGGCCCGCTGGGGCTGGCTGCCCCTGCTGACCGGGGTCGCCGTGGCCACCGGCCTGTCGCGGGCGGCGGGCGTCGACACGGCCCTCAAGTGGCCCAACGACCTGCTGATCACCGTGGGCGGCGAGGAACGCAAGGCCGGCGGAATCCTCGCCGAGCGGGCCGGGCCCGACGGGGTCGTCATGGGCGTCGGCGTCAACGTCTCCCTGCGCGCCGAGGAACTGCCGGTCCCCCAGGCCGGTTCGCTGGCGCTCGCCGGGGCCGTCACCACGGACCGCGACCCGCTGCTGCGGGCGGTGCTGCGGTCGCTGGAGGACTGGTACGGGCGGTGGCGGCGGGCCGGGGGCGATCCGACGGCGAGCGGGCTGCAGGAGGCCTACGCGGCGGGCTGCGCCACCCTCGGGCGGCACGTACGGGCCGAGCTGCCGGGGGACCGGTCGGTCGTCGGCGAGGCGGTGGCGATCGACGGGGACGGACGGCTGGTGCTGGCGACGGAGGAAGGGGTACGGGAGCCGGTGGGGGCGGGGGACATCGTGCACCTCAGGCCGGCCTGAGGCTTGAGCGCCGGGTGAGCGTGTTCCGGCCCGTCCGGCGATTGAGCACGAGGCCGTCCAGGCCGAAAGCGGGGGCCTGGGGGCGGCGGCCCCCAGCCGACGGCAAGGTCAGCAGGCCATCACCTCACCGCCACCGGTCACTGAACCCCCGCCAAACCCAACGGAGTGAGCTGGCGCACACCTGCCGTAGAGTGAAGGCCGGTCGATAACTGACCGTGGCAGATCGGAAGGGCAGCAGGCGTGACCGTCGACGACACGGGCTCCGGCGCGGAGGCGGACGGCCGGGTGGACCCCGACGCCGCCGACTCCGGCGAGGACAACCCGCTCGCCCTGCGCCTCGAGCACCTCATCCTGGGCGCCGAGCGGCGCTACACCCCTTTCCAGGCGGCCCGCAGCGCCGGCGTCTCCATGGAACTGGCCTCCCGCTTCTGGCGGGCCATGGGCTTCGCCGACATCGGGCAGGCCAAGGCGCTGACGGAGGCCGACGTACTGGCCCTGCGGCGCCTGGCCGGTCTGGTCGAGGCGGGGCTGCTGAGCGAGGCGATGGCCGTGCAGGTGGCGCGTTCCACCGGGCAGACCACCGCCCGGTTGGCCGAATGGCAGATCGATTCCTTCCTGGAGGGGCTGACCGAGCCGCCCGAACCGGGCATGACCCGCACCGAGGTGACGTACCCGATCGTCGAACTGCTCCTGCCCGAGCTGGAGGAGTTCCTCGTCTACGTCTGGCGCCGCCAGCTCGCCGCATCGGCCGGCCGGGTCGTGCAGGCCGCGGACGACGAGGAGATGGTCGACCGCAGGCTGGCCGTCGGCTTCGCCGATCTCGTCGGCTTCACCCGGCTGACCCGCCGGATGGAGGAGGAGGAGCTCGGCGAACTGGTCGAGGCCTTCGAGACGACCGCCGCCGACCTGGTGGCCGCACGCGGCGGCCGGCTCATCAAGACCCTCGGTGACGAGGTGCTGTACGCCGCCGACGACGCCGGCACGGCCGCCGACATCGCGCTGCGCCTGGTGGAGACGATGGCGAACGACGAGACGATGCCCGAACTGCGTGTCGGCATGGCGTTCGGCACGGTGACCACGCGTATGGGCGACGTCTTCGGGACGACGGTGAACCTCGCCTCCCGGCTGACGTCGATAGCGCCCCGCGACTCCGTGCTCGTCGACAGCGCCTTCGCGGAGGAGATCATCCGCACCGGTGAGGCGCCCGCGTCGGAGGCGGAGGCGGCCGAGGCCGCGGCCGCCGCGGAGAAGGAGGGCGAGGAACCGCCGACGTACCGCTTCGCGCTCCAGCCGATGTGGCAGCGCCCGGTACGCGGCCTCGGCGTCGTCGAACCGTGGCTGCTCACCCGGCGGGACGGCGATTCCTAGGCTCTGTCGTTCGGATCAGGCCGGCTGGAGGTATCGGCGCCTTCTGGCCGACCCGAGCGGGGGCGATGGGGGTGCCCCCGCGCGAGGCTGTTCGAGCGTGGGGGAGCGTGCAGCTGCAAGGCGGAGGAGGGCGCCAACGCGATGGGGGTCCCCCCGCTCGAGCGAAGTCGAGAGTGGGGGAGTTGGCAACCGACGACAACGCCGCAGATGTGCGTGCGACGCCGGGATGATCCAAACGACAGGGCCTATCTCACGGCCCGGTCCACGCACAGCCCCAGGACGGGCAGGCACACGCCCCCCGGCTGGCTCCGGGTCGGCGTCGGACCGACCGTGCTCCGGCTCGGTGCCGGTGCGGGGGAGTGGTGCGGGGTGGTGGCGGTGTGCGTCGCGGACGGCCTCGGCGTGGCCGCCGGGGGCGGAGGGGCATCGGCCTTCGTGGGGATGGTCGTCGGGACCCTCGCCGGGAGTGCCGTCGGTACGGCGTCGGCGGAGCCCGGGAGCGCCATGGGCGAGGAGGCGGCGGCCGGGGTGGGGCGCACGCTCGTCCCGCCCGTCGTGGAGGTCGCCGAGGGCAGGTCCGTCGGTACGGCGCCGGCGGTGCCGGACCGGTCCTCGGTGCCGGTGCCGGTGTCGGTCCGGGGTTCGGCCTCCGCGGTGTGCGGAACGCCGATGCTCGGGTCCGGTGCCATCCGTACGAGACTCAGGGCGCCGGCGGCCAGGGCCAGGCCTCCGGCGGCGATCAGGGCCCTGCGCGGGCGGGGCTTGCGGTGGCGGCCGCGCCGGAACACCGGTGCGGAGTTCCGGGCCGGGACCGTATTCGTGTGTATGTCCGTGTCTGTCATCGCGCTCCCTCCCCGCCGCGTGCCCCGATACCCCGAGCAGCGCACGCTATGCGCTCCGATGGGCGGTTGCGCCGGACTCGGGAGGGATGTCACTCGAACGGGGGAGCGGGCCGCCTCTTTCCCCGGCCGGGCCGGGCTGCGATGATCAGGACGTCAGGGAGTTAACCCGCGTTAACCGGAGGGTGTCATGAGCGAGGAGCGGTTCGGGGAGTTCGTGCTGGTGCGGCGGCACGGGCACGTCGCGGAGCTCGTGCTGGACCGGCCCAAGGCCATGAACGCCGTCTCGACCGACATGGCCCGGTCCGTCGCGGGCGCGTGTGCCTCGCTCGCCGCCGACCGGGACGCGCGCGTGGTCGTGGTGACGTCCTCGCACGAGCGGGCGTTCTGCGTCGGGGCCGATCTGAAGGAGCGCAACTCCTTCAGCGACGCCGATCTGGTACGCCAGCGGCCGGTGGCCCGGGGCGCCTACACGGGGGTGCTGGAACTGCCGATGCCGACCATCGCCGCGGTGCACGGGTTCGCGCTGGGCGGCGGCTTCGAGCTGGCGCTGTCCTGCGATCTGATCGTGGCCGACGGTACGGCCGTGCTGGGGCTGCCCGAGGTGTCCGTGGGGGTGATCCCGGGCGGCGGCGGTACGCAGCTGCTGCCGCGGCGCGTGGGGGCGGCGCGGGCGGCGGAGCTGATCTTCACCGCGCGGCGGGTGAAGGCGGCCGAGGCGCTCGAGCTGGGACTGGTGGACCAGCTGGTGGAGGCCGGGCGGGACCGGGACGAGGCCCTGTCGCTGGCCGCCCGGATCGCCGGGAACTCGCCGGTCGGTCTGCGGGCGGCGAAGCGGGCGCTGCGGCTGGGGCAGGGGCTGGGCCTGCGAGCCGGGCTGGAGGTCGAGGACGCCGCCTGGCGGGCGGTGGCGTTCTCGGGGGACCGGGCGGAGGGGGTGGCCGCGTTCAACGAGAAGCGGAAGCCCCAGTGGCCCGGGGAGTGAACGGGCCGCGTTCGCACCGCAGACCCGTTTGGCACCGTATTGCCACATTTTTCCGGACCTTCCTGGGAAACGTACCTAACCTGGGGTGATGGGTGAGGACAAGCGGCTCGCCGCCGTGGTCGCACTGGCACAGGGCATGGCCGCGGCGCGCACGCCCCGCGAGTCCTGGCGGGCCGCCGCGCTCGGCGCGTGCCGGGCGCTGGACGGGAGCTTCGCCGCGCTGTCCGTGTGGGAGCGGGACCGGGGGCAGCTGCGGGTCCTGGTGAACGTGGGGGAGCGGACCCCGGACGAGGAGGAGTTCCCGGACCGGGAGGCCTATCCCGTGCACCAGTTCCCGGAGATCACCGAGTTCCTGCACGAGCGGTGGGCGGGCGGCCGGGGACCCAACGCCTGGGTGGAGACCTCGGAGGGCCCCGCCGCCGGGCGCCCCGGCTACTTCCATCAGCGCGTCGCCGCCCTGCGCCGCCGTGGGCGCGGCTGCTGCGTGGTCGCACCGGTCCTGCTGTACGGCAGGGCCTGGGGTGAGCTGTACGTCGCCCGCGCGGCCGGCGTCCCCGTCTTCGGCCGGGGCGACGCGGACTTCGCGACCGTGCTGGCGGCGGTGGTGGCCGCGGGGCTCGCGCAGACCGAGCGGCTCCAGGAGGCCCGCCGGCTGGCGTTCACCGACCCGCTGACCGGGCTGGCCAACCGCCGCGCCGTCGACGTACGCCTGGAGGAGGCCGTCGAGCGGCACCGGCGGGAGGGCGTCGTGGTCAGTCTGGCCGTGTGCGACCTCAACGGGCTCAAACGGGTCAACGACACCCAGGGCCATGCCGTGGGGGACCGGCTGCTGGAACGCTTCGGTTCCGTGCTCTCGCTGTGCGGGGCGACGCTGCCCGGTGCCCTCGCCGCCCGCCTGGGCGGGGACGAGTTCTGTCTGCTCGCGGTGGGGCCGCCGGCCGACGCCGTGGTCGGGGCGGCGGACGAACTGTGCCGCCGCGCCGCGGAGCTGGACCTGGGTGAGGGCGTGGCCTGCGGGGTCGCGTCCACCGCGGACCCGATCGGTGAGGTGCGTTCCGCCCGCCGGCTGTTCCGGCTGGCCGACGCGGCGCAGTACCGTGCGAAGGCGCTGGGTGCGCGCCGGCCGGTGGTCGCCGGGCGGCAGGGCCCCGACGATCCGGTGGTCCGCCTCGCCGACGAGCCTTCGCCCGAGCGGGCCGAGCGCCGCCGGTTCCGCGGTCGCCGCCCGTGACCGCCGATGTGTCCGATGAGGTAAGGGTCGCACCCGCACCCCACTAGTGACATCCTCACATTCAATGCGTACGCTCCTGAATATGGATATGCACACTGTGGTGGTGGGGACGACGGGTGTCACCGCGTCCGACGTTCTCGCCGTGGCGCGCGGCGGCGCCCGTGTCGAGCTGTCGCAGGAGGCGGTGACGGCCCTCGCGGCGGCCCGGGGGGTCGTGGACGCCCTGGCGGCCAAGCCGGAGCCGGTCTACGGGGTGAGCACCGGCTTCGGTGCCCTGGCGACCCGGCACATCAGCCAGGACCTGCGCACCCAGCTGCAGCGCAACATCGTCCGCTCGCACGCCGCCGGCATGGGACCGAGGGTCGAGCGGGAGGTCGTCCGGGCCCTGATGTTCCTGCGTCTCAAGACCGTCTGCTCGGGACACACCGGTGTCCGGCCCGAGATCGCCCAGACCATGGCCGACGTCCTCAACGCCGGAATCACCCCGGTCGTGCACGAGTACGGCTCGCTCGGCTGCTCCGGCGACCTCGCCCCGCTGTCCCACTGCGCCCTCACCCTGATGGGCGAGGGCGACGCCGAGGGCCCCGACGGGACGGTCCGCCCCGCCGGTGAACTGCTCGCCGAGCACGGCATCGCGCCGGTCGAGCTGCGCGAGAAGGAAGGCCTGGCCCTCCTCAACGGCACCGACGGCATGCTCGGCATGCTGGTCATGGCCCTCGCCGACCTCGACCTGCTCTACAAGTCCGCCGACGTCACCGCCGCCCTCAGCCTGGAGGCGCTGCTCGGCACGGACAAGGTGCTCGCGCCGGAACTGCACGCGATCCGCCCGCACCCGGGTCAGGGCGCCTCCGCCGCCAACATGGCGGCCGTGCTCAAGGGCTCCCAGCTCACCGGCCACCACCAGGACGACGCACCCCGCGTCCAGGACGCCTACTCCGTGCGCTGCGCGCCGCAGGTCGCCGGCGCCGGACGCGACACCCTGGCGCACGCCCGGCTGGTCGCCGAGCGCGAGCTCGCCTCGGCCGTGGACAACCCGGTGGTGTTGCCGGACGGACGGGTGGAGTCCAACGGCAACTTCCACGGCGCCCCCGTCGCCTACGTCCTGGACTTCCTCGCCATCGCCGCCGCCGACCTCGGCTCCATCGCCGAGCGCCGCACCGACCGGCTGCTCGACAAGAACCGCAGCCACGGCCTGCCGCCGTTCCTCGCGGACGACGCCGGCGTGGACTCCGGACTGATGATCGCCCAGTACACGCAGGCCGCGCTGGTGAGCGAGATGAAGCGGCTGGCCGTGCCGGCGTCCGCCGACTCCATCCCGTCCTCCGCCATGCAGGAGGACCACGTGTCGATGGGCTGGTCGGCCGCGCGCAAGCTGCGCACCGCCGTCGGCAACCTGGCCCGGATCATCGCCGTCGAGCTGTACGCCGCGACGCGTGCCATAGAGCTGCGCGAGGGGCTCGCCCCGGCACCCGCCTCGCAGGCGGTCGTCGACGCGGTACGGGGCGCGGGCGTGCGGGGTCCGGGACCGGACCGGTTCCTGGCCCCCGACCTGGCCGCCGCCGAGACGTTCGTGCGCAGCGGCGGGCTGGTGGCCGCCGTGGAGACGGTGACCGGACCGCTGCGGTAGGGCCGGACACGGGCCAAGGGGCCCCGCCCTCGGGCAGGGCCCCTTTCACCCGCCGTGCGACTTCAGCTTGGCCGTCTGGGCCTTGATCACGGCGGCCGACACCGTGTAGGGCTTCTTGGTCATCGCGGCGCCGATGTTGATGGTGCTGTACGTCGCGACGGTGTTGCCGTGCCGCACGACCTCGCCGTGGAGCGGAACGGTCCCGTCCGGCGTGTTGTTGGTCGCGGTGAAGGCCAGCGACTGGTCACCCGTGGGCGGGGTTTTCTCCTCGGCGACCTTGGTGAACTTCCCCTTCTCGCCGTCCTGGTCGCCCTTGAAGCCGCCCGCGCACGCCTTCACCGCGTCGGAGACCGACCGCAGGGCCTGCTCGGCGCCGTCCCCGTCGTACGAGGACAGGGTGACCACGGTGACGTCCGAGTCCATGGAGGCCTTGAGGGCGTCCTCGAACTTGCCGTCGGCCAGGTCGTCGAGGGACGTCGCGTCGTCCGTGGGGTCCTTCTTGTCCTCCGTGGCCATGCGGCTGGTGTTCGTCGCGGGATCGCCCGGTGCGACGCCGGTCAGGACATCGAGCAGCGGGTCGCACTTCGCGTCGTCCGTCGTGACCGCGCTGTCGGCGGGGATGCCGCCCCGGACGGCCCCGACCTTGAATCCGGGCACCTCGCCCCTGGCGATGATCAGCTTCTGCAACTCGGCGGCGCTCAGCGCCTTCGCGGCCGGCTTCCCGCCCTTGCCGCCCCCGCCGTTCCCCGAATCGCCGGATCCCCCGTCGGAACAGCCCGTGACAAGGGCGAACGACAGCGCGCTCACAGTGGCGGCGGCGCACAGTCGCACGCCCGATGATCTCTTCATGAGCGGACTATGAGAGACGGGTCAAAGAAACGTCAAGTCCATTAAAAGTCGAGGCGTTCCCGGCGCACCGAATACACCACGAAACCGGCGCCCACGGCGAGGCAGAAGGTGCCGCCGATGACGTACGGCGTGGTGTCGGGGCTTCCGGTGTCGGCGAGCCGGGCGTCGTCCGCCGCGGCCGACGTGGTCTCCGTCTCCGCCTCCGCCTCGGTCACCGCCTTCGCCTGCGTGACCTGCGTCGCCGAGGTCTCCGCTCTCGCCGGGGTGTCCTGCGACGCGTTCGCGGACGGGACGAACCACAGGGCGCCCAGGAGGGTGCCCGCGGCGGTGGCGGTCAGCAGCGGGCGGCGAACGGATGACACGGAATATCGATCCCCTTGTGACGCTGGCGAATTGGCCGTGTGGGGCGATGTTAGTGAAAATCGCGGGTCACGGGAAAGTCACGGGAGGTTTCCGCCGTAGTCTCCGGGGATGAGCGCTGAAGAGACATCACGTTTTGTACGGCTTCGGGTGGAACTGGTCCTCGAGGTGGAGGACGACGAGGCGGTCACCAGGACCGCGCTGCGCCGGCTCGCGCAGGAGCCGGAGCTGCCGGACGGGGAGCGGGCGCAGACCGAGGGCGCTGTGACGGAAGACACCGCGGAGGCCCTGGCCTATCTGGTCGATCCGTTCGACCTGGTCAGTGAGGTGCCCGGGGTGGAGCTCCAGCAGGCTTCCTGGTCCACCGAGCGGATCGATTACGACCCCGATTCGCCGGACTGGGACCTCGACGAGGATGATGTCGAGGAAGAAGACGAAGGCGACGAGGCCTGAAGCAGCGGAATCGGCTGGGCATCGGGGGAGCACGTGACCTCGGACGGCAACCGCCGGCCGGGGTTTCGTCGTCTCAGGGGGCGCACGACCGACTCCCGCACCACCCGCCCCGCGGACGTGGTGTGGCCCACACCCGCCAGGAATGCGGAACGGAGCGCACCGGTCGTAGCGTTGAAGATTCGCAGGCGGGGGACTCGGGGTTTTTGGGGATTCGGCAATCATGGAGAAGCGTGTGATGACGGACAGTAAGCGGCGCAAGGGCCTGATGGCCGCGTCCGCACTGCTCGGCGGTGTACTGGTGCTCTCGGCGTGTTCCGGTGGCGACGACAAGTCCTCCGGCAGCGGCAGCGGCGACAGTTCGCAGGCCCAGGCCGACGAGGCGGCGGCCAAGAAGTCCTCCGAGGCCCAGATCACGATCACGCCCAAGGACGGCTCGGACAACGCGTCCATCAACAAGTCCGCCGCCGTCCAGGTCGCCAAGGGCACGCTCACCGAGGTGACCATGACGACCGCCGACGGCAAGGCCGTCTCGGGCCAACTGGCTGCCGACAAGAAGAGCTGGAAGCCCAGCGTCCAACTGGAGCGCTCCACCACCTACAAGGTCGCCGCGGCCGCGAAGGACTCCGAGGGCCGCGTCGCCCACGAGAACGCCTCGTTCACCACGGTCTCCCCGGCCAACAGCTTCATAGCCAACTTCACGCCGGAGGACGGCTCCACGGTCGGCGTCGGCATGCCCGTGTCGATCAACTTCGACAAGGCGATCACCAACAAGGCCGCCGTCCAGAAGGGCATCACGGTCTCCTCCAGCAGCGGCCAGGAGGTCGCCTGCCACTGGTTCGGCGCCAACCGCATGGACTGCCGCCCGCAGGACTACTGGAAGGAGAACTCCACCGTCACGCTGAAGCTCGCGCTCGACGGTGTCGAGGGCGCCTCCGGTGTCACCGGCGTCCAGCAGAAGACGGTCACCTTCCACATCGGCCGCAACCAGGTCTCCTACGTCGACGCCAAGACCAAGCAGATGAAGGTCACTCAGGACGGCAAGACCGTCAAGACCATCCCGATCTCCGCCGGTTCGCCCGAGAACAAGACGTACGAGGGCGTCATGGTGATGTCGGAGAAGTTCAAGCAGACCCGTATGAACGGCGCGACCGTGGGCTTCACGGACGACGACGGCAAGGGCGAGTACGACATCAAGGACGTGCCGCACGCCATCCGTCTCACCAGCTCCGGCACCTTCCTGCACGGCAACTACTGGGGCGCGAAGTCCATCTTCGGCAGCGTCAACACCAGCCACGGCTGCGTGGGCCTGTCGGACACCAAGGGCGCGAACGACCCGAACACACCGGCCGCGTGGATGTACAACCACTCGATCCTCGGTGACGTGGTCGTCGTGCAGAACACCGGCGACAAGACCGTCGCCCCCGACAACGGCCTCAACGGCTGGAACATGGACTGGGCGCAGTGGAAGGCCGGCTCCGCCGTCTGACGCTCACCCGACCCACATCCTTCCGATGCCGCCCCCAGGGGCGGCATCGGTGTTCTCCGGCCCTTCCCGGTGTTTTCCGGGGCCTCTCCGGGCCAGGCCACAGCCTTCTCATGCTCCTCTTATGCCGGCCTTATCGAGCCATCACGGTCCGTCCCTACCTTGCGGCCATGTTCTTCACCTACCTGAGGCGCGAACTGCGCCGCCGCAGAAAGGCGGCCCTAGTCGTCGCCTCCGGACTCGCCTTGGGCATCGCGCTTGTCATCGTGGTCAACTCCGTGTCGAACGGCATGGGGGAGGCACAGGACAAGGTCCTCCAGTCGCTGTACGGCCTGGGCACGGACATGACGGTGACCAAGGCGGCGTCGGCGTCCACCGGCAACGCGCAACGGCCGCGTTTCCGGTTCGACGCACAGAACAACGACGACTCCACGTCGCAGAGCAGCGACCGGGTCATGGTGCAGGGCTTCACCACCCTGGCGTCGTCCACGGTCACCGAGGTCGGCGGTCAGAAGGACGTCGCCTCCGCCGTCGGCGGGCTCAACCTGCGCGTGGTGAAGGTCAGTGGCCAGTTCACCCGCGGTCAGTTCCAGCAGAACCAGAACTCCGGCGGCAGCCGGCAGGGCGGCCCCGGCCAGGGCTACGGCCGGCCGCAGGGCGAGGTGCGGGGTGGTGGCGCCGACTTCGACATCAACCAGTACAGCGTCTACGGCACCGACGTCACCAAGACCGCGCTCGGCCCGCTGACCTCCTCGAAGATCACCAGCGGCCGTAGCTTCAGGACGACCGAGACGAACGCCAGGGTGGCCGTCGCCGACTCGGCTTACGCCAAGGAGAAGAAGTACGAAGTCGGCTCCACCGTCACCATCAAGAGCGTCAAGTTCAAGGTGATCGGCATCGCCACCGCCAGCAGCGGGGACTCGGCGGCCAACCTGTACATCCCGCTCGAGCAGGCGCAGACCCTCGCGGGCGAGAAGAACAAGGTCACCACGATCTACGTCAAGGCGACCGACTCCCAGAAGATCGACTCCGTCAAGGGCGCCATCCAGAAGAACGTCTCCGGTACGACCGTCACCACCTCCGCGGACCTCGCCAAGACCGTCTCGGGGTCGCTGTCCACCGCCTCCAGCCTGGCCACCAACGTCGGCAAGTGGCTGTCCATCGCGGTGCTGGTGGCCGCGTTCCTGGTCGCCGGTCTGCTCACCTCCTCGGCGGTGTCCCGGCGGGTGCGTGAGTTCGGCACGCTCAAGGCGCTGGGCTGGAAGTCGGGCCGGGTGACCCGGCAGGTGATCGGGGAGGCCATGGTCAACGGCCTGGTCGGCGGTGCCCTCGGTATCGCGCTGGGCCTCGCGGGCGCGTACGCCGTCACCGCGATCAGCCCTTCGCTGCAGGCGCAGCTCGGCGGCACCGGCGGCGGTCCGGGCGGCGGGGGCGGCTTCGGTGGCGGTCCGGGCGGCGGGGGCGGCTTCGGTGGCGGTCCCGGGCGGCAGGCCGCCAGGACCCTCGAGGTCGCGCTCACCGCGCCGGTCAGCGTGACGACCATCGTGCTCGCCGTCGGGCTCGCGGTGGCCGGCGGTCTGACCGCGGGTGCGTTCGGTGGCTGGCGGGCGTCGCGGCTGCGGCCCGCGGACGCGCTGCGCCGCGTCGAGTAGCCCCGACCCCCCTACTTCCCGCAGGAGTTGCACCCACCATGTACGAACTCAGAGGCGTCACCAAGCACTACACCCGGGGCAAGGACGTCGTCCACGCCCTCGACGGCATCGACCTGACCATCGGCGACGGCGACCGCCTGGTCATCCAGGGGCCCACCGGCGGCGGCAAGTCGACGCTGCTGCAGATGCTCGGCGGCCTGGACCGCCCCACCTCCGGCGAAGTCGTCCTCGACGGCACCGACCTGGCCAAGCTCTCCGAGGCCCGGCTGACCAGGGTCCGCAGCGAGAACATCGGCTTCGTCTTCCAGTCCTTCAACCTCATCCCCACCCTCACCGCCCAGGAGAACGTCGAGACGGCCCTCGTACCGCTCGGTGTGAAGGTCAGGGAGCGGCGCGAACGGGCCGCGGAGGCACTGGAGTCGGTCGGGCTCGGCGAGCGGCTCGGACACCTGCCGTCGGAGATGTCCGGCGGACAGCAGCAGCGCGTCGCCATCGCCCGGGCGCTGGTGAAGCAGCCGAAGGTGTTGCTCGCCGACGAGCCCACCGGCAACCTCGACGAGGGGATGCGTGATGAGATCATGGACGTTCTCGAACGCCTGTGGAAAGAGCACGGGTTGGCCTTCATCGTGGTCACGCACGACTCCTCGATCGCGAGGAAGGCCCCGCGAGTGGCGACCATCCGCAAGGGGAGGATCACCGTCAAGGAGAACGCGGCCAGTTGAGCGCACCGCGCGTATAACACCGCTCGCCGGTAGTGGACTTCGCGATTGTGTAACGGTGTTCCCCCTGGGGCGTAACAGTTCGCGGTAGCGCTTTCTCACCCGTCTCTTGCCTATTGAGCCCTCTGATCGCCCCCCGGCATACTGCGTGATCCGGGGGGTTGACGTTCATGTGTACGAGACTGCCCCCGGCCGGGTGAACGGGGAATTCGCCCGGTACTCCGTTTCCAGGGGGAGTTTTGCGCAGACAAGTGAAAAGAGCGGCTGCGGCCACCGTGGCCACCGCCGCCGCCGTCGCCCTCGCCGCGGGTATGACCAGCCCGGCGTCGGCGAAGCCCGAGCAGCGGTCGTCGGCCGCCGCCTCAACGTTCACGTCCAAGCACCGCATCACCCTGATCACCGGCGACCGGGTCGCCGTCGACGCCAAGGGCCGGGTCCTCGGCCTGGAGCGGGCCAAGGGACGCGAGCACATTCCGTTCGAGATCCGCAAGGCCGACGGGCACACCCTCGTCATTCCCGGCGACGCGGCCCACCTGGTCGCCTCCGGCAAGCTGGACCAGCGGCTGTTCGACGTCACCGAACTCAACAAGGCCGCCACCCGCAAGTCCCAGCAGCACGGCCTGAAGGTCATCGTCGGTTACCAGGGCGCCGCCACGGCCGCCAAGTCCGACGTCCGCGACGCGGGCACCCTCCGCCACAGCCTCAGGACGCTGAACGCGGACGCGGTGCAGACCCCGGCCAAGGAAACGCCCGAGCTGTGGGACGCGCTCACCAACGGCGACAGGACCGCCTCCGGCATCGCGCACGTCTGGCTCGACGGTGTCCGCAAGGCCAGCGACGACAAGTCGGGCCCGCAGATCGGCGCCCCGACCGCGTGGGCGGCCGGCTACACCGGCAAGGGCGTCAAGATCGCCGTCCTGGACACCGGAGTGGACACCACTCACCCGGACCTGAAGAGCCAGGTGATCGACTCCAAGAACTTCTCGGCGGCAGCCGACGCCAAGGACCACTTCGGTCACGGCACGCACGTCGCGTCCATCGCGGCCGGCACCGGCGCTAAGTCGAACGGCAAGTACAAGGGCATCGCACCCGACGCCAAGATCCTCAACGGCAAGGTGCTGGACGACTCCGGCTACGGTGACGACTCCGGCATCCTCGCCGGCATGGAGTGGGCGGCCCAGCAGGGCGCGAGCGTCGTCAACCTCAGCCTGGGCGGCTACGACACACCCGAGGTCGACCCGCTCGAGGCCGAGGTCAACAAGCTCTCCACCGAGAAGGGCATCCTGTTCGCGATCGCCGCGGGCAACGACGGCCCCCAGTCGATCGGTTCGCCGGGCAGCGCCGACGACGCGCTCACCGTCGGTGCCGTCGACAAGAACGACAAGCTGGCGGACTTCTCCTCCACCGGCCCGCGCACTGGTGACGGCGCCATCAAGCCGGACGTCACCGCGCCCGGCGTGGACATCACCGCCGCCGCGGCGCCGGGCAGTGTCATCGACACCGACCCGGAGGTCCCGCACCCGGCCCCCGGCTACCTGAGCATCTCCGGCACCTCGATGGCCACCCCGCACGTCGCGGGCGCCGCCGCGATCCTGAAGCAGGAGCACCCCGACTGGGGCTTCGCCGAGCTGAAGGCCGCGCTCACCGGCTCCGCGAAGGGCGGCAAGTACACGCCGTTCCAGCAGGGTTCGGGCCGTATCGCGGTCGACAAGGCCATCAAGCAGACCGTGGTCGCCGACCCGGTGTCGGTGAGCTTCGGCACGCAGCAGTGGCCGCACACCGACGACACGCCGGTCACCAAGCAGGTCACGTACCGCAACCTCGGCACCAAGGACGTCACGCTCGACCTGACGGCCACCGCCACCAATCCCAAGGGCCAGGCGGCTCCGGCGGGCTTCTTCAAGCTCGGCGCCACCAAGGTGACGGTCCCCGCGGGCGGCAAGGCCTCCGTCGGCCTCACCGTCAACACCAAGCTGGGCGGCACTCTCGACGGCGCGTACTCGGCGTACGTGACGGCGACCGGCGGCGGGCAGACGGTGCGTACCGCCGCCGCGGTGCAGCGCGAGGTGGAGTCGTACACGGTCACCTTCAAGCACACCGGCCGTGACGGGAAGCCGACGGGGGTCTACGACACCGAGCTGTACGGCTACACCGGTATCGCCAAGGACCAGGCCTTCACGGTTCAGCCCGAGGCCTCCGGCACCGTGTCCATGCGTCTGCCGAAGGGCACGTACCTCCTGGACTCCGAGATCGCCAAGGACTTCACCACGTTCGAGGGCGGCCTCGACTGGCTGGTCCAGCCGAAGCTGAGCGTCACCAAGGACACCACGGTGAACCTGGACGCCCGGACCGCCAAGACGGCCGACATCACGGTGCCGGACGCCCAGGCCAAGCCGGAGTCGGCGTTGATCGACTACATGTACGACCCGGCGAAGGTCGGGTTCGGCCGCGGCTTCGGCAGCTTCGACAAGATCCGCATGGCGCACCTCGGCCCGGAGGTCCCGAACGGTCTGATCCAGACCTGGAGCGGCCAGTGGACGAAGGGTGCGGACACCGAGTACGACGTGGCCACCAGCGCCAAGGTCAAGAAGATCCAGGGCGACAAGGTCCGGCACTTCAAGACCGGTGAACTGGCCACGGTGAAGAACGCGGTCGGCGCCGCCGCCTCCGGCAAGACCGGCGGGATCTCCCCCTGGGGCATCCTGGGCGAGGACTTCGTCTTCGGCAACGCGGTGGAGCAGAAGCTGCCCGGCACGCGCACGATGTACGTCTCGACCGTCGACGGCGCCCAGTGGAGCTTCGACGTCGAGCAGTACTCGGGCCACGACGCCCAGGGCCTCCCGATCTCGGACGCCTTCTACTCGCTGGGCGAACCGCAGACCTTCAAGGCGGGCCAGACCTACAACAAGACCTTCAACACCGCGGTCTTCGGCCCGCACCTCAACTCCCAGTACGGCGTGTTCCGGCAGGACAACGAGATCTACGGGTCCCTGCCGCTGTTCGCCGACAGCAGCAAGCACTACGGTTACTCGGACCTGACCGCGGCGACCACCACCCTGTACCGCAACGGCACCAAGGTGGGCTCCAACAACGACCCGCTGTTCGGCGAGACCTTCAAGGTGCCCGCCGGTGACGCCGAGTACAAGCTGACCACCTCGGTGACGCGGACCGTCAAGGTCGCGGCCGCCTCCACCCGGATCGACGCGAGCTGGACCTTCCACTCCAAGAAGCCGGCCGACAGCTTCGCCCAGCTCCCCGCCTCCACCGCCCGCTTCAACGCCAAGACCGGCCTCGACAGCCGCGTCGAGGCAGGCAGGACGGTCACCTTCCCGGTCACCGTCGAGGGCGCCGCCGCGGGCCGCAACCTGCAGTCCCTCGCGGTGTGGGTGTCGTACGACTACGGCCAGACCTGGAAGAAGGTCACGGTCGACCACGGCAAGATCACCGTGAAGAACCCCGCGAAGGGGAAGGCCATCTCCTTCCACGCCAAGATCGCCGACAAGAAGGGCAACAAGTCGACGATCTCGATCTACAACGCGTACTACGGCAAGTAGTCGGTAAGCAGTCGTAAGCAGTGCGTGGGGTGTGCCGGAGATCTCCGGCACACCCCACGTCGTGTGCGCGGCCGGGCACAGCCCGATCAGCCCGCTGCCCCCGCGCGGGTCGCGTCCGCCCCCCAGCTGGCCAGCAGGCGCAGGGCCTCGGCCGACGGGGAGCCCGGCTCGGCGTGGTAGACGATCAGGGACTGGTCGGAGTCGTCCGTCATCCTGAAGGACTCGAAGTTCAGGGACAGCGCGCCCACCAGCGGATGCCGCAGCCGCTTGACGCCGTGGCTCTTCTCCTTGACGTCGTGGGTCGCCCACAGCCGCCGGAAGTCCTCGCTCTTCACGGAGAGCTCGCCCACCAGGGCGGACAGCCGGGGGTCGTCCGGGTAGCAGCCGGCGTCCATCCGCAGGACGCAGACGATGTCGATCGCCTTCTGCTCCCAGTCCTCGAACAGGTCCCGGGACTCGGGCTTCAGGAACACCAGCCGCGCCCAGTTCCGCTCCGCCGCCGGCAGCTCGGCCCAGTCGCCGAAGACCGCCGCCGCCATCCGGTTCCACGCGAGGATCTCCGAGCGCCGCCCGACGACGTACGCGGGCACCGCGTCCATCGTGTTCAGCAGCTGCCCGATCGACGTCCGCACCTGCTGCGGCCTGGCCGACGGCTTCCTCTTGTGCTGCTTGCCCTTGGCGAGGCGGGTGAGGTGGGCCTGCTCGGCGTCCGTCAGCCTGAGCGCCCGGGCGATGGAGTCGAGTACCTCCGCCGACACGTTCTGCCCGTTGCCCTGCTCCAGCCGTGTGTAGTACGCCACGGACACCCCGGCCAGCTGCGCCAACTCCTCACGGCGCAGACCCGGCACCCGCCGGTGCCGCCCGAGGTCGGGCAGCCCCACGTCCTGCGGCTTCAGCCGGGCCCGCCGGGTGCGCAGGAACTCACTCAGTTCGGCGCGCCGGTCGAGGGACGGTCCGGAGGGCTGGGGCTGTGCGTCCATACGGGCCAGTATTCATGGTCGTACGTCCACGAGCCTGACCCCGCCAGTGGTAGGCACGGCAGTCGTACGCAGAAGCGTGATCTGGGTGAATCCGGGGGCTTGGGGCAGGCTGGACCCATGACCACTGTTGCTGCATACGCCACCCCCGCCGCCAAGGCCCCGCTGGAGCGGACCACCATCGAGCGGCGGGAGGTCGGCGAGTACGACGTACTGATCGACATCAAGTTCGCCGGCATCTGCCACTCCGACATCCACCAGGCCCGCGAGGGCTGGGGCAAGGCCACCTTCCCGATGGTGCCCGGCCACGAGATCGCCGGTGTCGTCTCCGAGGTCGGCCCCGGCGTCACCAAGTACGCCGTCGGCGACCGGGTGGGCGTCGGCTGCATGGTCGACTCCTGCCGTGAGTGCGACAACTGCAAGGCCGGCCTGCAGCAGTACTGCTCCACCGGCGGCGTCGTCTGGACGTACAACTCCGTCGGCAAGGACGGTGAGACCACCTACGGCGGCTACTCGGAGAAGATCGTCGTGGACGAGAACTACGTCGTCCGCATACCCGACGGCCTCTCCCTCGACGTGGCCGCGCCCCTGCTGTGCGCCGGTATCACCACGTACTCGCCGCTGCGGCACTGGAACGCGGGCCCCGGCAAGAAGGTCGCCGTCGTCGGGCTCGGCGGCCTCGGACACATGGGCGTCAAGCTCGCGCACGCGCTGGGCGCGGAGGTCACCGTCCTCTCGCAGTCGCTGCGCAAGAAGGACGACGGCCTCAAGCTGGGCGCCGACCACTACTACGCCACCAGCGATCCCGAGACCTTCGAGCAGCTCAAGGGCACCTTCGACCTGATCCTCAACACGGTCTCGGCCCCGCTCGACTTCGCCGCCTACCTGTCCCTGCTGCGCACGGACGGCGCGATGGTCAACGTGGGCCTGCCCGAGGAGCCGGTCCAGATCGTGCTCCAGTCGCTCTTCGGCAACCGCCGCAGCGTCAGCAGCTCCGGCATCGGCGGTATCCCGGAGACCCAGGAGATGCTGGACTTCTGTGCCGAGCACGGCCTGGGCGCCGAGATCGAGCTGATCCGCGCGGACCAGATCAACGAGGCGTACGAGCGGGTGCTGGCGAGCGACGTGCGCTACCGGTTCGTGATCGACACGTCGACGATCTGATCGCGGCCCCCGGCCCGCGCGGACAACCGGCAGCCGGGGCCCGGCTCCTGAGCGGGGCAGGCCCCGGCGGTCGCAGCCGCTGCCCGGCCGGCACCACGGCGTCCGGGCCGTGCAGGCCCCGCGGACCGGCCCGCTCGGCGTGTGCGCGGGTCCCCGGACCGGTCAGTCGACGGGGGTGACGGGAAAGGTCCCGCCGGCCGCGTAGGACCGCAGGAGGACGTCCCCGTCACCGGTCGGCCGTACGACATGGGCGCGTCCGAGCCCCGAGACCCGGGCGTGCCCGTCACCGGCCACCTCCACCAGGGTGTTCTCGTCGAGCGCGACACCGTACGGCATGTCGCCACGCCCGACGGCGGCGACCAGCCGCGGCAACGTCCCCCACTGCGCGGCGTGCACGTCCACCCCGAAGGGCACGAGCCCGAGCCCGGCCCGCACATCGACCTCCGCCAGGTCCTCCGCGCTGTCCGGCGGACAGACCGGCACCCCGTCCAGCAGCCACCCGCCCACCACGGCGCGGCGCGCGGCGACCGCGGCCCCCGCGGAGAACCCGGCGTAGGGAAGACCCCGCTCGGACAGCATCCGGCGAAGGCCGTCCAGGCACCCCGCGAACGCCTCCTGATACGCGGGCGTCAGCCCGCCGCACACCAGCACCCCGTCGACGTCCGCGAGGAGCCCCGGCTCGAACCGCCCGCCGACCGGCACCAGCAGCGGTACGGCCGCACAGTCCCCGGCCTTCGTCAACGCCCCCTCGTACCGGGCGAACTGCTCCTTGCCGTCCCCCTCGTCGACGATCACGCATCCGATGCGCGGTGCGGCCCCCGCCGCCCGCAGGAACGGCCCGTAGACCTCGGCAGGGGCGTCCCACCCGCCTCCGGTCAGAAACGTACGACTGCTCACCGTGGTTCCTCCTCTGTGCCGGGCCGCGCATCCGCGAGGGGCGGACGGCGGCCACAAATCGCCAACTGGCCGACATTCGGGACGACTTCCGGGCGCCGGGCAACCTTAAGCCGTTTTTGGCACTTTTCACAGGTGGCGCACAAGAACCTCCTTCGGCGCTTGCAAGACGCGCACAGCACGTCCCGACCAACGCACAGCGAGGAACTCATGACCGCACACCAGCGCAAGGCCTTACGCCGCTCGACGATCATCGCCGTCGCCGCCCTGACCGCCGGCGCCGCCGGAACACTCGCCGCGCCCGGCGCGGGAGCGGCGCCCACGGCGGGCACGCCGAAACTCGGACTGATCGCCGCCTCCTCCTCGGTGACCCTCGACCGCTATGAGGGAGAGGAGGGCGTCTACCTGGACCTCGGCACCTATGTGACGGTCGACGGGGGACCGCTCGAGCTGCGGGTGACACGCAAGTCCTACAACGATCCGGTCGTCGCGTCGCAGATCATCCACTCCGGCGGCCGGACGGTGACCAAGTCCCTGCCCGCCGGCCTGGTCAAGGACTTCTCGGGCCTGCCGGACTTCCTCAAGATCAGCATCAGCGACAGGTCGGGCGCCAAGGTGCTCGACACCACCCAGTCCTTCTGTCCCAACGACCGGGCGGGCCGGATCCGGCCGGACGCCCCGGCCACCTCGAAGTACCCCGAAGGCTGCTCCGGCAACCCGTTCACGCTCGGCGGCGTGTGGGGCGTGGAGAAGGGCTGGGCGGCGGGCGCCTCCGGGGGCTACGACTCGGGCAACGAGGTGAACCTGCCGGTCGGTGACTACACCGCCAAGGTGTCGGTGGCGAAGAAGTACCGTGACCTGTTCGGCATGCCCGACAAGACTCAGACGATCAAGGTGACGGTCCGCAAGGGCACCGACGGCGGCGGGGAAGGCCTCGCCCGCGGTGAGCACGCCCACAAGGGCGCTGCGAAGGGCCTGAAGCCGGCGTCCAGGCGCCCGGCCGGCAACGGCGCCGTCCCCGCCGACGCGCCCAAGCCGGACCTGCGTGCCCTTCCCGCATGGGGCATCGCCGTCACCGACGGCGGGGAAGGCGGGGAGGGTGCCGCCACGGGCAAGGACTACCTCGCCTTCGGCGCCACCGTCTGGAACGGCGGGTCCTCGCCCCTGGTGGTGGACGGGTTCCGCAGCCCGGGCAAGGACAAGATGGACGCCTACCAGTACTTCTACGACGCCAAGGGCAAGCAGGTCGGCTACACCCGCACCGGCACGATGGAGTGGGACCCCCGCGAGGGCCACCAGCACTGGCACTTCAGTGACTTCGCCAGCTACCGGCTGCTCGGCGCGGACAAGAAGGAGATCGTCCGCAGCGGCAAGGAGGCCTTCTGCCTGGCCGACACGGACGCCATCGACTACACGGTGAAGAACGCCGACTGGCACCCGTCCAACACGGACCTGGCCACCGCCTGCGGTGAGCAGAACTCGGTGTCCGTCCGCGAGGCCCTGGACGTCGGCAACGGCGACACCTACGAGCAGTACCGGCCCGGCCAGTCCTTCGACATCTCGAGCCTGCCGAACGGCACGTACTACATCCAGGTCGTCGCCAACCCGGACAACCGGCTCAAGGAGGAGAGCAAGGCCAACAACGTCACGTACCGCAAGGTCGTCCTCGGCGGAACGCCGGGGCACCGCACGGTGACCGTGCCGAAGTACGGCCGCGTCGACGCCCCCTGACCACCCCGTGCGGACGGGGGCCCGCCCCCGTCCGCACAGCCCTTCCGGGACCGCGCGGCGATCAGAGCCGGCTGTACTTCTCGATGTCCTCGGTGAACTCCTCGATCGCCCGTGTGGTGAGCGTCGGCCGGGTGTCGGCGATGGCCGTCAGGTAGTCCTCGGTGGTGGCCGGCCGGCCCCGCCGGTGCGCGACCTCCTGCTCGAACGCCGCCTGCGCGCCCTTGCGGGCCGCGAACTCGATGTCGGCCGGGGTGAACAGCTCGCTGGCCTCGACCAGCCGGCCGAGCTCCACGGAGCCGGCGGCGGCCCTGAGGTAGCGGGCCCAGATCGCCCCGCGGGCGGTGGGGTCCGGCGGCCCGATGGGGATGACGTAGTCGAACCGGCCCGGCCGCAGGAACGCCGCGTCGAGCGAGCGGACCGAGTTGGTGGCACAGACCAGCAGCCGGGCGTCCTGCTCGCGGAAGACAGGGATGAGCTTGAGCAGCTCGTTGGTCACGCCGTGCCCGGGATCGACGGCCTGGCCGGACCGCACGCCGGCGATCTCCTCGACCTCGTCGATGAAGAGCAGCACCGAGTCCAGCTCCGCCAGCTCCGCGAAGACCTCCCGCAGCGCCGCGGCCAGCCCCTCGCTGGTGTCGGCCGCCAGCCGGGACGGGAAGAGCTCCACGAACGGCCAGGCGAGCCGTGAGGCCACCGCCTTGGCGAAACTCGTCTTCCCGGTGCCGGGCGGACCGAACAGGATGACCGCCTTGGGCGGGACGACGCCGTAGCGGTCGGCCAGCGCCGGCTCCGTCAACGGCAGCACGACACGGCGCTCGACGACCTGCTTCTCCCGCTCCATACCGGCCATCGCGTCCCAGAGCCCGTCGGGCAGCATGCGGCCGCCGAGCGCGGCGAGAACCCCGGCCTCGGCCGCACCGGGCGGCTCGAACTTCTCGTAGTAGGTCAGCTCCTCGCGGAACCGGTAGCCCGAGTTCTCCAGCGCCTTCGTCCCGGCCGCGCCCGTCGGCAGCAGCGCGCTGATGTGCCGCACACCCAGCGTCCGCAGACGCCGCTCCAGCTCGGCGAGGAGAGCACTGCCGATCCCGCGCCGGCGCCAGCGGGAGGCGAGCGCGACCTGCAGGATCCACCCCCGCTTGCCGTGCGCCTCGGCCACGGCCATGCCGACCAGTTCCGCACCGACCGCCGCGACCACCGCCGGCTGCCCGGCCTTCGCCGCGGCCATCACCTCGGACACCGGGAACACGGGGTCCTCGTCGGCGTGGCGGCGGCTCTGGTCCCAGATCTGGATCGCCTGGTCGAGATCGTCGTCGTGATAGTCACGCAGACGCCATGCGGGCATCTCCACCACCTCGCCCGTCCCGGGAGCCCCATTCTCTCCCGCCCGACGCCGGGAGACGAGCCGTACCGCGGTGGCCGGGCCCGCCCGGCACCCGACTCGAACGGGCCGGTCGGCGAGGGTGACGGGCACGGCCACGACGGACGCCGTGCGCCACCCGAAGGCGGACGTGAGGGGGGCGTCCGGACGGCGTGCGTCGCCGGCGATCAGCTCGCGCGTGCCCTCAGGCCCCGGATCCCTCGCGGCGGGGCATCAGCACGAAGGCCAGGACCGCCACGACGAGCGGCAGGACGCTGACGAGCAGCATGGTCAGCCGGAGCCCGTCGGCGAAGTCCAGCCCGAGGTCCAGCCCCGAGGCCTGCCGGAGCAGGTTGGGGTCGTATCCGGCTCCGCCCGGGTTCTGGGTCATCCCACTGCGCAGGGCGTCCACGGCCTGTTCGGCCTGCCGGACCGACAGAGAGCGTGCCCGCGCGTCCGCCAGCCACCGCCGCCGGAAGAAGAAGTCGAAGAACAGGATGTAGACGGTGGGACCCAACGCGGCGCCGGTCATCGCGAAGGCCATCTGCACGGAGGCCACCGTGCCGGAGCGGCCGGGCGGTGCCTGGGAGAGGACCGTCTCGGACACCGAGGTCGAGGTGACCAGCGACCCCAGGTTGCACGACCAGGTGGCCACCACCAGCAGCCACACCGCCATCGTGGGACCGGCGGTGCCCGCCATCAGCAGCCCGCTCGCCGCCATCACCAGCAGCCCGGTCACCATCACCGGCCGCGGGGTGTACTTCCCGACCAGGCGCCCGGCCAGGATCACGGCACCGGCGATCACCAGGGTGCCGGGCAGGTACAGCAGGCCGATGGCCTCGGGGGACAGCGACAGCACGACGCTGCCGAACTGCCCCAGGACGATGCTGAACCCGGCGATGAGGAAGTTCAGCGTGAGGGTCGCCGCCAGGGCCACACCGAACGGTGCGCTGCGGAACAGCGTCAGGTCCAGCGCGGGTTCGGGAGCGCGGCGTGCGTGCAGCACGAAGAGCACGGCGACGAGCGCGCTGACCGACAGGGGCACCCAGGTCTCGAACCGGGAAACGCCGTTCTGCGCGGCGGCCAGGCCCACGACCAGGGTCAGCAGGGCCCCGCCGAGCAGGGCGATGCCCAGCACGTCGAGGCGGCGGCCCTGCCGGACCGGGGACTCGGGGACGTACCTGGCCGTCAGCCAGAGCGAGACCAGGGACAGCAGGGGGGCGATCAGGAACAGGAACCGCCAGCCGACGACGGCCACCGCCCAGCCCGTGAACGCGGGGATCACCCCGCACAGGATCATGTTGACGGCCATCAGGACGCCGATGGCCGTCGGCCGTCTCTCCGGCGGCACCGACACCTTCAGCAGCGCGAGCGGCACTCCCAGCAGCGCGGTCATCCCCAGCCCGGCCAGGAAGCGCATCGCCAGCAGGAATCCGTAGCCGGGCGAGAACACGGAGAGCAGGTCGACGACCGTGACCACGGCCAGTCCGATCATCAGCAGCCGCTTGAGCCCGAGGGAGTCGCCGAGACTGCCCGCGGCGAGGACGGCGGCGGCCATCACCAGCGTCGCCGCGCCGCCCAGCAACCCGACGACCTGCGGTGGCACCTGAAGGGCCCGGCTCACCTGCGGCAGGTTCAGGCTCAGTACCAGAGGGTCGACGACCGTGACCGTGAAGGCGAGGGAGAGCCCGAGGACGATCGGCAGCCGCAGCGTGCCGGTGCCCGACTCGGCCGTGGACACCCCGGTACCTCCCCACCCCCCCACGTCGGTATGCCGGTCGACGCTAACCCGGCCACCGTTCGCCGCCACGCATCTCGGGGCCGACGCGCCCCGGGGTTCCGGCGTTCGGATCAGCATGAGCACTGAACGCGGGCCGGTGCGGTCGGCGGATCCGGCCGGGCCATCGGTTCCCGGATGGTACGGGCCCGGCCGATCCGGCGTCCCGGCTCAGCCGCGCAGACCCTTGAGCCCGTCGTAGGCGGCCATCACCAGCTCCAGTCCCCGGTTGTCCTGCGCTGGTTCGCGCATCTGATCGGTCACGTACGCCACCGTCATACGGGCGGCCGGATCGATCATGACGAGGGAGCCGCCCCAACCGCCCCAGCCGAGGCTGCTGCCGAACAGCCCGTAGCCCAGCCCGTAACGGACCGACATGCCCAGGCGGCGGTCCTCGCCGCTGAACTGCTCCTCCCTCGCACGCTCGGCACCCGCCCGCGACAGCAGCCGTACCCCGCGCACCGTCCCTCCGCAGGCCATCACCGACTGCACGAGAGCGACCGAACGGGCGTTGCCGAAGCCGCTCGCGGCGGGGATCTGCGCCCGGCGCCAGGCCACGCTGTTGCCGTCACGCACCCGCACCGCGGTGGCGGGCGCGGGGGACGCGCCGCCACCGGGCGCGCTCGCCGCGTAGTCCTCGTCCCGGGACGGCGGCGGGACGCTGAGCGCCACCCGGTGGTCGTGCTCGGCGGGCAGTCCGATGTGGAAGTCGGCAGCCAGTGGCCCGGCCACCTCCGCCGCGAAGAACTCGCCCGGGCTTCGGCCGCTGATCCGGCGTACCACCTCACCGACGAGGAAGCCCTGGGTGAGCGAGTGGTATCCGGCCGCGCTTCCCGGTTCCCACTGCGGAGCCTTGGCGGCCAGACGTGCCGTCGCCGACGGCCAGTCGTAGAGCTCCTCGACGGGCCCGTCCCAGTCGGGCAGGCCGGCGGTGTGCGCCAGCAGGTGCCGCACCAGCACGTTCTCCTTGCCCGCCGTGGCGAACTCGGGCCAGTACCGGCCGACCGGTGCGGCCGGATCGAGCTGACCACGGTCGGCCAGGACCAGCGCGCACAGTGCCGTCATCGTCTTGGTGACGGAGAAGACGTTGGTGATCGTGTCCCGCTGCCACGGGATCGTGCGGTCCGCGTCGGCGTAGCCGCCCCAGACGTCCACCACCGGCTCGCCGTCCACGAAGACCGCGACCGAGCCGCCCGTGTCTCCGTCGTCCAGCAGCCCGGCCAGCGCACTCGGCACCGCGGTGAACAGATCATCGTATGAGCCCTGAATGTCGGCCATACGCGGTATTAGTGCGCACGCGGTCCGTCGACGGCAATCGAATTTCCCGGCCTCTCAGCCCTCCGCCCGCCGGGCCCGCGCCGCAGCCTCCTGATCACGGTAGTACGAGCGCCAGATCAACCGGTGCACTCGCGTCCAGCGCGGGATGGACCGTACGCCGGGGAGGAAGGGGACCAGCACCAGGCCCAGGCTGAGCAGCACCATCAGGCCCCAGATCAGGGCGTCGGCATTGCCGGACGACTTGAAGGGTTCGATCTGGTACCACACCGTGTAGAGCCCCAGCCAGGGCTGGCCCGGGTAGTTTCCGATCTCGTTCATCATCCCCCACTGGTCGCCGCCCAGATGCTCGGCACGGGCCAGGGTTTCCAGGTAGGAGCCGTCGGAGAGGAAGAGCAGAGGGAGGGTGTAGTCGGTCTGGTAGAACCTGCCCTGCGCCTGCAGATCCCCGTCGAGGGCACCGGATCCGGCCAGATCGAGAAGGCGCGCGGTGAGGACGGGGACCGGTCCGTAGTCGCCCGCGGCGACCTTGGCGGGATCGCCGCCGGGAGACTTGGCCAGTGCGTCGGAGTAGGCCTTGGCCCAAGCCTGCCGCCGGGAGGCCGGCGCGGCGGTCCAGGCGGCGAGGGCCGTCCTGACGGCCGGCGGGCCGGGGGCATCGCTCAGCGGACGGATGACGAAGTCGGTGGCGGTGTCCACCGGAATGCGGACCCCGGCGGCGTCCTGCAGCCCGATCGGGCCGATCTTCTGGGCGGCGTCCGGAGTGTGGTTGTACGGCGGCCCGTACCCGGCCGTTCCGCTGGTACCGCCGAGTTCGGCCGCGGCGGTCGCGGTGAAGTCCGCACCGTCCGCCCGCGCCCAGGACGCCAGGGTGACCGGCTTGGCATCGGGTGAGGAGAAGACGGCGGCCAGCGCGAGGGTGAGGAGCGCGACCGCGACCAGGGCGATCGTGAACTCCTTCAGCAGGTCGTACGGACGGGTGGGGAAGGCGGCCGGGTCCGGCACCCCGGACCCGCGTCGGCCGCGACTCATCACGGCCTTCCCACCGGGGAGGGTGCCGACGAGGCGGTGCCGGCGCCCGCGGGATCGGTCGCGTCGATGGGCGGGACGATTCCGCGCCACCGCACCAGCAGGACGTGCCAGGCGGCCAGCAGACCGAGGACGAAGGGAAGCAGCACGATGTGCCACATCAGCATCTGCCCGAAGTCCAGCACGTTGAAGAAGGCGCCGATCCCGACCGCGTTGAGCCCGTCCTTGGCCTGCCCGGCGATCCACTGCGAGTCGAAGTTCTGCTGAACCAGGTAGCCGGTGAAGGCGGTGCCGATCGCGGTCAGGAAGCACACCGCCCCGGTGACCCAGGTCAGCGCCCGCCGCCCACGCCAGGCCGCCATGAAGAACTTGCCCCACAGGTGGACGACCATGAAGAACATGAGCAGCTCGACGCTCCACAGGTGCAGGCTGTTCACGTACTTCCCGGTCGCCGAGACATGCCACCACATGGGTCCCTTCAGCGCGAGCACACCGCCGCTGGCGAGCACCACGAGCAGCGAGGCCACGGTGAGCACCCCGAAGACGTAGATCCACGAGGCCATGTACACCGGCTGGCCGTTCGGCAGCAGCTTGTCCGGGGGCAGCGCTTCGACGGCCCTCCGACGCACCGTCCCGGTCCAGCCTCCCCCAGGAGGCACGTCGGTGTACGGTCCGGCGACCGGCCCGCTCCCACCCGGGCCGCTCATCTGCGGCCCCCGGGGAAGGGCAGCAGCAGGGCGGCCACGAAGACGGCCACCATCAAGCCGATGACCACGAGGTTCGCGACCGACAACTGGACGAAGCCCCAGTGCACATAGTGTCCGGGCCCGTTCAGATCGACAGGCGCGGCAAGCGAACGCCCGCGCGACAGCAGGAATCCCGTGGTTGTCATGATCTGTCTGCCCATCTTCGCCGTACCGCTGTGATGACCAGCGAAGCGCCTCGCGGGGCTCGAGGCATCCCGGCCGCCCCGGACATTGGGCTGAAAGGCCCAACCGAGCCGCGCCTCGGTGCGGGGCCCGGCGGGTTGTCCGGGCTTCGGCCGCGCTACGGGCGCCGGGCCGGAGGACCGACGGCCGCGTGGGCCTCGTCCGAATCCGCCCGATGCGAGAAGCGGCTTGCCATGCCTGAGCCGTGTCACCCGGCCTGGCTGCGTCCCTGCTGGAGGCGGTCTACCTTTCCGTGACCTCCGCCGCCGGCCCCACGCCGATCGGGCAGGAGACCCCCGTCCCGCCCAGTCCGCAGTACCCCGCGGGGTTCTTGTCGAGGTACTGCTGGTGGTAGGCCTCGGCGGCGTAGAAGGGGCGGCCCTCGGCCGGGAGGATCTCCGTGGTGATCGTGCCGTGGCCGGAGGAGGTCAGGACCTTCTGGTAGGCGGCCCGGGAGGCCTCCGCGGCGGCGGCCTGCTCGGGGGTGTGGGTGTAGATGGCGGAGCGGTACTGGGTGCCCACGTCGTTGCCCTGGCGGAAGCCCTGGGTGGGGTTGTGGGACTCCCAGAAGGTCTTCAGGAGGCGGTCGTACGAGATCAGCTTCGGGTCGTAGACCACGCGGACGGCCTCCGTGTGGCCGGTCAGCCCCGAGCAGACCTCCTCGTACGTGGGGTTCTCGGTGTAACCGCCCTGGTAGCCGACCAGGGTCGTCCACACCCCCGCCGGAAGCTGCCAGAACTTGCGCTCGGCGCCCCAGAAGCAGCCGAGACCAAAGTCGGCGACCTCCAGGCCGTCGGGGTAGGGGCCCTCGAGCGGGTTGCCCAGGACGGTGTGGCGGCCGGGGACCTCGAACGCGGGCGCGGGCCGGCCCTTGAGCGCCTGCTCGGGCGTGGGCAGCTGGGGCGTACGGCCGAAGAGCATGGGGTCTCCCTGTCGGTCTGGGGCTGGAGCCACCGGCTCGCGATGACACCCCTTACAACGTGCGGAGGCCCCCTCGCATTCCGGTCGGGCCGATGCCCGCGAGTCAGCTGAGCAGCGTCGCCGGGCTGCCGCCGTTGGCCTCGTAGCCCGCTACCGCCAGGGCGCGGTGCAGGGCGAACTCGGCGGCAGGGTCCGCGGACAGGATCCAGGGGAGGGCGCCGACATGGCCGTCGACGTGTATCAGCTGGTCCATGGCCTCCGCCCAGCGCTCGGCGCGCACCAGGAAGAAGAACAGCAGGTGGCGGACGTGTGCCTGGACCGGGTCGTCGGGGCGGGCCGCGTGGACCGCGTGGAGCGCGCCGTGGATCGCCCTGGTGACGACCTCGCTCTGGTAGAAGCTGCTCACGAGGTTCACCTCGGGGAGGTGTTCGAACACCGCGAACAGGGGCATCGCGGCCAGCAGGGACCCCTGCGGGGCGCGGGCCGCGGCGGCCTCCGCGAAGGAGTACGCCAGCTCCCGGGAGCCGTGCCACTTCTCGCACCAGTAGTGCAGGGCCGCCAGATGGGCGCCCATGTGGGCGGGGGCGCGGTCCAGGATCCTCAGCCAGAGCTTCTCGAACTCCGGCTGGGACCAGCCGAGTCCGCGTGCCACCGACAGCTCGACGATGTGCGGGACCGGGTCTCCGGGTGCCAGCAGGGCCGCCTGGGCGCAGGCCTCACTGGCCTCCTCCATGATGATCCGGAAGTCGTCCGTGCCCGGCGTCGACGTACGCCAGGCCTGCTGCACCAGGAACTCCGCGTGCACGGCCGCGCCACCCGCGTCCTTGGGCTGTTCGGCCCGCCACACCCGCAGCCACTGTCCGCCCGGCGTCTCGTGCACCCCGCCGGGCCGCTGCCGCAGCTCCAGCGCCGCCGCGCCCGCGAAGGCCTGTACGCGCTGCCAGCGCAGCTCGCCCTCGGTCTCGGTGCCGGCCAGCAGCTGGGCCGCCGCGCGGTAGTCCTGGGTGCGCTGCACCAGGTCCAGCACGTCCAGCAGGTCCTGGTCGGCGCCGGGCATCCGGACGTCCAGGTCCTCCTGGCGCACGAAGCCGTAGTCCGCCGGGTCGGCGGCGTCCGGGTGGTCCGGGGTCACCTGCTCGATCATCCCGCGCCGGCGCCGCAGCGTCGGCAGCAGCACGAAGCTCATCATGAGCAGCGCCATCAGGACCCAGAGAATCGCCATGCGTCAAGCGAACCAGACGCCGCCGACAAATGGCCAACCGGTTGAGGGCGCCTGTGGAAAACCCGCCCGCTCCGACGCCCGGGCCCCGGGCGTCCGTCATCAGCCCCGCGGGCGCATTACGCTCGGTCCCCATGAGCGACAGGCACATCAGTCAGCACTTCGAGACCCTCGCGATCCATGCGGGCAACACCGCCGATCCCCTCACCGGCGCCGTCGTCCCGCCGATCTACCAGGTCTCCACCTACAAGCAGGACGGCGTCGGCGGCCTGCGCGGCGGCTACGAGTACAGCCGCAGCGCCAACCCGACCAGGACCGCCCTGGAGGAGAACCTGGCCGCCCTGGAGGGCGGTCGCCGGGGCCTGGCGTTCGCGTCCGGGCTGGCTGCCGAGGACACCCTGCTGCGTACGCTGCTCAGCCCCGGCGACCACGTCGTCATTCCCAACGACGCGTACGGCGGTACGTTCCGCCTGTTCGCCAAGGTGGTGGCCCGGTGGGGGGTCGAGTGGTCCGTCGCCGACACCAGCGACCCGTCCGCGGTACGGGCGGCCATCACCCCCAGGACCAAGGCCGTCTGGGTCGAGACCCCCTCCAACCCGCTGCTCGGTGTCACCGACATCGCCGCGGTCGCCCAGGTCGCCCACGACGCCGGCGCGAAGCTGGTGGTGGACAACACCTTCGCCACGCCGTACCTGCAGCAGCCGCTGTCGCTCGGCGCCGATGTCGTCGTGCACTCCCTCACCAAGTACATGGGCGGCCACTCGGACGTGGTCGGCGGCGCGCTGATCGTGGCGGACCAGGAGCTGGGCGAGGAACTGGCGTACCACCAGAACGCGATGGGCGCGGTCGCCGGGCCCTTCGACTCCTGGCTGGTGCTGCGCGGTACGAAGACGCTGTCGGTGCGTATGGACCGGCACAGCGAGAACGCCACGAAGATCGCCGACATGCTCACCCGGCACGCGCGCGTGACGAGCGTCCTGTACCCGGGCCTGCCCGAACACCCCGGTCACGAGGTCGCCGCCAAGCAGATGAGGGCGTTCGGCGGCATGGTCTCCTTCCGGGTCGCGGGCGGCGAGGAGGCGGCCGTCGAGGTGTGCAACCGGGCGAAGGTGTTCACCCTCGGTGAGTCGCTGGGCGGCGTCGAGTCGCTGATCGAGCACCCCGGTCGCATGACCCACGCGTCCGTGGCGGGCTCGGCCCTGGAGGTCCCCGCCGACCTGGTACGCCTCTCCGTCGGCATCGAGAACGTCGAGGACCTCCTGGAGGACCTCAGGCAGGCGCTGGGCTAGGGCCTTTCTCCAAGAAGTCCGACCGCGGGATTCCAAGAGGTCCGACCGCGGGTCACCAGCCCGTCAGCGGTGGAGTCGTCCGGGACGGCGGCTCCGCCCAGGGGCGGGCCGTCAGCGCCCAGACGGTGAAGGCCACGCACACGGCGCACAGCAGCAGCCACAGCAGGCGGCGGGCCACGGTCCTGCGGCGCAGCAGACGGCCGCCGCGCCGTACGGCGTCCGTGCACAGCTCCGCGGGCACTTGCGGCGGCGTCCGTTCCATCATCCGCCGCACGGTCGCCTCGCGCTCCGACCGGTTCACGACGGCCTCCCGTCGTGCCGTCGGCGTACGCCGGTCATGACGGGGCCGCCTTCGCCCCCGCCACCGCCGGTGACGGCCTGGGGAGCGGGTGCAGGACGGTGGCCGTCGCCCGGTCGCAGATGGCGTGCACCCGCTCCGCGGGCAGCCCGAGCAGTGCCGCCACCTGTTCCTCGGCGACGCCCTCGTACAGCCGCAGGACGAGGATCAGCCGTTCCCGCGGTGTGAGGGCGGCCAGGGCGCTGCGGGGGTGCGGGCGGGGGCGGGCGAAGCCGCCGTACTCGTGCCAGGCGTTGTGGGCGAAGCGCGTGGCCAGGTACTGGCGGGCGCAGTCGTAGGGGTCCTCTCCGCGCAGCCGGTCCCAGCAGGCGTACGTGTGTGCGAGCGCCAGCGTCAGCAGGCGCCGGGCGCGCGGGTTGTCGTCCGGCGCCTCCCCGGTGAGCAGCGTGGCGGCGTGCAGCAGCCGCCCGCCCGCACCCGTGACGAACGCCTCGAACTCCCGGGTGCGCCGGGCGGGGCCGGACGCCTTCCGTTCTCGCACCGCGCCTCCCCCGCCTGAAGGGGACCCCGTCGGCCCACGACGAACGCGAACGCCGTGTGCGACGAGGACCCGGTCTCATATGAGGCCAGAGGCGGCCCGCGGTCAAGAGCCGTGCGGCACGCGCGTGTGCGGGCCTGCCGCCCGGCCGGGCGGGGGCGGTCTCAGGAGGCGGTCGGCGTCTCCGGCGCCGGCATGCCCTGGACCGCCATGCGTGCGGAGAGCGCACTGTTGAAGCGCGTGAGGAGCGTGCAGAACGTCGCACGCTCCTCCGGCGCCCAGTCGTGTGTCAGCTCGGCCATCAACTGACGCCTGGACGAGCGCACTTCCTCCAGCCGGGACAGCCCGCGCGGGGACAGCTGGAGCACCACCGCGCGCCCGTCCTCGGGGTGCGAGGTGCGCTTGACGAGTCCGGTGTCCACGAGTGGAGCAACCTGCCGGGTGACCGTCGAGGAGTCGATGCCCATGCTGGCGGCGAGCGCCTTGACGCCCATCGGGCCTTCCTTGTCGAGGCGGTTGAGCAGCAGGTACGCGGCGCGGTCCATGGAGTTGCGCACCTGCCCGACGCCGCCGAGCCGGGTCTGTTCGGCACGGCGGGCGAACACCGCGACCTCGTGCTGCAGCGTGTCGAGAAGACCGGTGTCACCGACGGTCGTCATGTCCATCGACATTTCAGGTGTTGTGGGCATGGCCGGGGGCTCACTTCATGAAAGGGGGTGCTGGGTTGGGGGACAGGGTACGCGGCCCGGGGGCGGCCCGTACCGGCGCTGCGCAAACCGGTCTCGGAGCTTGGTCACACCAGTCGGACACGACTGTGAACTGCGAGACTGGAGTCATGAGCTACAGCACGGCTGACTCCTCCCTGCCCGTGACCCTCGACGACGTGCGCGGCGCCCAGAAGATGCTGTCGGGGGTGGCGCGGGTGACCGCGATGGAGGGCAGCCGGCATCTGTCCCAGCTGGTCACGGCGCCGGTGCACCTGAAGTGCGAGAACCTCCAGCGGACGGGCTCGTTCAAGCTGCGCGGCGCGTACGTCCGGATCGCCGGGCTGCTGCCCGAGGAGCGGGCCGCGGGCGTGGTCGCCGCGAGTGCCGGCAACCACGCGCAGGGTGTGGCCCTGGCCTCGGCGCTGCTCGGGGTGCACGCCACCGTGTTCATGCCGAACGGCGCACCCCTGCCCAAGATCAGCGCGACCCGTGACTACGGGGCCGAGGTCCGTCTGCACGGCCAGGTGGTCGACGAGACCCTGGCCGCGGCCCAGGAGTACGCGGCCGAGACCGGCGCGGTGTTCATCCACCCGTTCGACCACCCGGACATCATCGCGGGGCAGGGCACGGTGGGCCTGGAGATCCTGGAGCAGTGCCCGGAGGTGCGCACGATCGTCGTGGGCATCGGCGGCGGCGGGCTCGCGGCCGGCATCGCGGTGGCGGTGAAGGGGGTCAGGCCGGACGTACGGATCGTCGGCGTGCAGGCCGAGGGGGCGGCCGCGTACCCGCCCTCACTCGCGGCCGGGCGTCCCGTGGCGATCGGGAACGCGTCGACGATGGCCGACGGCATCAAGGTCGGGCGGCCCGGCGACGTGCCGTTCGGCATCGTCGGCGACCTCGTCGACGAGGTCCGCACGGTCAGCGAGGACGAGCTGTCCGCGGCGCTGCTGCTGTGCCTGGAGCGGGCCAAGCTGGTCGTCGAGCCGGCGGGGGCCAGCCCGGTCGCCGCGCTGCTGAGCGACCCCGGCGCCTTCCCGGGGCCGGTCGTCGCGGTGCTCTCCGGCGGCAACGTCGACCCGGTGCTGCTCCAGGGCGTCCTGAGGCACGGCATGGCCGCCCAGGGGCGCTACCTGGCCGTTCGGCTGCGCCTGACCGACCGTCCCGGTGCCCTCGCCACGCTCCTGGGCGCGTTGTCGGTGGTCGACGCCAACGTCCTCGACGTGAGCCACGTCCGGACCGACCCGCGTCTCGGGCTCGCGGAGGCGGAGGTGGAGCTGCACCTCGAGACGAAAGGGCCGGCGCACTGCGTCGAGGTCCGGCAGGCGCTGCGCGAGGCGGGTTACACGGTCATCAGCTGAGGCGGTCGCCGCCTCCGGGCCGGCGCGGCGAACTCGGGGATCACTCGTTCGAGTAAATCCATTGAACGACGCGATACATCGCGATACGGTGTGTTCTCGCGGTCACCTCCCCCTGCCCTCTCGCGGCAATGCGGAAATGGCAGGCGGAAACCGGCGTACATACCTAACCTTTGCGAAGCACCCCCGACGACGTGGAGACTCACATGCCAGGCGCCATCTATGCCGAAGGCCTGGTGAAGACCTTCGGTGACGTAAAGGCATTGGACGGCGTCGACCTCGACGTCCCCGAGGGCACGGTCCTCGGACTGCTCGGGCCGAACGGCGCGGGCAAGACGACGACCGTCCGCTGTCTGACGACCCTGCTGCGCCCCGACAGCGGCCGGGCGGTCGTCGCGGGCATCGACGTGCTCAGGCATCCCGATGCCGTACGCCGCTCCATAGGCCTCTCCGGCCAGTTCGCGGCCGTCGACGAATACCTGACCGGCCGCGAGAACCTGCAGATGGTCGGCCGTCTCTATCAGATGAGGGCCAAGGAGGCGAAGGCCCGTGCGGCGGAGCTGCTGGAGCAGTTCCATCTCGCGGACGCCGCCGACCGGCCGACCAAGACCTACTCCGGGGGCATGCGCCGCCGGCTCGACCTCGCGGCCGCCCTCGTGGTCTCGCCGCCGGTGATGTTCATGGACGAGCCGACGACCGGCCTCGACCCGCGCAACCGGCAGCAGCTCTGGGAGGTCATCAAGCAGCTGGTCTCCGGAGGGACGACCCTGCTGCTCACCACCCAGTACCTGGAGGAGGCCGACCACCTCGCCCATGACATCGCGGTCGTAGACCAGGGCCGGGTGATCGCCAAGGGCACCTCCGACCAGCTCAAGGCCCGCACCGGCGGCGAGCGGGTGGAGGTCGTGGTGCACGAGCGGGAACACATGGCGACCGCCGCGGAGGTGCTGGGCGGCTTCGGCAAGGGGAGCACCACGGTCGAGGAGCACACACGGAAACTCACCGTGCCCGTCACCGGCGGGGCCAAGCTGCTCGCCGAGGTCATCCGCGAGCTGGACACCCGCGGTATCGAGATCGACGACATCGGGCTGCGCCGCCCCACCCTCGACGACGTCTTCCTGTCCCTGACAGGTCACGTGGCCGAGGTGAAGGACGAGGAGGGCGGCACCCCGACGACCGACGCGAAGACCAAGGAGAGCGTGAAATGAGCGCCGTCACCGACGCCGTGCCGGTCGCGGCACCCCGCAACCCCGTCAGTCAGTCCATCCGGGACTCACTGATCGTCGCCCAGCGGAACCTCATCCGTATGTCCAGGATTCCCGAAATGGTCATTTTCGGGCTCATCCAGCCGATCATGTTCGTGGTGCTGTTCACCTACGTGTTCGGTGGCTCCATGCAGATCGGCGGCAGCGTCAGCCCGACCACCTACAAGAACTTCCTCATGGCGGGCATCTTCGCGCAGACCGTCACGTTCGCCACCGCCAGCTCCGGTGCCGGCATCGCCGACGACATGCACAAGGGCCTCATCGACCGCTTCCGCTCCCTGCCCATGGCGCGCGGCGCGGTGCTCACCGGGCGCACCCTCGCCGACCTGGTCCAGACGGCGCTGACCCTGCTCGTCCTCGCCGTGGTCGCCCTGCTGGTCGGCTGGCGCGTAGGAACGGTGGGGGGCACCAACGCCCTCAAGGTCCTGGCCGCCTTCGGCCTCCTGCTGCTGCTCGGATACGCGTTCACCTGGATCGGCGCCCTGATCGGCCTGTCCGTGCGCACGCCCGAGGCGGCCACCTCCGGCGGGCTGATCTGGCTCTTCCCCGTCACCTTCATCTCCAACGCGTTCGTCGACACCAGCCACATGACCCCGTGGCTGCGCCACATCGCGGAGTGGAACCCGTTCAGCGCCACGGTGCAGGCCGCCCGCGTCCTGTTCGCCAATCCCGGCCAGTCCGCGTCGGACGCCTGGCCCATGCAGCATCCCGTATGGGCCTCGCTGATCTACTCGGTCCTGATCGTCGTCATATTCCGGACCCTGGCGGTGCGCAAGTACCGCTCGGCGACGGCATGACAACGCCCCCGGCGTCACAGGGACGCCGGGGGCGGTCGGAAGACTGCCGACCAGGCCGGGCCGGGCGCGGGCCGCTCAGCCCGAGTACGGCTCGGCCTTCATGATCCGGACCGAGGCCTTCTTGCCGTTGGGCAGCTCGTAGTCCGCGTCCTCGCCCACCTTGTGACCGATCACGCCGGCGCCCAGAGGGGACTGCGGCGAGTAGGTCTCGATGTCGGCGCTCGCATACTCGCGCGAGGCGAGCAGGAACGTCATGGTGTCGTCCTCGTCACCGTCGAAGGCGATCGTGACGACCATGCCCGGCGCGACGGCACCGTCGGCCGAGGCGGGAGCCTCACCGACCTTGGCGTTCTCGAGAAGCTGGGTCAGCTGGCGCACACGGAGCTCCTGCTTGCCCTGCTCCTCCTTGGCCGCGTGGTACCCGCCGTTCTCGCGCAGGTCGCCCTCCTCGCGCGCGGCAGCGATCTTGGCCGCGATCTCCGTGCGCGCAGGACCAGTAAGGTACTCAAGCTCATCCTTGAGCTTGTTGTACGCCTCCTGGGTCAGCCAGGTGACGTTCTCGCTGGTCTGGGTCACAGGGTGCTCCTCGTCGGTACTGGGAATACAAAGCATCGCCCTACCCAGAAGAATGTTCCTCCATGGATGGGCGAAACCACGAGCCTAACAATTCGAGCGCCGAAGGGGGAGGACATAAGCCCCGAGAATCACATCAGCGCAGGTGGACGCCTACGTATTCGGGACGACGTCAGTCGGCGTGGCACCCGAGCAGCTCGGCCGTCTCGCCCTTGGCCGTCGTGCGCAGCGTGACGACCTTGTCGATCCGGGTGGTGGAACCGGTGAAGCGGAAGTCCGCCCGGCCCACCTCGCCGCCGTCGGCGCCCTGGGAACGCAGGGTGCAGTAACCGGAGGCACCGGAGTCCTTGTGCACCTCCAGATGCACCTTCACCGCGTCGTCCGAGGCCTGGAAGGCGACCACCTGAGCGCTGATCTTGTTCTGGAAGACGTAGTGGTAGGCGAGGTAGCCGACCAGCACCAGCAGAGCCGTGCCGAGGACCACCGCGGCGACCCTGAGCTTGTGGTCGGCGCGCTCGTCCGAGGAACGACCGTATCGCCCCTCGGGCAGCTGCGTGCTCGCCGTGCTCATGATCGTCCCTCCGCGGAATTATTCGCCCGCCATTTCGGTCACTATAGAAGCCTCCCGCCCGCCGCCCGACCACCGCCCCTCAACGACGCCCCTGCGGGACGACACCTGTTGAACTGCCCCCGAAGACACGGGGGCGCCGACTTACGAGGATTGAGTCTTGACTGACCAGCTGCGACTGATGGCCGTCCACGCGCACCCCGACGACGAGTCGAGCAAGGGCGCGGCCACCATGGCGAAGTACGTGTCGGAGGGGGTGGACGTGCTGGTGGTGACCTGCACCGGCGGGGAGCGGGGCTCCATCCTCAACCCGAAGCTCCAGGGCGACAAGTACATCGAGGAGCACATCCACGAGGTCCGCAAGAAGGAGATGGACGAGGCCCGCGAGATCCTGGGCGTCAGGCAGGAGTGGCTCGGATTCGTCGACTCCGGACTGCCCGAGGGCGACCCGCTGCCCCCGCTGCCCGAGGGCTGCTTCGCCCTCGAGGACGTCGACAAGGCGGCCGGTGAGCTGGTCAAGCAGATCCGCGCCTTCCGTCCCCAGGTGATCACCACCTACGACGAGAACGGCGGCTACCCGCACCCCGACCACATCATGACCCACAAGATCTCGATGGTGGCGTTCGAGGGCGCGGCGGACACCGAGAAGTACCCGGAGGCCGAGTTCGGCCCGGCCTACCAGCCGCTGAAGCTGTACTACAACCAGGGCTTCAACCGCCCGCGCACCGAGGCCCTGCACAAGGCGATGCTCGACCGGGGCCTGGAGTCGCCGTACGGCGAGTGGCTCAAGCGCTGGAAGGAGATCGAGCGCAAGGAGCGCGTGCTCACCACCCACATCCCGTGCGCCGACTTCTTCGAGATCCGCGACAAGGCGCTGATCGCGCACGCCACCCAGATCGACCCCGACGGCGGCTGGTTCCGCGTGCCGATGGACGTCCAGAAGGAGGTCTGGCCGACGGAGGAGTACGAACTGGCGAAGTCCCTCGTCGATACCTCCCTCCCCGAGGACGACCTCTTTGCGGGCATCCGCGACAATGCCTGATATGAGCGCAAGCCTGGCACTGACGCACCTCGTCCCCCTCGCCAAGGAGGTCGACGAGAACAAGGTCACCCCCGGCGTCCTCGGCTTCATCGTGTTCGCGGTGATGGCCGTGGCCGTGTGGGGTCTGATGAAGTCCATGAACAAGCACATGCAGAAGGTCGACTTCAAGGAAGCCCCGGACACCAAGGCCGAGACCAAGGCCGAGACCGGGGCCGCCCCGGCCGACGCCGAGCGGCACCAGGGCTGACCGCGGTTCACCGCCTGGCCGGCACCGGGACGCCCATCACCTCCCGGGCATGCCGGTCGGGCACCATCCCCAGCCGCCACGCCTGCCAGCCCGCCTCCAGGCTGACGCCTCGTTCCAGGAGCAGCTGGTACGCGCCGGCGTACTCGCCCAGCTTCTCGTCCCTGGCCGGGTGGCCGGCCCGGGCGAGCTGGGACAGTTCCTCCTGGGCTACCGCCGTGCCGACCTCCACCCCGCCGGGGGCCGCGTACGGCAGCAGGGTGCAGCGCAGGAAGCGGGCCCAGTCGGCACCGCGCTGATCGCCGTAACCGGTGAACAGGCCGAGCGCCTCGTCGCACAGGGCGAGGGCCTGCTGGGTGCGGGCGTTGCCCGCGTCGACGACCGCCAGCTCCAGGCAGGTCCACGCCTCGCCGTGAGCGACGCCGATGCGCTGGAAGTCGGCGCGGGCGTCGACCAGCAGCTGCCGGGCGAAGCCGGAGTTCAGCAGCGAGCCGGTCTGGGCGGCGCGCTGGTCACGGGTGACGCGTGCCGAATGGTGGCGGGCGCAGGCCAGTCCGTAGACGTCACGCATCCGCGAGAACATCGTGCGGGAGCGCTCCAGCTCGCGGACCGCCTGGTCCAGGTTGCCCGCCTCCTCCAGGGCCTGGCCGAGGTAGTACACCGTCCAGGCCTCCCCGCGCACGTCCTCGTTCTCCCGGTGCCGGACGGCCGCCCGGCGCAGGCCCTCCACCGCGGGCGACGCGTCGCCGTCGACCAGACGGGCCCGGGCCAGCTGGGTCAGGGCCCAGGCCTCACCACGGGCGTCGCGGGTGCGGCCGTAGCGGTCGAGGGCGGCCTGGAGCTCGGTCTCCGCCCGCGGTACGTCGCCCATGCGCAGCGCCAGCTGGCCGAGCTGGAAGTGGGCCCAGGCCTCGCCGTGCACCGAGCCGCCCTCACGGTGCAGGACCAGGGAACGCGTCAGCAGATCCAGGGCCTCGCCCAGCCGGGCCCGGTCGCGCTGGACCGCGGCCAGCGCGTGCATCGTCCACGCACGGTCCGTGGCCAGCTCGGGCGCCGCCTGGAGGTCCAGCGCCTCCTGCAGCTTGGCCGCCGCCTCCGTGAGGTTGCCCTGATGGTGCAGGGTGATGCCCAGCGAGCACAGGGCACGGGCGGCACCCGCGTCGTGCTGGGCCTCCAGATAGAGGTCGACCACGGAGGTCAGGGTGGTGCGCGCCTTGTCCAGCTCGCCCAGCTGCCGGGCCGCGATACCGGTGCGCCACTGCACCGAACGGACCAGCAGACCCTGGTCCACTTCCTGCGCCAGCTCACTGATCTCGCCGAGGCGGTAGAGGTCGCCGCGCAGCAGGCAGTAGTCGCACAGCGCGCCGAGCAGATTCAGCACCGCCGACTGGTCCACGCCCTCCGCATGGCGCAGCGCCGCCGTGATGAAGCTCGACTCGTCGTCCAGCCAGCGCAGCGCCTCGTCGAGGGAGGTGAAACCGTGCGGACCGAAACGGTCCGAGCGGGTCGACATGTTGCCGTCGACCAGGCGGAGCACCGAGTCGGCCAGTTCCGCGTAGTTCACGATCAGGCGTTGCTGCGCCGCCGTGCGCTCGGCCGGGTCCTCCTCGTCCAGCAGACGGGCCTGGGCGAAGGCGCGCACGAGGTCGTGCAGCCGGTAGCGGTTGCCGCGGACGTGGTCGATCAGCCCGGCGCGCGCGAGCGCGACGAGATGCCGGGTGGCTTCCGGTTCGTCCGCCGCGAGCAGGGCGGCCGCCGCGGCGGCACCCAGAGAGGCCCGGCCGGCCAGTGCCAGCCGCCTCAACAGCCGCCGGGCCGGCTCCGACTGGTCGGTGTAGCGCAGCCAGAGCACCCGCTCCACCGGCTCCACCGGGCCGTACGCGGCCAGGTCCGTGGCCAGCCCACGTGGTGAACGTCCGCCCAGGCAGGAGCCCGCGATGCGCAGCGCCAGCGGCAGGCCGCCGCACAGCTCCCGGATCCGGTCGCCGGCCTGGGCGTCGTACGGCCCCGAGGCATCCTGCGCCACCGCGCCCAGCAGCTCTTCCGCACCGGCCGCGTCCAGGGGCTCCACCGGGAGCTGATGCACCCAGGCCGACAGGTCCGGCGGCAGGTCGAGAGGCTCGCGGGCGGTGACCAGGACCAGACTGTCGGAGCGGTCCGGGACGAGGGCGCGGACCTGCTCGGCGTCCGAGGC
This sequence comes from Streptomyces sp. NPDC001348, assembly GCF_053597535.1. Lineage (NCBI taxonomy): Bacteria > Bacillati > Actinomycetota > Actinomycetes > Kitasatosporales > Streptomycetaceae > Streptomyces > Streptomyces sp. NPDC001348. The sequence goes on along the minus strand of NZ_JBSFIK010000020.1, from coordinate 36,612 downwards.
GTCGTCCAGCACGATCGTCACCGGCAGGCCGGTCAGATGCTGGTGGTACAACTCGCTCAGCCGCTTGACCTGCTGGTCGGGCGAGGACCGCTCGCGGAACAGCAACTGTTCGCGGGGCGCGCCGAGCCGGTTCAGCAGGTGCAGCAGTGCGTCCCGAGTGGGCAGCGGCGGCTCCTGGCTGTCTCCACGCAGATCGACGACGACCGCCCCGCGGAAGTGGTCCTTCAGGTCGTGCGTGGCGCGGACCGCGAGAGTCGTCCGTCCGGAACCGGGCACTCCGTGCAGAACGACCACCGTCGGCCGGGTCTCGGTGGTCGCCCGGGCCGCCTGCACCCACTGCCGGATCCGGGCCACCTCCTGCCGGCGTCCCGCGAACGGGCCGTCGGCGTCCGGAAGCTGCCCGAAGGACTGCTCCAGCACCGTGCGCCTGCGGGCCGCCGCGCTCTTGTCCGAGCCCCGCAGCTGAGGCCCGTTCTTCTTCGGGCCCGTGGAGGCGGCGAGCACCCGCTGCTGGTCGAGGAAGGGACGGATGCCCCGCACCTCCAGCGCCGTCAGCCACTCCAGCCGCAGCTGCTCCGCACCGCCCGGCTGGCCCGCCGCGCCCGCCCGGTGGTGGGCGGCGGGCAGATGGGAACCGGCCACCTTCACCACGGTGGCCGCCGCGGCCACGACCCCGACGGCGGCCCCCGCGCCGAACGCGGTCGCCGTACCGGTGCCGAGAGAGAGGTCGGCGACGGTGGCCGCGACCGCTGCGACCGCCGCCACCAGCAGGGGAGTCCCGGCCCCCTCGCGCGCGTACCGCTGACCGAAGGTGAGCCGCCCCGCCTCCGCCTCGTCGAGGGCGCGGGTGTACGCCTCGTACTCCTCGGCGGCCGTCCGGGCCATCGCGTCCAGTGCGCCGCGCGCCCGGGACAGCAGCACCTGCCCGTCGACGCGCCCGCCCGAGCGCCGCACCTCCTCCTCCACGGCCCGCACCACCAGCCGCTCGGCCTCCGCCCGATGGCCGTCCCGCATGTCCCGTCCCCCTCCGGCGTCAACTCCTTGGCCTATGAGTGTCCTTCGGGGAAGCCCGGAGCGCGAGAGTGCGGCGATCAACGCATCCGTGTCATCCGGGTTGCGCCCTGCCCCGCCCCTTCGACAGCGCCAGGAACACGCACGCCACCGCCAGCCCCCCTTCCGCCACCGCGCACGCCAGCGCTTCGGCGAGGGGACCGCCGACCCGCGAGGTGGTTATGTCGAACCAGGCGTCCAGCACGGCGACGGACGCGGTCGCCGAAGCGGTCAGCCGGGCCCGGGGATCGCCGCGCAGTCCCAGTAAGGCCGTGGTGGCACAGCCCGCCGCCATCAGCACGTCGAGGCCGATCCAGGCCAACGACCAGTTGTGCACGCGGGTGCTGGCCGGGAGCGTCAGGGCCAGCACCACCATCCAGGGCACGAGCAGCACGGCCGCCGCCCCCAGCAGTACCAGCGCCCACTTCCTCGTCACGGTCATCGTCATCACAGGGCCTCCCCTTCTGCCACTACGTGTGCCCAGGATAGACCGCAGAGAAAATTCTGCAGAGAAAATTCTGCAGAAATCAGGGACGTCTCAGGGATACCGTGACGGCATGACCGAGATGACCAGCCTTGAGCGCACCGCTCTCTACAAGTCCCTCGGCAACCCCCTGCGCCGCCGGATCCTCGAGTACCTCGGCCGGCACGGCGAGGCCAACTCCACCGTGCTCGCCCGCGAACTCGGCGAGAGCTCCGGCACCACCAGCTATCACCTGCGCAAACTCGCCGAGCAGCGGCTCATCGAGGAGATCCCGGAGAAGTCCGGCGGCCGCGAACGCTGGTGGCGGGCGCTCCCCTTCAGCCACACCACCCCCGACCCGGCCGCGATGGCCCCGGAGGAGCTGGCTGCGGCCGAACACCTGGCCATGTTGAAGATCGAGGTCGACACCGAGCTGTACCGCCGCGCCCACCGGGAGTACCGGGGCCCGGAGGGCTGGGCCCAGGTCCAGCGGAGCGGGTCCTGGATGACCAGGGAGGAGGTGCTCGCCTTCACGCGCGACTACCAGGAACTCCTGTCCCGCTACGGCCACACCCGTGAGGAAGCCCCCGAGGGGGCGCGCCCGGTGAGCTTCCGTTTCTACGCCGTGCCGGACGGCGTGGGAGAGTGGAACGGTGAACCGACTGGCCCATGAGACGTCCCCGTACCTGCTGCAGCACGCCGAGAACCCGGTCGACTGGTGGCCCTGGTCGGAGGAGGCGTTCGAGGAGGCCCGCAGAACCGGGAAACCCGTCCTCCTCAGCGTCGGCTACAGCAGCTGCCACTGGTGCCACGTCATGGCTCACGAGTCCTTCGAGGACGAGACCACCGCGGCCTACATGAACGACAACTTCGTCAGCATCAAGGTCGACCGCGAGGAACGCCCCGACGTCGACGCCGTCTACATGGAGGCCGTTCAGGCGGCCACCGGGCAGGGCGGCTGGCCCATGACGGTGTTCCTCACCCCGGAGGCCGAGCCCTTCTACTTCGGCACCTACTTCCCGCCCGCCCCCCGGCACGGCATGCCGTCCTTCAGGCAGGTCCTGGAGGGTGTCCGGCACGCCTGGAGCGACCGGCGCGACGAGGTGACCGAGGTCGCCGGGAAGATCGTGCGGGACCTCTCGCAGCGGGAGATCGGCTACCAGACCGCCCAGCTGCCCGGCGAGCAGGAGCTCGCCCAGGCCCTGCTCGGCCTCACCCGGGAGTACGACGCGCAGCGCGGCGGGTTCGGCGGGGCGCCCAAGTTCCCGCCGTCCATGGTGCTCGAGTTCCTGCTGCGTCATCACGCCCGCACGGGCGCGGAGGGCGCGCTGCAGATGGCGCGGGACACCTGTGAGCGCATGGCGCGCGGCGGGATCTACGACCAGCTCGGCGGCGGGTTCGCCCGCTACTCCGTCGACCGTGACTGGGTCGTGCCCCACTTCGAGAAGATGCTCTACGACAATGCTCTTCTGTGCCGGGTGTACGCCCACCTGTGGCGGGCCACCGGCTCGGAACTCGCGCGCCGGGTCGCCCTGGAGACCGCCGACTTCATGGTCCGCGAACTGCGCACCACGGAGGGCGGGTTCGCCTCCGCGCTGGACGCCGACAGCGAAGAGGAGGTGCCGCGCGAAGCGCGTCCTCAGAAGGGCGGTGGCGGGCGACGGGAGGGCGGGACCGGCCGGCACGTCGAGGGCGCCTACTACGTCTGGACACCGCGGCAGCTGACCGACGCGCTCGGCCAGGAGGACGCCGAGTTCGCCGCCCGGTACTTCGGCGTGACCCAGGAGGGAACCTTCGAGCACGGGCAGTCGGTGCTCCAGCTTCCGCAGCAGGAAGGCGTGTTCGACGCCGAGCGCATCGGGTCCGTGCGGGAGCGCCTGCTGCGGGTGCGCGGCGAGCGGCCCGCCCCCGGCCGCGACGACAAGGTGGTCGCGGCGTGGAACGGTCTCGCCGTCGCCGCCCTCGCCGAGACCGGCGCCTACTTCGACCGCCCCGACCTGGTCGAGGCCGCGGTCGGCGCCGCCGATCTCCTGGTACGGCTGCACCTGGACGAGCACGCCCACCTGGTCCGCACCAGCCGCGACGGCAGGGCGGGGGCCAACGCGGGCGTGCTGGAGGACTACGCCGACGTCGCCGAGGGCTTCCTGGCGCTGGCGTCCGTGACCGGCGAAGGGGCGTGGCTGGAGCTCGCGGGGCTGCTCCTCGACCAGGTGCTCACCCGTTTCACCGACCCGGAGACCGGAGCGCTCTTCGACACCGCCGCCGACGCCGAGCGGCTGATCCGCCGCCCGCAGGACCCCACGGACAACGCGACCCCGTCCGGCTGGACCGCCGCCGCGGGCGCCCTGCTCGGCTATGCCGCCCACACGGGTTCGGAGAGCCACCGCGCCGCCGCGGAGAAGGCGCTGGGCGTCGTCAAGGCGCTCGGCCCGCGCGTCCCGCGGTTCGTCGGGTGGGGGCTGGCCGTCGCGGAGGCCCTGCTGGACGGGCCCCGTGAGGTCGCCGTCGTCGGTCCCGCCCTCGACGAGGAGGCCACGAGGTCCTTGCACCGTACGGCACTGCTCGGCACCGCTCCGGGTGCGGTGGTCGCCGTCGGAACCCCGGGGAGCGACGAGTTCCCGCTGCTCGCCGACCGGCCCCTGGTGGGTGGTGAACCGGCCGCGTACGTCTGCCGGGACTTCACGTGTGACGCCCCGACGACCGACCTGGAGCGGTTGCGCGCCGCGCTGAGCGGCTGAGCCGCCCGCCACCCCGGGGAGCGACGAGTTCCCGCTGCTCGCCGACCGGCCCCTGGTGGGTGGTGAACCGGCCGCGTACGTCTGCCGGGACTTCACGTGTGACGCCC
>NZ_JBSFIK010000020.1:0-32160 GCF_053597535.1 Streptomyces sp. NPDC001348 | reverse complement strand
ACGCCCCGACGACCGACCTGGAGCGGTTGCGCGCCGCGCTGAGCGGCTGAGCGCCCGCCGACCGGGCGGCCCGGTCCCGGTCAGGCGCGCTGACCCCGGTCGGCGAACTCCGCGAGGGCGCGCTCCACGATGGCCTCCAGCTGGTCGTGGTGCGCGCCCTTCCAGTAGGCGCGGCCGCACTCCGCGCACTGCGCGAACACGTCGTAGGAGCGCCGGGTGCCGTGCTCGAGCCGGTCGGCGACCTCCTCCTTCGTGGCGTCCCTCAGCAGCCCGTTGCACGCGGTGCAGCGGGTCCAGGGGCGCAGCTCGGGGTGGAAGCGGCCGAGGACGTCGCGGAGCTGGTCGTCCGGCCGGGTGCTGTAGACGAAGGCGCCCGCCCACAGTTCGCTGCGACGCAGCAGACCCCGGTCGCGGCTGAGCATGACCCGCCGCTCGGCCGCCGAGCGGGCGGCCAGCGCCGGGTCGCCGATGTCCGTCGACTCGTAGGCGGTGTCGACGCCGAGCAGGCGCAGCCGGCGGGCCAGGGTGCCGAGGTGGACGTCGAGGAGGAAGCGCAGGGGAGCGCCGGTCACCTTCTGGGGGCGTTCGACCTTCCGTACGACGACCCGCTCGCCGGCCGCCGGGACGTGCGAGGCCGGCACCTCACGGCCGTCCACCACCAGCGCGCCGACCTCGGTCAGCGGGACGCCGAGGGACTCGACGACGTGGCCGAGGGTCGAGACGCCGTCGGTGGGGACCGGGGTGGCGCCCATGCGCCGGGACTGGGGGAGGAACAGCCGTAGCTCGGGGGCGACTTCGACGTGGATCTCGGGACCGTTCACCTGGTCAGGATCGCACGGGAAGGGGACCGGACCTCAGCGGTTTTCGGTGGGGAGGCCGTGTTCGATGACGTCCAGGGCGCGGTCCATCACGGCGCGGAGATCGCCCTGGCAGCCGTTCTCCGCCCAGGACAGGTTGGCCTCCATCATGCCGCCGACGAGGGCCATCGCGTAGACGCGCACCTCGAGGCTGTCCGGGGTCAGGCCGAAGCGTTCGGCGAGGGCCGCGCGGAGCATGCGTCCGGTCTCCGACATGCTCTCCACCATCCGGGAACGGACCGCGGGGACCTGGACCGCGAGCTGCGCCCGCGTCCGGACCGCCTCGGGGTCCTGCGCCATCATCGCGTCGACGGCCCTGTGCATCACGTACCGCACCGAGTCCATCCACGGCTCCTCGGCGGGCCGGGCGCGCAACTCCTCGAGCATCAGGGGGTCGTACTCGTCCGTGAGGACGATGTCCTCCTTGGTCGGGAAGTACCGGAAGACGGTCGACGGCGACACCTCGGCCCGGTCGGCGATCTGCTCGACGGTGGTGGCGTCGTAGCCCTGTGCCTGGATCAGGGCGTAGGTCGCCGTGCGGATCGCCTCGCGGGTCTTGATCTTCTTCCGCTCCCGCAGGCTCAACGGGGGGCCGTCGGCGGGGGAGGAGGTGCGTGCCGTCATGGTGGTCATTGTCAGGCATCCGGCTCGGAGGCGGCCACGTCCGGGACGGCCCCTTCCGGTGCCTGGGCGGCCATGTCGTCCGTGGCGGTCATGGAGGCGCCCGACCGCGCGGCCGGCGCTGCAGCCGTCACGTCCGCCTCCGGAGCCGGCGTCCTCGCGTCCGTCCCCGGCGCGGTGGGCAGGAACGCTGCCGCCAGCAGCGCGGTGACCAGGGCGGCGATGCCGCAGACCAGCAGGACCAGGCCCATGCCGTGCACGTACGCGCCGTTGGCGGAGGCCGCCAGGTGAGCGGAGCCGGCTCTCCCGGCGACGAGGTGCGCGGCGACCACGGACTCCCCGGCGGTGTGCGCGGCCGAGGAGGGCAGGCCGGTGACGTCCAGCCGGTCACGGAAGGTGCTCGCCAGCAGACTGCCCAGCAGGGCGATACCGACCGCGCCGCCCACCTGGCGCAGTGTCATCAGCAGCCCGGAGCCGCTGCCGGCCCGGTCGGCGGGCAGGGCGGCCACCGCCCCGTCCATCGCGGGCACCACGGAGAAGCCGAAGCCGAGCCCGGCGACGGACAGCCACAGCGCGGTGAAGCCGTAGCCGGAGTCCACGGTCGTACGGCTGCCCAGCAGCGCGGCGAAGGCGAGCACCACCAGGCCGGCGCTGACCACGGCCCGCGCCCCGAACCGGGCGACGACCGGCTGCGCGCCCCTCGCGGCGACCATCAGCCCGCCCATCATGGGCAGCAGCCTCAGACCGGTCCCGAAGGCGTCGTGGCCGAGGACGGCCTGCAGGTAGGGCGGCAGGACGAACATCAGGCCGGACAGGACGAACATCACCAGGGTCGCCGCGACGGTGTTGAGCAGGAAGCCGCGCCGGCCGAGCAGGGCCATGTCGAGCATGGGCCGGGCCATCCGGCGTTCCCGCAGCACCAGTCCGGCGAGGAGCAGGGCGGCGGCCGCGAACATCCCGGCGACCAGCGGGTCGCCCCAGCCGCGGTCGGGGGCTTCGATGATCGCGTAGATGAGGGCGCCGAGGCCGGCCGCGGTGAGCGCGGTGGAGAGCGCGTCGACCCTGGGGGAAGCCGGGTCCCGGGTCTCGGGGAGCAGGAAGACGCAGGCCGCGACGCCGAGGCCGACCATGGGCACGTTGATCAGGAACACCGAGCCCCACCAGAAGTGGTTGAGCAGCCAGCCGCCGATGATCGGGCCGAGCGGCATGCCGAGCGCGGAGGCGGCGGAGATGATGCCGACGGCCTTGGTCCGCTCCTCAGGCCCGAACAGCGACGGCAGGATGGACAGCGCGAGCGGCATGATCAGCGACGCGCCGACGCCCATGAACGCGCGGGCGGCGATCACCTGGTGCACGTCGTCGGCCAGCGTGCCGACCAGTGAGCCCGCCAGGAAGAGGCCGAGCCCGGCGACCAGCATCCGGCGGCGGCCGAAGCGGTCGCCGAGCAGCCCGGCGGGGAGCATCAGCGCGGCGAAGACGATGACGTACGCGTCCGCCATCCACTGCTGCTCGCCCGTGGTGGCGCCGAGCTGCTCCGCCATGGTCGGCAGCGCCACGTTCAGGATCGTCGTGTCGAACCCGAGCACCAGCATGCTCGCGACCAGGGCCGCGAGGGCCCACCAGCGGCGGGGGTCGCGCCGCGTCTCCACCAACTCTGTGACAGTAACCATGAAATGAGAGTAGCTCTCAAAAACCTGGGAGTGTCAATGGGTAGGTGATGTCAGGGCATGAAAAATGGCCACGGCTCGCAAGCCGTGGCCACTGCCGAACAGGAGGGGGTGCTTCAGCCGTGCTGGTACGCCACCAGGGAGATGCCCACGTAGTGGACGACGAAGGCGGCCAGGGTGAAGGAGTGGAACACCTCGTGGAAGCCGAACCAGCGCGGTGACGGGTTCGGCCGCTTGATCCCGTAGATCACGCCGCCCGCGCTGTACAGGAGACCGCCGACGATCACCAGGACCAGGACGGCGACGCCTCCGGTGCGCATGAAGTCGGGCAGGAAGAAGACGGCGGCCCAGCCCATGGCGATGTAGCAGGGGGTGTAGAGCCAGCGCGGGGCGCCGACCCAGAAGACCCGGAAGACGATGCCCGCGGCGGCCGCCGCCCAGATGCCCCACAGCAGCCACCGCCCCTTGGCTCCCGGCAGGAGCAGCATGGTCAGCGGGGTGTAGGTGCCCGCGATGATCAGGAAGATGTTGGCGTGGTCGAGTCTGCGCAGGACGCGGTCCATGCGCGGGCTCCAGTCGCCCCGGTGGTACAGGGCGCTGACACCGAACAGCAGGCAGGCGGTCAGTGCGTAGATGCCGCAGGCGATCCGGCCGCGGGGGGAGTCGGCGAGGGCGGTGAGCACCAGGCCCGCGATGAGTACGGCCGGAAACATGCCCAGATGCAGCCAGCCCCGGAGCTTGGGCTTGACCGGATGGGGCAGGGAGAGCGCCACGGGACCCCGGCCGGCGGCCGGCGTGTTCTTGGGCGCATCGGGGGCGGACGCAGTCATGACCTGCATCGTACCGACGGAGCCGTAAGGCGCCGATGTGTGCGGCCCGCTGACCGGCGCAGAGTGTCCATCGTCTCACGGGGGTCCCGGCGCCGCGACGCAAAAAGTCTCTCAGGCGAACCCAACGTGCGCGCAAAGGATCCCGGAGTTATCCCGGAGGTATCCCAGGCGGGCGCGCTCAACCGTGGCCTTCCTCACGTCGCTCACTTGTGAAGCCCTCTGGACAGATGCGCAGTACCATCGGATGATCAAATGAGTGCAGTCGGCACCGGATGAGCGGCTACGAAGCATCCGGGTCGCAGCCCCCACGGGGCCCGAAGTTCAAAAATCCCTCACTTAGGAGCAATCGTGGCGCGCGACATCGCGGCTCCCCCCGTCATCCCCACCAACCACCAGGAACTGATCTCGTGGGTGAACGAGATCGCCGAACTGACGCAGCCGGACAACGTGGTCTGGTGTGACGGATCCGAGGCCGAGTACGAGCGACTGTGCGAGGAGCTCGTGGCGAAGGGCACCTTCAGGAAACTCGACCCGATCAAGCGCCCCCACTCCTACTACGCCGCCTCGGACCCGACCGACGTCGCCCGGGTCGAGGACCGGACCTTCATCTGCTCCGAGAAGGAGGAGGACGCGGGGCCCACCAACCACTGGAAGGCGCCCGCGGAGATGCGGGACGTCTTCCAGGGCGAGAACGGCCTGTTCCGCGGCTCGATGCGGGGCCGCACTATGTACGTCGTGCCCTTCTGCATGGGCCCGCTGGGCTCGCCGCTCTCCGCACTCGGCGTGGAGATCACGGACTCGGCGTACGTGGCGGTGTCGATGCGCACGATGACGCGCATGGGCAAGCAGGTGCTGGACGAGCTCGGTGACGAGGGCTTCTTCGTCAAGGCCGTGCACACCCTCGGCGCCCCGCTGGAGCCCGGCCAGGAGGACGTGCCCTGGCCCTGCAACTCGACCAAGTACATCTCGCACTTCCCCGAGAGCCGCGAGATCTGGTCCTACGGCTCCGGCTACGGCGGCAACGCGCTGCTCGGCAAGAAGTGCTACGCCCTGCGCATCGCCTCCGTGATGGCGCGCGACGAGGGCTGGCTGGCCGAGCACATGCTGATCCTCAAGCTCACCCCGCCGCAGGGCGAGTCGAAGTACGTCGCCGCCGCCTTCCCCTCCGCCTGCGGCAAGACCAACCTCGCCATGCTGGAGCCGACGATCTCCGGCTGGACGGTGGAGACGATCGGCGACGACATCGCATGGATGCGTTTCGGTGAAGACGGTCGGCTGTATGCGATCAACCCCGAGGCGGGCTTCTTCGGCGTCGCGCCCGGCACCGGTGAGCACACCAACGCCAACGCGATGAAGACGCTGTGGGGCAACGCGGTCTTCACCAACGTCGCGCTCACCGAGGACGACGACGTGTGGTGGGAGGGCATGACCGAGGAGCCGCCCGCCCGTCTGACCGACTGGAAGGGCAACGCCTGGACCCCGGCGTCCGACACCCCGGCCGCCCACCCCAACGCCCGCTTCACCGTCCCCGCCTCCCAGTGCCCGATCATCGCGCCGGAGTGGGAGGACCCCAGGGGCGTGCCGATCTCGGCGATCCTCTTCGGCGGCCGCCGTGCCAGCGCGGTGCCGCTGGTGACGGAGTCCTTCGACTGGAACCACGGCGTCTTCCTCGGCGCCAACGTGGCCTCCGAGAAGACCGCCGCGGCCGAGGGCAAGGTCGGCGAGCTGCGCCGCGACCCCTTCGCGATGCTGCCGTTCTGCGGCTACAACATGGGCGACTACATGGCCCACTGGGTGGACGTGGCCAAGGGCAAGGACCAGTCCAAGCTGCCGAGGATCTACTACGTCAACTGGTTCCGCAAGAACGACGAGGGCAAGTTCGTCTGGCCCGGCTTCGGCGAGAACAGCCGCGTCCTGAAGTGGATCGTGGAGCGCCTGGAGGGCAGGGCGGAGGGCGTCGAGACCCCGATCGGCGTGCTGCCGACCCGGGAGGCCCTCGACACGAACGGCCTCGACCTCGCCGACTCCGACCTCGACTTCCTGCTCACGGTCGACAAGGAGGCCTGGCGCGAGGAGGCGGGGCTGATCCCCGGCCACCTGAACACCTTCGGCGACCACACCCCGAAGGAGCTGTGGGACCAGTACCACGCCCTGGTGTCCCGCCTGGGCTGACCCACCCGGACTCCGCGGCCGGCCCGACTCAGCCCTGACCTGCGACGTCGTCCCGCCGGCCGCGGTGGCGCTCCGCTGGAGGCCGGGTTCGCAACAGCGTCGTTGCGGATCCGGCCCATTGGCGTGTGCGCGTTGTGTGTGGCCGGCGGCGGCGTGGGGTTGCCCGCGGTTCGGCACCGCCGGGGCCACCGCTGTGGCTGAGCGCCGTCGCGGCGGCTTTGAGGAGACGGCAACGTCAAAGGGACAGCGGATGGCCCTGCTCGTGGCAACCGCAGCTCCGTGGCGACCTTTGAACCGCCGCGACGGCGCTCAGCCACAATGGCGTCGACCGGCGGTCTGCAACATCGCCCGGCCCACGACAAGGGGTCCTGCCGCGCATACACACACCGCCGACCAGAAGACTCCGCCAAGGCCGACGCGGTGCTGTGGCGCCCGGTCCGCGCGTCGCTGCGGGTGCACGCGGACCGGGGCCGATCAGGGGACCCCGAGGGGTCAGGGGGCGGCGCCGATAGGTTCCTGGGCCACCGCGTGGGCGTCCATCCGCTCCGCCGCGAGGATCGCCGCCGCCGTGTCCGCCCGGGAGGCCGCGACGACCAGGGCGCGGCCCGCGAGGGCGTGGGCCCGCTGGTGGAGCGTCCGCGTCCCGTCGGCCGTGGCCGTGGACGCGCGGACCGGAGCACGGCCGTCCCGCAGTCTCGACACCTGCGCGGCGAGCCGCTCGGCGGCCGTGTCCAGGTCGGGGGAGGGAGCCAGCGCACGCAGTTCGTCCGTGACGGCGAGGAGCGCCGCGAGATGCCCCGCGAGCTGGATGTCCAGTTCCTCCTCGCGTGACCGGTGGGGGAAGTTCGAGGTGGTGCCGGCCATCGTGCGGTGGACCGACTTGCTGCGGATCGGTTCGTACATGGGAGATGGCCTCCTGTGCTCTGACAGGAAGCCATCCTAGCTTAGATTTCGTCTAAAGTTGGCTGTAGCCATCGAGAAAGGTGCCGATCCGCGTGACCGCGTCCCGCAGATCGCCCACCGACGGCAGCGTCACCACCCGGAAGTGGTCCGGCTCGGGCCAGTTGAAGCCGGTGCCCTGGACCACCATGATCTTCTCCTGGCGCAGCAGGTCCAGGACCATCCGCCGGTCGTCCTTGATCTTGAAGACCTGCGGGTCCAGGCGTGGGAAGAGGTACAGCGCCCCCTTCGGCCGCACGCAGGTCACGCCCGGGATCTGGGTGAGCAGCTCGTAGGCGACGTCCACCTGCTCCTTCAGCCGCCCGCCCGGCAGCACCAGGTCCTTGATCGACTGGCGTCCGCTGAGCGCGGCCACGACCCCGTGCTGCCCCGGCATGTTCGCGCACAGGCGCATGTTGGCCAGGATCGTCAGGCCCTCGATGTAGGAGTCGGCGTGCGCGCGCGGGCCGGAGATCGACATCCATCCCACCCGGTAGCCGGCCACCCGGTAGGCCTTCGACATGCCGTTGAAGGTGAGGGTCATCAGGTCCGGGGCGATCGCCGCGGTCGGCGTGTGCGTCGCACCGTCGTAGAGGATCTTGTCGTAGATCTCGTCGGAGCAGACCAGCAGGTTGTGGCGGCGGGCGATGTCGGTCAGCCCGCGCAGCACCGTCTCGTCGTACACCGCGCCCGTCGGGTTGTTCGGGTTGATGATGACGATCGCCTTGGTGCGGTCGCTGACCTTGCGCTCCACATCGGCGAGGTCGGGCATCCAGTCGGACTGCTCGTCGCAGCGGTAGTGGACCGCCGTACCGCCGGACAGGGAGACGGCCGCCGTCCACAGGGGGTAGTCGGGCGCCGGGACGAGGACCTCGTCGCCGTCGTCGAGCAGCCCCTGCATCGCCATCACGATCAGCTCGGAGACACCGTTGCCGATGAAGACGTGCTCGACGTCCGTCTCGATGCCGATGGTCTGGTTGTGCATGACGACCGCGCGGCGGGCGGCCAGCAGCCCCTTGGCGTCGCCGTAGCCGTGGGCCGTGGAGACGTTGCGGAGGACGTCCTCGAGGATCTCGGGCGGGCACTCGAAGCCGAAGGCGGCGGGATTGCCGGTGTTCAGCTTCAGGATGCGGTGCCCTGCCGCCTCCAGCCGCATCGCCTCCTCGAGCACCGGGCCCCGGATCTCGTAACAGACATTGGCGAGCTTGGTCGACTGGATCACCTGCATGTCAGGGAGCTTACGGCCCGGTAACGGGTGCCGGGTCGTGTTTTCCGACACGTGAGACGGGCGTTTTGGTCTGTTATCTGCGATGGCTGCCCCAGCAGCCCCACAGGTCCCTGTGGCCCCGGCACTAGAATCGCGGGCCATGTCGAGCACTGCCCAGCCGCAGCCGGACGGCGAGCCGCCGCCGCCGAACGTGTACCACCCGTCGGCCGCTCCGGCTCCGGCGTACGAGGGGTACGCCGATCCCGCAGCCGCCCACGGCTGGCAGAACGCCTACGACGAGACGCGCGAGCTGCCGGTGGCCGTCGGCGGGGATCCGCCCGGCGCCGGACGGGCCGTACGGCACCGCGCCGCCGGGCGGGGGGCACGGAGGCGGTCGGGCGGCCGGCGCGGGCGCCGTGCGGCGGTCGCCGTCGGAGCGGTGGGCGTCGCGTCGCTCGCCGCCGTGATCGCGGGACTGGCGGTCTCGGGGTCGCCGGACGCGCCGCAGGGGCGGCACGGGCGTACGGCGTCGACGGCGGGAGGTGACGCGTCGGTGCCCGGGCGGTCGGTGTCCCCGTCCGGGTCCTCCGGTGACCCGACGGCGGGCACGCTCAAGGCCGTGGAGCCGGCCGCCGCCGGGGCGGGCGGTACGGCGTCCGAGGGCGGCCTCCCGGACGGCGCGGCGCGGTCCGCGAGCCCCGCCGTCACCTCCGCCGCGTCTGCCGGTGTCACGCCGACCGCTCCGGCCACCGCGACACCGACCGCGTCCCGGACGACGGCGGAGTCCGGCCCCGGTAACTCCCGAGGACACGGCAGGGGGAACACCAAGGGTCCCAAGTAGTCGCGTTTCGTGGTGGGTTGACCCTCGCGCGGCGAGCGGTGCATTGTCGGCGGCTTATTGCCGTCACCCCTCCTTGAACATAACAATGCGCATGACAAGACGGCAGGCGGCCGGAAGATTTCCGGTCGCTCACGTCTGCAGAGGGGACCCCCACATGAACAAGCCTCTCCTTGCCGCGCTCGCGACCCTGGTGATCACCGGGGCGGGCATGGCACCGGCGGCAGCCGCCACGGCGGCCGAGGGCGCCACCGCGGCCAAGACGACCGCGGCCAAGACGACCGCGGCCAGGACGACCGCGACGAAGAGCGCGGCGCCCTCGGTCAAGGCCGTCAACTTCGCCGGCACGGTGTCGCTCAGCAACTGCTCCGGCTCGGTCGTCCGCTTCCCGAAGTCCGCGGACAGCGACCCGGCGCTGGTGATGACGAACGGCCACTGCCTGGAGACCGGCTTCCCGGACCCCGGCGAGGTGATCGTCGGCCAGTCGTCCAGCCGCACCTTCGGTCTGCTCAACTCCTCGGCCACCCGGGTCGGGACGCTGCGCGCCAGCAAGGTCGTGTACTCGACGATGACCGACACCGACGTGACGCTCTACCAGCTCACCACCACGTACGCGCAGATCAAGAGCTCGTACGGGATCAGCGCGCTGACGCTCCAGGACACCCACCCGACGGCCGGCACCGCCATCACCGTCGTCTCCGGCTACTGGAAGAGGACGTACGCCTGCAACGTGGACGGCTTCGTCTACCGCCTGAAGGAGGGCGACTGGACCTGGAAGGACTCGGTCCGCTACACCTCCGCCTGCCAGACCATCGGCGGCACCTCGGGCTCCCCGGTCATCGACAACGCCACCGGCAAGGTCGTCGCCGTCAACAACACCGGCAACGAGGACGGCGAGCGCTGCACCGAGAACAACCCCTGCGAGGTCGACGCGAACGGCAACGTGACCGTCCGCAAGAACATCAACTACGCCGAGGAGACCTACAACATCCCGGCCTGCTTCACCACCGGCAACAAGCTGGACCTCACCCTGAGCGGCTGCACCCTGCCCAAGCCGTGACAGGGGCATGACGGGCGGGCGGTCAGCACGGAGGAGTCCGGCGGACCGCCCGGCCGGCCAGCACGTCCGTCCGCCGGCCGTCCTCGATCACGAACCGCCCGTCGACCAGGACGTACGGAATGCCGACGGGCAGTGTGCGCGGCTGCTCGAACGTGGCCCTCGCCGCGACCGTCGCCGGGTCGAACAGCACCAGGTCGGCGCGGTACCCCTCACGGACGAGCCCCCGGTCCGGCAGGCGCAGCCGGGCCGCGGGCCGCGCGGTGAGGTGGTGGACGCACTCCTCGAGCGACAGCACGCCCAACTCGCGTACGTAGTGCCCGAGGTAGTGCGGGAAGGTGCCGTACGCCCGCGGATGCGGCTTGGCGCCCTGCAGGATGCCGTCCGAGCCACCGGTGTGCGTACGGTGCCGCATGATCGCCCGGACGTTCTCCTCGTGCCCGACGTGCTGCAGGATCGTCGAGCCCAGCCGGTCCTCGACCAGCAGCCGCCGGGCCGTGGTCCAGGGCTCCTCGCCGTGCAGCCGGGCGGACTCCAGCACCGTACGGCCGACGTGGTCGGCGAGGGCCGGGTCGCTCACACCGGAGATCTCGACGGTGTCCCACTCGACGGGCACGCCGTGGCAGCCGTCCGAGCCGGTGACCTCCAGGTCGTGCCGGATCCGCTCGGCCGTCGTCCCGTCCGCGAGCCGCGCGAGGACCGCCTCCGGGCCGCCCGCGCTCGCCCAGCCCGGCAGCAGCGCGGCCAGGGTCGTGCAGCCGGGCGTGTAGGGGTAGGTGTCGAGGCTGATGTCGGCCCCGGCGGCGAGCGCGTCGTCCAGGAGGGCCAGCAGATCGGCCGCGCGGCCCTTGTTCACGCCGAAGTTCATGGTCGCGTGGGCCAGGTGCAGCGGGCAGCCCGCCTTCCGGGTCAGCTCCACCATCTCCGCGTACGCCTCGAGCGCGCCCGCCCCGTACGAGCGGTGGTGCGGGCAGTAGTAGCCGCCGTACGACCCCACCACCCGGCACAGCTCGGTCAGTTCGGCGTCGTCGGCGTACAT
This sequence comes from Streptomyces sp. NPDC001348, assembly GCF_053597535.1. NCBI lineage: Bacteria > Bacillati > Actinomycetota > Actinomycetes > Kitasatosporales > Streptomycetaceae > Streptomyces > Streptomyces sp. NPDC001348. Next base: position 20,933 of record NZ_JBSFIK010000020.1, on the reverse strand, counting down.
GCCGGGCGTGTACGTGAGCCCCGACGACATGCCGACGGCGCCCTGCTCCATCCCCTGGGCGACCAGCTCCCGCATCCGGACGATCTCCTCCGCCGTCGCCGGGCGGTCCTCCCAGCCGACGACCAGCGCGCGGACGGTGCCCTGGGGGATCAGGTAGGCGGCGTTGACGGCGATGCCCCGGTCCAGCCGGTCCAGGTACCCGCCCACCGACCGCCAGTCGAAGTCGATGTCGTCGCCGTACCCGTTCCAGCCGGTGATGGCCCGGCGCACCCCGTCGAGCGTGCGGTCGTCGACCGGCGCGTACGACAGTCCGTCCTGGCCGACGACCTCCAGGGTCACGCCCTGCGCGGCCTTCGCGCCGTGGTCGGGGTCGCGCAGCAGGGCGAGGTCGCTGTGGGCGTGCATGTCGATGAAACCGGGAGAGAGGACCAGGCCCTCCGCGTCCAGTTCCCGCATCGCGCGCGGGCGCTGGCAGCCCGCCGCCGCGGCCTCCTTGACGACGGCGGTGATCCTGCCGTCGTCGATCACCACGTCCGCGCGGTACGACGGCTCACCGCTGCCGTCCACGACGTCCACGTCCCGGATGACGAGGTCTTCCACGCCGGCCTCCTAGAACAACGTGCGGATGTAGTCGACGACCGTGCCGTCCGCCTCGGCCACCGGGATCAGCGGCCACTTGTCGAAGGACGTGCACGGGTGGGACAGCCCCATGCCCACCCAGTCCCCGACCCGCAGATCCGCCTCGGGGCTGGTGCCGAGCCAGGCGTGCTGGTCGGACAGGGCGGTGACCGTGACACCCGTGGCCGGCCGTTCGGCACCGTCCCGGCGGACCACCTGCGCGAACGGCAGGTCGAGGTCGTACGCCGCGTCCCGCTTGCCCGCGTTCACGAAGGCCTGCTCCGCCGAGGGCCGGGACACCACCTGCGCCCACAGCCGGAACGCGGGCTCCAGGCCACCCTCCTCGGGCACCCGGTTGAAGGGGGTCAGCCTGCGGTAGTGCCCGTCGTCGTGCGAGACGTACGCACCCGAGCGCAGCAACTTCAGCACCGGCAGGGACAGTTCCGGGATACCGGCGAAGACGTCGGCCACCGCGTCGAACCAGGCGCTGCCGCCGGCGCTCACCACGATCTCGTCGAGACCGGCCGCCGCGAACCGCCCCGCCTTGTCGAAGTCGGCGGCCAGCGCGACCAGTCGCCGCAACCAGTCCGTCACCCGCTGCGGATCGGCCCGGGGCACCTCGCCCTCGTAACCGGCCACCCCGGCCAGCCGCAGCGTGGGTACGGCGGCCACCGCGTCCGCGACCGCCGCGCACTCCGCCTCCGTACGCACCCCGGTCCGGGCACCCTCCCCGGCGGCCAGCTCGACCACCACGTCCACCGGGCGGACGGCCCCCGCCAGCGCCGCGTCCATCAGCTCCACCCCGCGCACCGAGTCGACGTAGCAGACGAACCGGAAGGACGGGTCGGCGGCCAGCTCGGCGGCGACCCAGCGCAGGGCAGCCGCGTCCACCAGCTCGTTGGCGAGGAACACCCGCTGCACCCCGAACGCCCGCGCCACCCGCACCTGGTGCGGCACCGCGAGCGTGATGCCCCACGCCCCGTGCTCGATCTGCCGCCGGAACAGCTGCGGCGCCATGGACGTCTTGCCGTGCGGCGCGAACGCCAGGCCGTGGCGGGCCGCGTACTCCTCCATCAGCTCCAGGTTGTGCGCCAGGCGTTCGGCGGACAGGGCGAGGACCGGGGTCGTGAAGCCGCCGGTGAAGAGGTTGCGGCGCTGGGCGGCCAGCTCGCCGACGGTGAGGCCGTCGGCGTCCGGCGGGAGGCCCTTGAAGCGGTGGTCGACGCGCTCCTCGGCCAGTCGGGCGAGCGCTTCGATGCTCATAAGGCCTCCTGAAATGGGATGTTGCATTCTGTGCAACATTCGTTGCGCATGTCGCTCACCGCTGTCTAACATCTCGGCCACGCCGGGTCAACGGCGTCCGCCCCCACCCGGACCGAGGAGCTACGACGATCGTGACCACCACCGGATCCCGCAAGGCCCCCGACGTCGTGGACGTCGTCGCGCTCGGCGAGTCCATGGTCACCTTCCTGCCCACCCGGCCCGGCCGCCTCGCCGACGTACCCTCCTTCGACCGCGCGATCGGCGGCGCCGAGTCCAACGTGGCCTGCGTACTGGCGTCCGCCGGCCACTCCGTACGGTGGGTCGGCCGGGTCGGCGCGGACGGCTTCGGCGACCATCTGATCGAGACGATCGGCGGCTACGGCGTCGACGTCACCGCCGTACGCCGCGACGAGGCCCGGCCCACCGGCGTCTACTTCCGCACCGCCGGGGACCGCGGCACCGACGCCCACGAGGTGGCGTACTACCGGGCCGGCTCGGCGGCCTCCGCCATGTCGGCGGACACCGTGGACCTGGCCGCGGTGCGCGCCGGGCGCGTACTCCACCTGACCGGGATCACCCCGGCACTCTCCCCCGAGTGCCTGGCCCTCACCCGCGAGCTCACCGCCCCCCACCCCGGCCGCCCGCTCGTCTCCTTCGACGTCAACCACCGGCCCGGACTGTGGCGCGACCCGGACGGACCCCGCGTGCTGCTGGAACTGGCCCGGGCCGCGGACATCGTCTTCGTCGGGCAGGACGAGGCCGAGGAACTGTGGGGCCTCGGGGAAAGCCCTTCCGCCCTCCGCGCCGCGCTCCCCGAACCCGAGGTCCTGGTGGTCAAGCAGGGCGCCCACGGGGCGACGGCCCTGCACCCGGGCGGCGCCGTCTTCGTCCCGTCCCTCGACGTCGACGTCGTGGCCACGACCGGCGCCGGGGACGCCTTCGCCGCCGGCTACCTCTCCGCCACCCTGCGCGGACTCCCCGTTCCCGACCGGCTCCGGCACGGCCACCTGATGGCCGCCGCCGCCCTCGCCGTCCCCGGCGACCTCGCCACCCCTCCCTCCCGCGACCACGCCGACCGGCTGACCGCCCTCGACGAGGAGGCATGGGGGAGACTTCGACTCGGCCCCGGCTGGACACACGCCGCCCACCGGGCCGACGAGGAGGTACGCACACCATGAGCCAGACCGTCGACCGCGCGCTGAGCATCCTGCCGCTGCTCGCCGAGGGCCCCGCCGACCTCGGCCGGGTCGCCGACCGCCTCGGCGTCCACAAGTCCACGGCCATGCGGCTCCTGCGCACCCTCCACGAACACGGCCTCGTCTACCGCCAGTCCGACCAGCGCTACCGCCTCGGCGCCCGCCTCTTCGCCCTCGCCCAGGAAGCGATGGAGAACCTCGACATCCGCGAGATCGCCCACCCCCACCTGACCCGGCTGAACGAGGCCTGCGGGCACACCGTCCACCTCGCCGTGTACGAGGAGGGCGAGGTCCTCTACATCGACAAGGTGGACAGCCGCTACCCGGTACGCATGTACTCCCGGATCGGCAAGCCCGTGGCCATCACCGTCGCGGCCGTCGCGAAACTCCTCCTCGCCGACCTCCCGGAACCCGAGCGCCGCGCCCTCGCCGACAAGCTCGAATACCCCATGTACACGTCCCGTTCGACCCCCAACCCCACCGCCTTCCTGAAGGAGTTGGAGAAAACGCGCGAACAGGGCTGGGCCACCGACCTCGGCGGCCACGAGGAGTCCATCAACTGCGTCGCCGCACCGATCCGGGGCGCCGACGGCCGGGTGGTCGCCGCGATGTCGGTCTCCGCACCCAACGTCGTCGTCACCGCCGACGAACTCCTCACCCTGCTCCCGCTGGTGCGCCGTACGGCGGACGCGATCAGCGGCGAGTACTCAGGCAGGACCCCGATCAAGGAAGCCACATGACCGACAAGATCGCGCTCACTCCCAGGACCCACACCACCCCGCCCGCGAAGTTCTCCCACGGAGTCAGGAAGGGCAACATCCTCCAGGTCGCCGGCCAGGTCGGCTTCCTCCCGGCCGAGGAGGGCAAGCCGCCGACGCCCGCCGGCCCCACCCTGCGCGAGCAGACCCTCCAGACCCTCGCCAACGTCAAGGCGATCCTCGAGGAGGGCGGCGCCGGCTGGGACGACGCGATGATGATCCGCGTCTACCTCACGGACACCGCCCACTTCGCCGAGATGAACGAGATCTACAACACCTACTTCGAGGAGCAGGGCCTCACCCAGCCGCCCGCCGCGCGCACCACGGTCTACGTCGGCCTTCCCGCCGGGCTCCTCATCGAGATCGACGCGCTCGCCGTACTCGGCTGACGCCCGCCGACTCCCGCAACCCGCACGCCGCCACGGCACGGCGCCCCACCACCCCCACGGGCGCCGCGCCGCGATGCCCCCTGCCCGAAAGCTCCATGACCTCAACCAGAGGACCCCCATGTCCCACCCGCTCGCCGCGGCCACCCCCACCACCCCGCCCCACACCGGAGGCCTGCTCCTCCTCGTCGACGGCACCACCGGCCTGCTCCTGGTGGCCGCCCTCGGAATAGCCCTCCTGCTGTTCCTGATCATCAAGGTGAGACTGCAGCCGTTCGTCGCCCTGCTCGCCGTCTCCATAGCCGTCGGCCTGCTCTCCGGGCTGTCGGTCACCGAACTCTTCGGCACCGTCCAGCGCTCGGACGCCGTCTCCACCATCGAGTCCGGAATGGGCGGCATCCTCGGCCACGTCGCCATCATCATCGGCCTCGGCACCATGCTCGGCGCGATCCTCGAAGTCAGCGGCGGCGCCGAGGTACTGGCCTCCCGGCTGCTCAACCTCTTCGGCGAACGGCGCGCCCCCCTCGCCATGGGCCTGACCGGCCTGATCTTCGGCATCCCCGTCTTCTTCGACGTGGGCATCTTCGTCCTTGCACCGATCGTGTACGCGGCCGCCAAGCGAGGCGGGAAGTCGATCCTCCTCTACTGCCTCCCGCTGCTCGCCGGCCTGTCCATGACCCACGCCTTCCTGCCGCCGCACCCCGGCCCGGTGGCCGCCGCGGGACTGCTGCACGTCCAGCTGGGCTGGATCATCCTCATGGGCGTCGTCTGCGGCATCCCCGCCGTGCTCGCCGCCTGGGCCTTCTCCGCCTGGATCGGCAACCGCATCTTCGTCGCCGTACCGCAGGACATGGTCGAGGCGGCCGACGAGGCCAAGCGCGAGGTGGCCGAGGAGCAGCGCCGCGCCGGCGTCGAACCGCGCGAGGACCCCGTACCCCTCGGCACCGTCCTCGGCATCATCGGCACCCCGCTGATCCTCATCCTCGCCGCCACCTTCTCCTCCGTCGCCCTCGACCCCTCGACCGGCCGCTCGGTCCTGGAGTTCTTCGGCCACCCCTTCGTCGCCCTCACCATCGCCCTGCTGCTCGCCTACTACCTCCTCGGCATCCGGCGCGGCTGGTCCCGCAAGTCCCTGGAGGCGGTGTCGACCGCCTCGCTGAAGCCGGTCGGCAACATCCTGCTGGTGGTCGGCGCGGGCGGCGTCTTCGGCGCGGTCCTCAAGGCCAGCGGCGTCGCCCAGGCCCTGTCGGACACCTTCCACGACGTCGGCCTGCCCGTGCTCGTCCTGTCCTACCTGATCTCCGTCGTCCTGCGGGTCGCCCAGGGCTCGGCCACGGTCGCGATCGTGACGACGGCGGGCATCGTCGCGCCCCTGCTGTCCGAGGGCGACCACTCCCAGCCCTTCGTCGCCCTGGTCATCATGGCCATCTCCGCGGGCTCCATCTTCGCCTCCCACGTCAACGACGGCGGCTTCTGGATGGTCGCCAAGTACTTCGGCATCAGCGAGCGGGACACGCTCAAGACGTGGACGGTGCTGGAGACGGTGCTGTCGGTGGTGGGGTTCGCGGTGGCGGGGGTGTTGAGCGTGTTCGTGTAGCCGGGCGGACCGGCTCGGGCCGCACCGGACGGCCCGTCGGTCATGAGGGGGGCGCGGGAACGGGGCGAACCCGGGTGAATGGCGGGCTGGCTGGTCCCGGCACAGGTATGTCGTCCATACTGCCGCCGTGGAGCAGCGCATAGGTTCGAGCAAGCAGCCCCTGGAGGGCGCCGGATTCGACCCGGCCTTCATCCCCGGGATCACCCCGCCCGCGGCGGAGAAGCCGGAGGACGCCAAACCCGAGGAGGGGGAGGCGGCCACGGAGGAGTCCGTCGCCGAGACGGCCCCCGCCGCCCAGGTCGAGGAGCCGGAAGAAGACGCGGACGAGGCACCCGACGGCCCCGTCTTCGAGGCCGCCGACCGCCGCGCCAGAATCGTGGCCGACCACCGGGGTGTCCGCCTCAGCCTCGACGAGGAGGCCTGCGAGTTCCGCTGGGACGAGATCGGCGCGGTCGAGACGGAGACCCCCCGCTTCGGCAAGCGATACACCGTCACCGTGCACACCCCTGACCGCCGTTGGTACCCGATCGAGATCGAGGCCCCGGCCAGGAGCCGCTTCGCGGAGTGGGACGAGCAGCTGGACGCGGTGCTGGACGCCTACTTCGAGGAGTAGCCACCCGGCAGGCGGGCCCTAGCCGCAGTACTGGGCCTGCTTGCCGATGGACCGGTACATACAGTCCGCGTTCTCCAACAGCTGGAACACCGCGTCCTTGTTGCGTGAGGTCTCCCGCTCGATCACCTCGTCGGGCGGGTAGAACCCGCCGTCGAAACTGGACGTCGGGTACATCTCGAAGGTGTAGTCGAATATCTTCTGGGTGCCCCAGAGATAGTCGTCGATCGACCCGTCGGTGATGTACAGATCGCTGGACTGCTCCGCCGTGTAGCCGTTGCTGGCGGCCATCTTCTGCCCCACGGCCTTGAAGGCGGCGGCGTCGTCCGCCGTCATCCCGGTCGCCGTGTCGGAGTACGTGTACCCGAACGGCCACAACACCAGCTCGCTGTACGTGTGGAAGTCGATGCCCGCCTTGATCTGCTGCTTCCCGCCGACGACCCGCCCGCGCACGAAGTCGGCGACCACCTTCACCTCGGGCGCCGACTCGGCGGCGGCGCCCCGGTAGGTCTCGGACGAGGTGGACCCCGACGAGCCCCCGCAGCAGCCCCACTTGTAGTTCCAGTTCCGGTTGAGGTCGGTCCCGACGTACGACGAACCGGCGTTGGGCTGCCGGTTCTTACGCCAGGACCGGTACGACCCGGTCGCGATGTCGTACTCGCCGCCGTCCGGATTGAGATCCGGCACGATCCAGATCTCCCGGCTGTTCACGAGGTTCGTGGTGCGGGAGTCGCTCCCGTACCCGGCGCCGAGCTCGCGCAGCAGGTACAGCGCCATCTCCACGGTGAGGTGCTCGCGGGCGTGCTGATGGAAGGTCAGCAGCACCTCGGGCTCGTCCTCGTCCGTCCCGACGTTGTCGCTCACCTTGATGGCGACGATGTCCCGGCCCTGGTACGACTTGCCGATCACCCGCTTGCTCATGATGCCCGGGTAGGCGGCCAGCCGCTGGTCGATCTCCGTGTTCATCTCGGCGTAGTTGTGGTACTTCGAGTCGGCACTCGGGAAGTCGTACAGCCGCGCCCCGGACCGCTCCGGCGCCGCCCCCGACGGGCTGACGCTGTAACCGAGTCGGCGCAGCTCACGGATCTGGTCGGCCCGCCCGGAGACGACCACGGTCTCCTCATCGGCCTCGTCCACCGTGACGCCGGTGCGCTGGATGGCGGTACGGGTCACGGGCGTGGTGCTCTGGTGGATCTCGTACTGCCGGATGTCGTCCCGGGAGGGGGCGGCCTTCCGGACGCTGTCGGCGCTGGCATCGGTGGCCGCCGACCAGAGGGGAGCGGCGAGGGCGAGGGCCAGCAGCGCGCCGAGCCCGGCGACACGTCTGCTGCCGCGCGCGCCGGAGCCACGGGTGCGAAGTCGCATGAACTCTCCTTGGATCTCCAGGACTCCCGGGGTCGCCGGGATGTGGGGAATGGAGCTGGGAGCGGTGTGCCTCAGTGCGACGTGCGGGTGGGTGCGGGCCGGGGGCGGAGCCTGCTGTGAGTCCGCTGTGCCGGTCGGCGCTCCATCGTCCAGCGATGTCATGGTCAGTTCAAGAGGCAGTAAAAAGGGCCGACTGGAAAACGTCGGATCCCCCGACCGGTGCTACTCGGTGCTACCGTATAGCGGTACTCGGTACCACGTAGTACCGGCAGGGCTGAGGAGCACCCGCGATGGACGACCTGACGGAGATGTTGAAGGGCACGCTCGAGGGGTGCGTGCTCGAGATCATCGGCAACGAGGAAACCTACGGGTACGCCATCACCCGTCAGCTGAACGAGCTCGGCTTCACCGATGTCATCGAGGGCACGGTGTACACCATCCTGCTGCGGCTGGAGAGGAACGGGCTCGTCCAGGTGACCAAACGCCCCTCCGGGGTCGGCCCGCCGCGCAAGTTCTACGCGCTCAACGACGCGGGACGCGAAGAACTCGCGAAGTTCTGGGCCAAATGGCAGTACGTCTCATCACGCATCGACAGGCTCAAGAGGGGCGGGAGATGAACTTCTGGGAGAAGGTCACAGGCAGCGATCTCACCAGGGACTGGAAGAAGTTCGAAGCCCGGGCCGAGGCCCTGCCGGACGACTACCGGGCGGCGTGGGGACAGATCATCGCCCACCTCTTCCCCTACGGGGACTTCACCGGCCGCAACCTCATGCCGATCCTCGACGCCGCCCTGGGGCTGCTCGAAATGGCAGCGGCGGACGGGCAGAGCGTCCATGAGGTGCTCGGCGACGACATCCAGGGCTTCTGCACCGCGCTTGCCGGTGGAGAAGGGGCTCGGACCCATCGCGACCGGTGGCGCGAGCAGTTGAACAGGAACGTCGCAAGGAAACTGAGCCGGCTGGGAGACTGACGTGAGCATCCAGGACATCATCGAGGGCAAGAAGCAGTGGCGGGCGCACCTGGCTCGGGTCAAGGCCCTCCCGCCGGACTACCGGATCGTCTACAAGGAAATGCAGAAGTACCTGTTCAAGGTAGGACCGGTCAACCTGTCCGACGGGTCCCTGCTCCCCGGGATCGTCGACTTCTTCGAGGAGGGCGTCGCCGCGGGCAAGGGAGTCCTGGAACTCATCGGCACCGATGTGGCCGCGTTCTGCGACGACCTGGTCAAGGACTCGCCCACCTACGCGGAGGTCTACCAGGCATCCATCAGCGGGGAACCCGGCGCGGACGAGAAGTGACGCCCGCCGCCCCAAGCCGGCGGGCATGGCCCGCCCGAGCGGTTCGTTCGCCTCGGGACAGCGCGACCAAGCGCCGGCCGATCGGCCACCAGAAGCTGCCGCGGATCCTGTCCACGGAGGTGGTCGAGCTGGTCGGCGAGACACACCGCGCTTGATCAGGAACCTGGTCACGGACAGACTGCTCTCCATGGGACCAGTAGGCATGGCCACCAGTGCGCAGATCGGGAATCGGCGATGAGTGGCAGCCTGCCCTTCTTTCGCTATCACCCAGACCCCATCGCAAGTGGGTCCATCCGCGCGGCCGCCGAGACGTGCGCCTGCTGCAGGCGCACCACTGGCTGGATCTATACGGCCACCTTCTACACCGCACACGAAGTAGACGGACCTTTCTGCCCGTGGTGCATCGCAGACGGGAGCGCTGCTGAACACTTCGCGGGTGAATTCAGTGATTCCTACGGGCTCGCTGGTGTCAGCGAGGACGTCTTGCACGAGGTCACCCGCCGCACTCCTGGCTTCCATGCCTGGCAGGATCCGCACTGGCTCGTCCACTGCCAGGACGCGGCCGCCTTCGTGGGCGAAGTCGGGCACGCCGAGTTGGCGGCGCATCCCGAAGCCCTCGACCAGTTGCGGGCCGACATGCGCATGGGCGGTTGGCACGACGAGAACCGGCTTGGGCACTTCCTGACCCACCTGGGCGAGGGGGCAACCGCGATGCTCTTCCGCTGCACCGTCTGAGGCGCTCATCTCGCCTACGCAGACGCATCCTAGATGTCTCTTTGAGTAGTAGGAGGCGGGGTCGGGGCGGGCGCTACCAGTCGCCCGCCCCTCAGCTCACGGTGTCGTCACCACCCCTTACGGCAATCCGTGCACATGCGCCCCCACCGCGCTCGACCACGCGTTCCCCGACGCCGCGTCCCAGTTCGTGGACCACGTCATCGCGCCCCGCAGCCCGGGGTAGGTCCTGGGCGGCTTGAAGGAACCGCAGTTGGTGCCCCTGGCCAGGCAGTCCAGCGCGTTGTTCACGATCGACGGTGAGACGTACCCGCTGCCCGCCGCGCGGGACGAGGCCGGGAGGCCGAGCCCGACCTGGGACGGGGAGAGCCCGCCCTCCAGCTGGATACAGGCCAGAGCGGTCAGGAAGTCCACCGAACCCTGTGAGTACACCTTGCCGTCGCAACCCAGCATGGAACCGCTGTTGTAGTACTGCATGTTGACGACCGTGAGGATGTCCTTCACGTTCAGGGCGGTCCGGAAGTAGGCGTTCGACGTCGACTGCATGTCGATCGTCTGCGGTGCCATCGTGATGACGAGCGACGAGCCCGCCTTCGCCGACAGGGTGCGCAGCGCCTGGCTCATGTACGTCGCGTTGAGACCGTTCTCCAGATCGATGTCGACGCCGTCGAAGCCGTACGTCTGCATCAGGGAGTAGACGGAGTTGGCGAAGTTCGCCGCCGACGTTGGATCGCTCACCGACACCGTGCCGTTCTGGCCGCCCACCGAGACGATGACCTTCTTCCCGGCCCTCTGCTTGGCCCTGATGTCCGCCTTGAACTGGTCGACCGTGTAGCCGCCCAGCCCTGAGGAGTCGAGGTTGAAGGTCACGGCGCCCGGAGTCGACGTGGCGTCGGCGAAGGCCACGGCGATGATGTCGTAGGCGGACGGGACGTCGGAGAGCTTCTGGACGGTGGCCCCGTTGTTGAAGTTCTGCCAGTAGCCCGTCACGGCGTGCTTCGGCAGCGTGCCGCCGCCGTCGCCCCCGTTCGTGGCCGTCGTCGCCGTCACCGCCGCGGATTTCGCCGACTCGCCGGCCGAGTTGGTGGCCGTGACCTGGAAGGAGTAGGAGGTGGCGGCCGACAGGCCGGTCACCGTCGCGGACGTTCCCGACGCCGACGCGACCTTCGTACCGCCCCGGTAGACGGTGTAGCCGGTCGCGTTCGACACGGCCGACCAGGCCAGCGACACCGAGGAGGACGTCGTGCCCGTCACGCTCAGGCCGGTCGGCGCAGCCGGGACCGTCGGGGCCGGATCACCGCCCGAGCCGCCGTCGGGGCCGTACACCGAGACGTCGTCGGCGTAGTACGCGGCCTGGCCGTACCAGCCGTGCGTGTAGACGGTGACCGACGTCGTGGACGGGCCCGTCGTGAACGACGTCGACAGCTGCTTCCAGGAAGTGGTGTCCGGGGTCCAGGTCGAGACGTCCGTCGTGCCCGTGCCCGTCACACCCAGGTACGCGTAACCGCCCTGCACCCACGCGCCCAGGGTGTACGTGGAGTTCGGCTTCACCGCCACCGTCTGGGTGCACTGGGCGTTGTCCTGTCCGGCCGGCGTCGCCTTCAGCGCGGCCGTGCCGGCGTGTACCGGGGAGGCGACCGTCGTACCGCTGCTCGCGGAGCAGGTCCAGTTGGCCAGGCCGGACTCGAAACCGGCGTTCCGGACATTGTTCACGTCCGCCGCGGAGGCGGGGGCGGCGGCGAGGCCCGCGGCGGAGAGGGCCAGGGCGACGGTGACGCAGGCGCCCAAGCGGTTGCGTCGGCTGGGTCTTCTGTGGGGAGGCATGCGTTCAAGTTGGTCCAGACCAATTGGGAGTGTCAATAGGTCCAGACCAAAACGGCCGTCAGTGGGCCCGAGTGTGAGACGGCCTGAGAGCTGCACCGGGTTCTCCGGGTACCTGCCTGTCCCTGGCCGGTCATGGCGCCTGGCCTGCCCCGTCTTCCGCTATGGACGTGGCGTGTTGCGCGGCCATGGCGCGCCGAGGTGTTCCGACGCGGCGGCCCGGAACGCCTCCATCAGAGCGCCCCCCGGATACTCCCCGAACACCGGGTACTTCCAGCGGTAAGAGCACGACCAGTAGCTCACCACTCGTCGCTCCGTCCGCGCGAAGAAGACCGGGTTCCGCGTGATGAACTCCCCGTAGAGCCTGCGCTGGGCCGAGCCTGGGACAGCGAGGCCGGCAAGCCCCTGCCGGATCACGTCGAGGATCTCCAACACGTACTCGCCGGCCAGCTGCACCACGAACGGGGCCACCCACGGCTGCGTCGATTCCAGGACATATTCCAGATGGCGCTGGCGGACTCGGCCATCGCTGTGCCGGGAGTACAGGCAATGCAGAATCACCTGGCGGGTTCCGGTGAGGAGCCGTTCCGAGCCGACGCTCGGCTCCTCGTTGTAGATGCGCGAGGGGATGACGACGGTCTCGCCCTGCACCTCGACCTCGAAGGGCCTCATCGGCGCGAGCCTCGCGTCCGGTACCACCGCCAGGACGCGCTGAACGTCACCGGCAAGGCGGTTCGGAAACGCTGCGAGCAGGACATCGGCGGCGTTCGACCGTTCCCGAGGCAACTGCACAACATGAGGCTAACGCGCCTACGGCACATCCAGTACCGCAGCGAACTCATAGACGGCTGCCTCGCCGAAACCGGCCTGACAATCAGACCCACCTGAGCAATCCGGCCACATCGCGAGTTCGAACTCATCAATGCAGGGCGGCGACCGCGAGTGCCTCGGCCAGGGGCACGGGCGGGCGGCCGATCAGGCGGCGCAAGTCGCCGGAGTCGGTGTACATTTCGCCGCGGTTCATGCCGCGGTCAGCGTCAGCGAGGACCTCCGCCAGCTCGGCGGGTAGGCCCGCGGCGGCCAGTACCTGGGCGAATTCGGTCACCGGGAGGTCAGCGTAGGTGACCTGCTTTCGGGCCGAAGCGGAGATCGCGGCGGCGAGCTCGGTCAGGGTGAAGGATTCGTCGCCGCCGAGCTCGTACACGGCGCCGGTGTGGCCTTCAGTGGTGAGGACGACCGCTGCCGCCTCGGCGTAGTCGGCGCGGGACGCGGCGCTGATCCGCCCCTCGCCCGCGGCGCCGGCGACCGCGCCGTTCTGCAGGATCTGCGGCAGTTGGCTGGTGTAGTTCTCCAGGTACCAGCCGTTGCGCAGCAGCACGCTGGGGATTCCGCGGTCCCGCAGATACTCCTCGGTCTCGCGGTGCGTGGCACCGATGACGGTGGTGGCCGTGTCCGCGTGCGTCGTGCTCGTGTACGCCACCAGCGACACGCCTGCGGACGCCGCGGCGTCGATCACGCGGCGGTGGTTGGCGAACCGCTCGCCCACGGGGACCGAGGCCGAGATCAGCAGCAGCCTGTCCGCCCCCGCGAATGCCTGGGCCAGGCCGTCGGTGTCCGCGAAGTCGGCGCGGCGTACCGTGATGCCTCGGTCGGCCAGGTCCTTGATCCTGGCGATGTCCCGGCCGGTCGCGATGATCTCCGCGGCCGGGATCCCGCGCCGTAGCAGTGCCTCGACGGTGAGCCTGCCCAGCTGGCCGGTGGCCCCGGTGACGACGATCGGCATGATGGTCATTCCTTCCTTCCGCGCGTACCTCACACACCTGCCGCGGTCCGTCCGTGGCGGGATGGAACACAGGATGACCTGGACACTCTCTATTGGGGAGTAGCCACTCGTTGGTACGGTACTTACCCGACCGATAGCATTGAGGTGAGGCCTATGGCTGCTGCCGAGAACGTGACCGGGCCCACGCCGTCATTCGATCCGTACGAGCGCGGCTGTCCGTCGCGGGACCTGCTCGACCAGATCGGCAGCAAGTGGGCGGTCCTCGTGCTGGGCGAACTCGGCCGGAACGGGACCTCCCGGTTCGGCCAGCTCCGGCAGGCGCTGGCAGGCGTGAGCGAGAAGATGCTCACCCAGACGCTGCGCACCCTCGAACGCGACGGGCTGGTCAGCCGGACCGTCTATCCAGAGGTGCCGCCGCATGTGGAGTATGAGCTGACCGCGCTCGGCCAGACGCTGCGGGAACCGCTGAAGGCGCTCACGGAGTGGTCCGTGCTGCACATCGAAGAAGTCATCACCGCCCGCGCAGAGTACGACGACCGCACTGAGCGCACCCGGTGATCGGTGGCGGCCGGCGGTCTGGTCATAGACTGCTGCCTCGCCGAGACCGGCCCGACGATCAGACTCACCTGAGCAACCCGGCGACACCAATGAAGTCGTCCCACGCCCCTTGCTTGGACCAGTGCCTGCTCGAACGCCGACGGTGGTGTCCACACAGTCGGTGCGGGAGGCGGGGAACTGGCAGGCGGCGGACCGAAGGGCGGTGAGGTCTGCGATGGCTCGTGGCTCATGCCGCGGATCGCTCTCTCACAGCAGGTCGGACAACGCCGTGCGGAATTCATCCACTTCCTGCTGGATGTAGGGAGACAAGTCGGTCAGCATGGCGATGGTCTCGTTCAAGTGGCGAGCCCACTCGGCCGAGGATCTCCACACCGGCTCCTTTCTCGTGAGCACCGCCGACAGAAGATCGTCGTCGTACCAACCGGTGGCTGCTTCGTCCGGAGCGGTCTCCCTCAGGAAGTCCAGGGCCACCGGAAGCAGCCACCGAAGCCCGATGTCCTGCCCGATCAACCGGCGCAGATCCTCTGCCGACAGATCTTTGACAGGACGCTTCCTCAGTTCATGCACGCCGCGGACCAGGGACGTGCTGTCCCCTGGCGGGGGCGGCCATCTGACCTCCTCCAGGTCCTCGATCGATTTTTCTCTGTCCACGAAATCCGAAAGCAAGACAGTTCTTCCAGGACGCCACATTCGAGCTCGCTTCCCGGCCTCAGTCACCTGGCCACGTCGGCGCCGCCGTCATCAACACCGCTCCCGCCTCAATCACTACCGACGCCGCAGTCACCGCCAAATCAGTTCGTACGTGCGGCGAGAACCTCCACGGCGTCGTCTCTGGAGAGCTCCAGCAGCGCTTCCTCGGAGTATCCCTGGATTTGGTCGACATAAGGCAGAACACCTGGGCGGCGCGTGCAGAAGGTGACGTGCGAAGTCAGGATGCCGTCCGATAAGCCGCCCTCCGAAAGGGAAACGTACCCCAGGACAGCGTGCTCGCTTTCCGCAGGGACGCACTGCAGGACCATACATGCGTAGGCGATTGAGCGCCGCAGAAGTTGGTCTTGTCTTTCCGGGCCGGCGGGAAGATGATAATCCATCATGGCACGCCCGTTCACCGTTGCTTCGAAGTGAACAATGTCCTGGAATTCTTTGACCGCAGGCCCATGATAGCCGCCCAGCAACACGGAAAGCAGATAGGCGTCATTCGCATCCACGGTCCAGCCTTCTGCCGCGATCGCACGATACGCGGAAGGAACGTCGTCCGGCCGAACCGAAGGCAAGTCGAGGCCAACAAGGGCGAGCATCCTGTGGTTCATTCTCATCGTCAATCTTCTCCCTGAACCCTGAACCCTGAACCCTGAACTGGGGCTGGGTAAGGGATTCTGCGGTTTCTGCCCTCGGCTCAAGGTGTGTCAGCGTTCTTGGGGTGAAGCCCTTCCGGAATCGGGATCTGTTGGAGATGCAGGATGATTAGGTTGAAGTCCGAAAGTGCCTTGCGGCAGAAGTCCTGATCTTGTGTGTCGATGGAGTGGATGACGTCTGAGAAAGCAGGGTCTGCGAGCCCTTGGGCTTCGCGCAAAATCCGGCTTGGTAGCAGGACCCAATTTCTTCTTGTTGTGTCGAGTTCCCACTCGGTTTGAGTAGGAATTTCTCGCACGGCATCCGCGATGTACTGTGCGACACCTTCCTGGGGAGAAATAAAGCGCCACCCCATGTACGGCACTTGATGGTAGTCATAAATATCGTTGTACTCTTTGGGCAACTTGAACCAGGCGAGTTCTCCAAACCTGCTGAGGGCTTGCATTGCTTCCATACTTCGGGTGGGCATGAAATGTCCAATCCTGTCTCACCAGAGGGGGCCAGAATACCCGCCGTCTCCGACGATGAGCTTCTTGCCCGGGTTGGATAGGCGAATGGCCCGTTCGTAATCTCCGTATGTGATCGGATTTTTACTCATTGCGGGATCGTATACGTACCTTCCGTCGGTATAGACGTCGTGATAACGATATTCGGGCAGCCGGGCCCCCATTTTTTCAGGGATCGTAATTTCAGAGCTGTTGCGAATTGTGAAGTTTATCACCTTACCCTCTCCCCCTGTTTCGCGGAGGATGTATTCGGCGATTTCTGAGCAGTCGATATTTCCGCCGATCGGTGCGGACCTCATGGCGTTGGTTGCTGCTTCATGGGGAGGGAAGTTCGGATTCGACTCCCTGAAGTCGAACTGTCCTCTCGGTGCTTCCCCGTCAGGATAGTCAGGTGCGAGTCCAAGCGAATCGGAGTGCGTCTGAGGGTTGTAGACGTAGGTGGCGGGGTTGGGGGCGGGCGTCAATCCGAGGGGATCGGGGGTGAGGTACCGGGCCGCTTCAGGGTCGTAGTGGCGGAAATAGTTGTAGTGCAGGCCAGTCTCGGGGTCGTAGTACTGGCCCGGGAAGCGTAGGGGCGTGTACGCCGTGCTGTTGGCCGTCCACGCCGTCGTCCCCCACAGGGTGCTTCGGGTGCGCCAAGCGATGTCGCCCCCTTCGTCGATGAGTTCGTTGGGCGTGCCGATCAGGTCGGTGACGATGGCGAAGAAGCGGGAGTCGATCTCCTGCTGCGGGGCGTCGGCTGCGGTGATGCGTTCCGTTTGGGACAGCGGTCGTAGGCCCTGGTGGTCCCAGGTGAGGGTGACCGGGTTGGGGAGGTCGGGGGACGTGGTGGTCTGTTCGCAGAGGGTGGTGCCGTCCCAGGTGAAGACCACCCTCTCCAGAACCGTTTCGCCGTCCTCCGCCAGGCGGAGTTTCGCCGTGCGGCGGCCCAGGGGGTCGTAGGTGTAGCGCCACCGGGTGCCGTCGGGGGTCACCACCGAGGTCAGGCGGTCCTCGGCGTCCCATTCGTAGCGCCAGGTGTCCGGCTTGCGGGAGAGGCGGGTCTTCTGGCGGAGGGTGACGCGGCCCAGCGCGTCGTGCTCGTAGCGGACGCTGCCGGCCCGGGTTATGCGGGTGCCCTCGTAGGAGCGCGGTCCCGTCGCCTCGCTGCCCGGGTGGCCCGGCGGCCAGGACGCCTGGGTCTGGTTGCCTGCCTCGTCGTAGGCGTACCGCTCCGTCCACCCGGCCGCGTGGACCGCCGTCACCCGGCCCGTCGCGTCCAGGTCGAAGCGGCGGGAGCCGGACAGGTGGTCGTCTATGCCGGTCAGGTTGCCGTCGGCGCGGTACGTGTACGTCCGGTGCTGGACGGTGCGGCCCTCGGCTCCGGTCACGGATTGGGTGGTCAGGCGGCCCAGGACGTCGAAGGTGTGCCGCAGCGCGATCGTTCCGCCGAGGTGGCGGGTCAGCTCGCGGCCCGCCTCGTCGTACGTGAAGTCGATCGCCCTGCCCGACGCCACCATGCCCGTGCGGCGCCCGCAGGCGTCGTACGACCATGTCGTCTTCGCCCCCGTCGGCGTCTTGCGGCCCGTCCGGCGGCCCAGCGCGTCGTACGTGTAAGTCAACGTCCGGCCGTTGACCGTCTCCGAGTGCAGGCGGCCATAGCGGTCGCGCAGCAGAGAGAGCGTCGTGCCGTCCGGGCCCGTCGCCTGCGCGAGCTGGTCGGTCAGGTCGTAGGCGTACGTCGTGATCCGGCCTGCCGCGTCCTTGCGGAGCATCTGGCCCAGCTCGTTGCGCTCGAAGGACACCGCCTCGCCGAGCGCGTTCCGCCGCCCGACAAGGCGACCGGCCGCGTCGTACTCGTACGTCAGCGTGCGGTCGTCGAAGTCCGTCTCCGTCACCAGGCGGCCGGCCGCGTCGTACACGTACGTCCACGTCAGACCCTGCGGGTTCGTGACCTCCGTCAGGCGCAGTTCCGTGTCGTGGGTGAACTCGTAGCGGACGCCGTCCGGGCCCGTCCGTGCCGCCAGCAGGTCGAAATGGGTGTACTCGTAGCGGGAGACGCCGCCCAGAGGGTCGGTGTGGCTCGTGCAGTTGCCCTCCCCGTCGTACGTCCACGTCTCCGTCGTGCCGTCGGGAGCTGTGCGGCGGGTCAGGTGGCCCTCGGGTGACCATTCCAGCCGGGTTGTCGCGCCGGTGGGGTCCGTGATCGCAATCGGGTGGCCGAGAGCGTCCCTTTCGTAGCGGGTCACCGCGCCCAGCGGGTCCGTCACCTCGACCGGCAGGCCCGCCAGGTCGCAGACGACCGTCGTCGTGTGGCCCAGCGGGTCGGTCACGGACCTCAGATGGCCCGCCTGCGTGTAGGTGAAGCGCGTCGTCCCGCCTGCCGGGTCCGTCACCGATGTGCGGTTGCCCCGTTCGTCGTACGTCTGGCGGATCACCGTGCCGTCGGGGTGCACCAGCTTCAATGGCAGGCCGAGGGCGTTGTGCTCCGCCCTCGACTCGCGGCCGTCGGGGCGAACCACCCGCCTGAGGTTGCCCGCGTCGTCGTACTCGAACGTCGTCGTGTGACCCAGCGGGTCCGTCGTGGAGAGCAGGCGGTTGTAACGGTCCCGGCGGTAACGGGTGGTAGCGCCCAGGGGGTCGGTCTCAGCGACCACCTGCCAGGCTTTGTTGACCAGGTAGCGGCGTGTGTGGCCTTCGCCCGTCGTCGCCGTAGTGGTCCGCAGGCCCGTCGTCGGGTCCGGGTCCTCGTACGTCAGGCGCAGGGCCATGTGGCCCGCCGCGCCGCCCTCCGCGACGCAGCGGTCCCGGTCGTCGTACTCGTAGGTGTAGCCGCGGTCGTTCGTGTCCGTCCAGGACGTGATCCGGCCCGCGTCGTCGTACGTGAAGCGTAAGGGGAGGCCTGAGGAGTTGATGACCTCCGTGAGGTTGCCGTCCGTGTAGGCGAAGCGTTTCAGCTCCTCGCCTGTGGTGGCCAGGTGGTACGCCGTGACGCGGCCCGACTCCGTGGTGATGCGGACACCCTGGCCGGCGCTCGTGAAGACGCCCAGCGGAGTGCCCTCCGCGTCGTACTCGAACGTGATCCAGTTGCCGTTGCGGTCGTCGATCTGTTCCAGGACTGCCAGTTCGGCGCCGCGGTCGGCGAAGTGCCAGGTTCGGTGGGTCCGGGGATCGGTGATCGTATAGCCGTCGGCCACGCGGTCCAGAGGCAGGCGGGGGCCGTGGCTCGCCAGGGTCGGGACGCCCGGTGCCGGATGCGGATACGACAGGAGCAGGCCGTCCTCCGTGACGAAGACGACCCCTTCCGCGTCGATCTCCAGGCGCTGGTCCAGGGTGGACGACCAGGATGGGCCGAACCAACGACCCAGGTGATAGCCGGACTCCACCCGCCGGGTGAGAACCAGGGGCAGCGCACCAGGGAGAACGACGTCCGTCTGCGGCAGGTACATCTTGCCGGTGGCGAGGTCGATCGGGTCGGTGCCCTTGCTCTCCACCGCTTCGCCCTCTCGGGAGGGCTGCTGAGGGTCCTCGTTCACACGGTCCCGCGCTGCGGTTCCGGCGGCGTCCTCCGTCCCCGCCCGTGCCTCCCGACGTGCCGCCGCTTCCGCCGCCTGGCGGGTCAGGCCCGCTTCCGCGGCGTCCCTGGCGAGGCCTGCTTCCATGCCGATGCCGTCGGTGCCGAGCAACTGCGGCAGGAGGCGTCCGCCGAACTCGGACGGGTCCTTGCGGAACTCGTCCAACATGGTCTTCGCGGCCCGGTCGGGGTGGGAGGCGGTGGAGGCCAGCCCGGAGAGCGTCATGCTGACGTTCTGCATGTAGGCGGCCGGGTGGGTCAGGTTGTAGGGGTCGGTGGGGTTCAGGCCGCGGGCGAAGTTCACCAGGCCGGCCGTGCCCTTGAGGGCACCACCGACGACGTGGGTGAGTTCGGTGTTGGCCGCCTGGAAACCATCGGTGAAGTCGTGGCCGAGGCGTTCCAGGGGAGGGGGCTCGGCGGGGGCGTGGGCGAGGGCGGCCTTGACCTTGCCCTGTGCTTCGGAGGCGGCGGTGTTGCGCTGTTTGCGGGCCTCGGCGAGTTTCTGGGCTGCGGCCTTGATGTCGGCCTTGCCCGGGTCGTGGAACGGCTCGGGTTTTGGGCCGGGGTCCTGGTTGGCCTTGATCTTGGCGTTGTAGGCGTCGACCTTCTTGTTGTAGGCATCCACGGCGTCCTTGGACGCCTGCACGCCCTTCTTGTAGAGCTCGACGGCCTCCTTGGCCTGGCCTTGCGCCCACTTGACGGTGTCCGCGTACGACTCCAGCGCCCCCGCCGCCGCGCCGCACGCCTCGGCCGCCTGCGCCCACTTGGCCGGGTGCACGCCGAACTTCTCGCGGAAGGCGTCACCGCCCTCGCCCTGCCAGCCGGAGGAGTCGACCTTCCGCAGCCCCGCACTCACCTTGTCGAAAGCACCGTTGAAGTCCTTCAGGTGTTTGGCGCTCTCGCGGATCTTGCCGGGATTGCCGTGGACGAGCTCGTTGGGCTCGTCCGTCTGGCCGAGTTGCTGCTCACCCGGGGTGGCGCCCAGGTCGGAGGCGATGTCGTCGCCCCAGTCCTCCACACTGTCGGCCCAGTCGTGCGCACCGACGTAGTCCAGGCCCTCGCCCACCTTGTCGGTGGCCCAGTCGACGCCCTCACCGAGCTTCTTCTTGCCCGCGTCGTAAAGGTCCTCAGCCCCGCCCAGCACCGAGTTGGTGATGTCCCCGAGCCCCATCAGCCCTCACCGCCCTGCTGCCCGGCGGCCCCGGCGGCCCCGGCGGCCCCGGCGGCCCCGGCAGCCTGGGCCCGGGCCTCGGGGGAGGGGCCGAAGGTGTCATCCAGGTACTGGTCGTACTCCTGGTCCGAGACACCGAACGCACTGTGCAGGTTCTCGGGGTTCAGGCCCATAGGCCCGGCGGTGCTGGAGGTCATCACGTCCCGGCCCGCGTCCTTCCAGCCCTGCTCACTGTTGGCCATCGCCTGGTCGAAGGAGGCCTTGCTGTAGTCCACGTCCCCGCCGAACGCACCCGACTTCGCGATGTCCCCCCAGCCCATCTTCTCCACCTCCTCCTCGGAGGCGTACGGATTGCCGATGGCCGC
>NZ_JBSFIK010000019.1:0-153228 GCF_053597535.1 Streptomyces sp. NPDC001348 | reverse complement strand
GGCCGATTGACCCCCGTCGAGTACGAGACCATCATGACCCCACCCGCAGCCCTGGCTGCATAAACCCCGCTGTCACCCGATCATGCAGCAGTCCCTGGCCAGCTCGGCGGTGTACGCACTGTCGAACTCGGCGCGGCACTCGTCCATGGTGTCGATGAGCTGGGGGATGCCCCAGACAACGAACGTGAAGTCCTGCATCGCTGTTGAAACGGTGACTTGGCGTGTGACCGCGAACGACGCGTCCCGGACCTCCTCGATGTTGGGCAGGAAGACACTGAACGTGCCTCGTACGCGGTTGAAGCGGTGAGACTTGAACACGAGCCGGTAGTTCGTCAGGTAAATGCGGCCCCCGATGGCCTCTTTCCCGCGCATGCCGACCAACCACATCAGGTCGTCGAAGGCGAACCGGGACAGACCGGCCTCCCGGACGTTAATGACGGCGTTGGCGTTCTTGCGCAGGATGATTCCTTCGCCAGGCAGCAGATGCTCGTGACTCAACGGCGCTATCACCACAACTCCCCCTCCGAGTCCGCTGCGTTCCTGCGCAGCGGGAGCAGCATTGAAACGCCCCCGTATGACACGGGCACAGCCGAGTGTGCGTCTGGACGGGGTGCGGACGGTGCGCAGTCCATGGCGCTGCGAAGAGGGCATCTCTACTGGTCAGGCAAAGATCAACCCTGCGATGTTGAGGGGACTGCAGGTCTGCCAGGCTCCAGGGCCGGGCCGTCCTCGGGCCGTCCGAGGGGGACCGACGACAGCCACTAAATGACCAACAACGACCATGAGGGCGCGGCGGACTGCCGCGCCCTCATGGTGTGTCTGCCCGGCTAGACCCACGTATCGATCCACATCCGCGACCGCCAGTCGTCGATCGGGATCGCGGTGCCCGTGTACAGGGGCCAGAAGTAGATGAAGTTCCACGCGATCAGCAGCACCAGCACGCCCGCCCCCGAGGCGCCGATCAGGCGGCGGGTGTCGGTGGAGCCGGGGCGGCCGACGAGGGCGCCGATCAGCATCGCCACCGCCAGGCAGAGGAACGGGACGAAGACGACGGCGTAGAAGAGGAAGATCGTGCGCTGCTGGTACATGAACCAGGGGAGGTAGCCGGCCGCGATGCCGCAGGCGATGGCGCCCGCCCGCCAGTCACGGCGGAAGGCCCAGCGCCACAGGATGTAGGCGATCGCGAGACAGGCCGTCCACCACAGCAGGGGCGTGCCGATGGCGAGGACCTCGCGGGCGCACTTCTGGCCCGCGTCGGCCGGGCAGCCGTCGACACCGGGGGAGGGGGACTCGTAGAAGTACGAGACCGGGCGGCCCAGGACGAGCCAGCTCCACGGGTTGGACTGGTACGTGTGCGGGGTCGACAGGCCGACGTGGAACTTGTACACCTCGTGCTCGTAGTGCCACAGGCTGCGCAGCCAGTCCGGCAGGAACGTCCAGGAACCGCCCTTGCCGTCGGTGGCCGCCCAGTTGCGGAAGTAGCCGCCGGAGCCGTCGGTGGGGGAGAGGATCCAGCCGAGCCAGGAGATCAGGTACACGGCGATCGCCACCGGGACCATGGCCAGGAAGGCGAGGCCGGTGTCGTACTTCAGGACGGCCAGGTAGGGGTGCCGGGCGCCGGCCACCTTGCGGGCTCCGACGTCCCACAACACGGCCATCAGGCAGAACGCGGCCAGGATGTACAGGCCGTTCCACTTGGTGCCGATGGCCAGGCCGAGCAGTACGCCGGCCCCCCAGCGCCAGGGGCGCCAGCCGAGGCGGAGGGTGTCGGCGACCTGGGCGTCCGGGCGGAGGCGGCCGTCGGCGTCGACGGGCAGCGCGGCGGCGAGCCGCTCCCGTGCCCGGTCGCGGTCGACGACCAGGCAGCCGAAGGAGGCCAGCACGAAGAACATCAGCACGCCGTCGAGCAGTGAGGTCCGGCTCATCACGAAGTGCAGGCCGTCCACCGCCATCAGCGCACCGGCCAGGCAGCCGAGGAACGTGGAGCGGAAGATGCGGCGGCCGATGCGGCACAGCAGGAGCACCGACAGGGTGCCGAGCAGTGCGGTCATGAAGCGCCAGCCGAACGGGTCGAGGCCGAAGACCAGCTCGCCGAGCCCGATGACGTACTTGCCGACCGGCGGGTGCACGACGTACGAGGCGTCCGTCGGGACGGCGATGTGGCCGTTCGTCTGGACGATCAGGTCGTTGGCGTTCTTGTTCCAGTTGACCTCGAAGCCGCGGTGGACGAGCGCCCAGGCGTCCTTGGCGTAGTACGTCTCGTCGAATATCACCTTCTTCGGGCTGCCCAGGTTCCAGAACCGCATCAGGCCCGCCATCAGCGTCACCAGCAGCGGACCGCCCCAGCCCGACCAGCGGCTGACGCGCTCGGCGAGGGTCGGCGGCACCCCGAGGGACGCCCACAGACGGGGGCTGGGCTCGGCGTACGGCGGCACCAGGCGGTCACGGAGGTCGCCTCTCGGCCCCGCCGCGTAGCCGAATCGGCGCAGCCGCTGCTGCCACCCCGGCCGCTGGTCTTGCGGGGCCCGGCCCTGCCGGATGTCGGTGGAGGACGCGGTACTGGTCACCGCGCCATCGTAGGGAACCGTTCTGTGTGAGTCCCGTGCATGGGGGGTACCGGTCGCACTGCGTCCGGTCCCGCGGGCCTTCCCCTCGGCCCCTGAGAGGATGACGGCGTGACTGGAACCCTTGTTTTGGCGGGCACCCCCATCGGCGACATCGCGGACGCGCCGCCCAGACTCGCCGAGGAACTGGCCGGCGCCGACGTCGTCGCCGCCGAGGACACGCGCCGGCTGCGCCGGCTCACGCAGGCCCTCGGGGTGACGCCCAAGGGGCGGGTGGTGTCGTACTTCGAGGGCAACGAGTCCGCCCGGACACCGGAGCTGGTCGAGGAGCTGGTGAACGGCGCGCGCGTGCTGCTGGTGACGGACGCCGGGATGCCGTCGGTGTCCGACCCCGGGTACCGGCTGGTCGCCGCGGCCGTCGAACGGGACGTCCGGGTCACCGCCGTCCCCGGGCCGTCCGCCGTGCTCACCGCGCTGGCGCTGTCCGGGCTGCCCGTCGACCGGTTCTGCTTCGAGGGCTTCCTGCCGAGGAAGGCCGGGGAGCGGCTGACCCGGCTGCGGGAGGTCGCCGAGGAACGGCGCACGCTCGTGTACTTCGAGGCGCCGCACCGGCTCGACGACACCCTCGCCGCCATGGCCGAGGTCTTCGGCGGCGAGCGGCGGGCCGCCGTCTGCCGCGAGCTGACCAAGACGTACGAAGAGGTGCGGCGCGGTCCGCTGGCCGACCTGGCGGCCTGGGCCGCCGAGGGCGTGCGCGGCGAGATCACCGTCGTCGTGGAGGGCGCCGCCGAGCGCGGTCCCGAGGAACTGGACGCCGCGGAGCTGGTGCGCCGGGTCAGGGTCCGGGAGGAGGCGGGGGAGCGCCGCAAGGAGGCGATCGCGGCGGTGGCCGCGGAGGCGGGGATCCCCAAACGCGAGGTGTTCGACGCCGTCGTGGCGGCGAAGAACGCCGGCGGGTTGTGAGGAAGCAAAGGGTGCAAAGCGGGGCGTGAAGGGGCTCACACCCCCTCTGAGCAGGCCTCTTCACCCATGAGCATGCGCCCCATGGCCGGGCAAAGCAGGGCCGTCGAAGGCAAAGCGCAGACCCCGCCGCCGGGGCCGGTACGGCAAGGAACGCCCAAATCGACTCCAACACTCGACAGGCCTGCTGCATTCACGTCGGCGGAAGAGTCCACTGGTCAGCAGGGACGCACCTGTCCCTCGCCCCCAAGGGGAGGAGAGCTGGCATGAGTGAGATCGCTGGGCAGACCGGCCCGCGCGGTACCGCGACGGCAGTCGTTCACGAGTCGTATTCCTTCGCCTGCATGCGGTGCGGGCACGGCTGGGAACAGTCGTACGAGATAGAGCACCACACGGACGCGGACGGCCATGAGTTCGTCATGTACGTGGCCGGCGGCCAGG
The DNA here is from genome assembly GCF_053597535.1 of Streptomyces sp. NPDC001348. Lineage (NCBI taxonomy): Bacteria > Bacillati > Actinomycetota > Actinomycetes > Kitasatosporales > Streptomycetaceae > Streptomyces > Streptomyces sp. NPDC001348. The sequence continues at coordinate 149,263 of NZ_JBSFIK010000019.1, read as the reverse complement.
TCGTGCCGTCCCCGCTGAGCCGGCCCGCGTGCCACAACTGTGACGGGCACGTCGTGCGGATCATGCGGGCGGGTCAGGTCTCGTCGGTGCGCCACGCCGCCGAGCGGCACCGCACCCCGCCGGCCGGACCGGCCGAGGCGCCGACGCCCCCCGCGGAGAGCGCGGAGACCGCGTCGAACGGGGCGGACGGAGCACACCACCACTGGCACCTGTCCGACCTTCTCCACCCGTTCCAGCGCAAGGCGAGCTGAACCGCTCGCCGACGGGCCGGGCATGCCCCTTTCGTAGGATCGGGGCATGCCTTCGAACACCTCCACCGCGGCCGAGAAGAACGCGGCACCGCCGCTCCCGGAGCCCCTCCGGGTGCCCGTCGCCGACTCCCACACCCACCTCGACATGCAGTCCGGCACGGTCGAGGAGGGCCTCGCGAAGGCCGCGGCGGTGGGCGTGACGACCGTCGTCCAGGTCGGCTGCGACATCAAGGGCTCGCAGTGGGCCGCCGAGACCGCGGCGACGTACGACGACGTCCACGCGACGGTCGCCCTGCACCCGAACGAGGCCCCGCGCATCGTCCACGGAGACCCCGACGGCTGGTCGCGGCAGGGCGCCCGCGAGCCCGGCGGGGACGCCGCGCTGGACGAGGCGCTCGCCGAGATCGACCGGCTGGCCGGACTGCCGCAGGTGAAGGGGGTCGGCGAGACGGGACTCGACTACTTCCGCACCGGCCCGGAGGGCAAGGCGGCGCAGGAGCGGTCGTTCCGGGCGCACATCGAGATCGCGAAGCGCCGGGGCAAGGCACTCGTGATCCACGACCGCGACGCCCACGCCGACGTCCTGCGCGTGCTCAAGGAGGAGGGCGCCCCCGAGCGCACCGTCTTCCACTGCTACTCCGGCGACGCGGAGATGGCGGAGGTCTGCGCCCGCGAGGGCTACTACATGTCCTTCGCCGGCAACGTCACCTTCAAGAACGCCCAGAACCTGCGCGACGCCCTCGCCGTCGCCCCGCTCGAACTGGTCCTCGTGGAGACCGACGCGCCCTTCCTGACACCCGCGCCCTACCGGGGGCGCCCGAACGCCCCGTACCTCGTCCCCGTCACGGTGCGTGCCATGGCCGCCGTGCGCGGCATCGACGAGGACACCCTCGCCGCGGCGCTCGCCGCGAACACGGCCCGCGCCTTCGGGTACTGATCGTACGTTCGGGCGGCGACGTTCCGTAGTCGCGTCGCTTTGGAGAGTGACGCCCGCTCCGCTAGGTTCTGGGGGCCCGATCCGGACCCCTCTGGCCCTCTGGAGCGTGTCGGCGTGAGCAAGCCGCAGTACGAGACGTACGACCGGTACGGCCCGTACGACCAGTACGGCCCGCACGGCCCGTACGGCCCGCACGAGTCGTACGAGCCGTACGGCCATGACGCCTCCGTGCCCCGCGCGGAGACCCTGTCGTACGGCCTGTACGAGGACACCTACCGGCCCGCGTACGAGACGCAGGCGTACCTCGTCACCGAGCCCGCGCCGCCGCGGCGGACGGCGAGCCGGCCCGTGACGGTGGCCCCGAAGCCCGCCCCGAAGCCCGCCCCGGCGCCTGCCTCGGTGCCCGAAGCACCCGCGGCACCCGAAGCACCGGACGTCTCCCCGGCGCCCGCCGCGGCCGGCGGGCGGACCGGGCGTCGGCGCAGGGCCCGCCGGCCCGAACGGCCGGAGGCGGCGATGCGCCGGCTGCTGCCGCAGGCGCTGGTCGTCGCCTTCCTCGCCGGGGGCACCACCGCGTTCGTCGCCAAGGACAAGGCGGTCGAGCTGAACGTCGACGGCAGGCCGCGCACGCTGCACACCTTCGCCGACGACGTGACCGAACTGCTCACCGAGGAGGACGTACCGGTCGGCGCGCACGACGTGGTGGTACCCGCCCCCGGCGCCCCCCTGACCAGCGGCGACCAGATCGCGGTGCACTACGGGCGCCCCCTGCGGCTCACTCTCGACGGGCACCGCCACGAGGTGTGGACGACGGCGCACACGGTCCAGGAGGCGCTCGAACAGATGGGGGTACGAGCCGAGGGCGCCTATCTGTCGACCTCGCGCTCCCGGCGCATCGGACGCGCCGGCCTCGCGCTCGACGTGCGGACCGAACGCGCGGTCACGATCATGGCGGACGGCCGCGCCCGCACCATCCGCACCAACGCGGCGACCGTCCAGGAGGCGGTGACCCAGGCCGGGATCACCCTGCACGGCCAGGACACCACCTCCGTGCCGCCCGGCAGCTTCCCGCGCGACGGGCAGACCGTGACCGTGCTGCGGATCACCGGGACCAAGGAGGTCCGCGAGGAGATCATCCCCTTCGACGTGCGGCGGAGAGACGACCCCTCGCTGTTCCGGGGCACGGTCGTCGTCGAACGGGCCGGGGAGCCGGGACTCAGACGGGTCACCTACCACCAGCGGATCGTCAACGGGGTCAGACAGGAGCCGCGCCGCGAGAAGTCCGAGGTGGTGCGCAGCCCCCGGACACAGCTGGTGAAGGTGGGCACCAAGCCGCACCCCCCGTCCGTGCGGGGCGCCGACCACCTCGACTGGAAGGGGCTCGCGGCCTGCGAGTCCGGAGGCCGGCCGCACGCGGTGGACTCCTCCGGGACGTACGGCGGCCTCTACCAGTTCGACTCCCGCACCTGGCACAGCCTCGGCGGCCTGGGCCGCCCCCAGGACGCCCCGGCGGAGGAGCAGACGTACCGGGCGAAGAAGCTGTACGTGCGCAAGGGCGCCGCTCCCTGGCCGCACTGCGGGGGACGGCTGCACGGGTGAGCGACGGGGCCGCAGGAGCGGGGGCCGCCGCCCCGTACCCTTGTCGGGTGAGCAGCCCCACCCCCGACGCCCTGCTGGGCCCCGCCGACATCCGTGAACTGGCGGCCGCGCTCGGCGTGCGCCCCACCAAGCAGCGCGGCCAGAACTTCGTGATCGACGCGAACACGGTCCGCCGGATCGTGCGCACCGCCGAGGTCCGCCCGGACGACGTGGTGGTGGAGGTCGGCCCGGGGCTCGGCTCCCTCACCCTCGCCCTGCTGGAGGTCGCCGACCGCGTCACGGCCGTCGAGATCGACGACGTCCTCGCCGCCGCACTGCCCGCCACGATCGCCGCCCGTATGCCGGGGCGCGCGGACCGGTTCGCGCTGGTCCACTCCGACGCCATGCACGTGACCGAACTGCCGGGGCCCGCCCCGACCGCGCTGGTGGCGAACCTGCCGTACAACGTGGCGGTGCCCGTGCTGCTGCACATGCTCGACACCTTCCCCGGCATCGAACGCACCCTCGTCATGGTCCAGTCGGAGGTGGCCGACCGGCTCGCCGCCGCGCCCGGCTCGAAGGTGTACGGCGTCCCGTCCGTCAAGGCCAACTGGTACGCCGAGGTCAAGCGGGCCGGCGCCATCGGCCGCAACGTCTTCTGGCCCGCGCCCAACGTCGACAGCGGGCTGGTCTCGCTCGTGCGCCGGGCCGAGCCGATCAAGACCACGGCGTCGAAGAGGGAGGTCTTCGCGGTGGTCGACGCGGCGTTCGCGCAACGCCGCAAGACCCTGCGGGCCGCGCTCGCCGGGTGGGCCGGCTCGGCCGCGGCCGCCGAGACGGCCCTGGTCGCGGCCGGCGTCTCGCCGCAGGCGCGGGGAGAGTCCCTGACGGTCGAGGAGTTCGCGCGGATCGCGGAACACAAGGAGAGCGGCAAGTGAGCGTCACGGTACGCGTGCCGGCCAAGGTCAACGTCCAGCTCGCGGTGGGCGCCGCCCGCCCCGACGGCTACCACGACCTGGCCAACGTCTTCCTCGCCGTCGGCCTGTACGACGAGGTCACGGTCACCCCGGCCGGTGAACTGAGCGTCACCTGCGAGGGGCCGGACGCCGGGCAGGTCCCCCTGGACCGCACGAACCTCGCCGCGCGCGCCGCCCTCACCCTCGCGGAGCGCCGGGGCATCGAGCCCGCCGTGCACCTCCACATCGCCAAGGACATCCCGGTCGCCGGGGGCATGGCCGGCGGCAGCGCGGACGGCGCGGGTGCGCTGGTCGCCTGCGACGCGCTGTGGGGGACGGGAGCCTCGCGGGCCGAACTGCTGGAGATCTGCGCCGGGCTGGGCAGCGACGTGCCGTTCAGTCTGGTGGGGGGCGCGGCCCTCGGGGTCGGGCGCGGTGAGCGGCTGACCGCGCTGGAGGTCGGCGGGACCTTCCACTGGGTGTTCGCGATGGCCGGGCGCGGGCTGTCCACCCCGGCGGTCTTCCGCGAGTTCGACCGGCTGGCCGAGGGGCGGGAGATCCCGGAGCCGGTGGCATCGGCGGAGCTGGTGGAGGCGCTCGCGAAGGGGGACGCCGAGGCGCTCGCGGGGGCTGTGTCCAACGACCTTCAGCCTGCCGCGCTGTCCCTGTTCCCGGGGCTGGCGGACACGCTGGACGCGGGTCGGGCGGCGGGTGCGCTGACGGCGCTGGTGTCGGGGTCGGGGCCGACGACGGCTTTCCTGGCGCGCGACGCGGAGTCGGCGGGTGCGGTGGCCGAGGCGTTGCGTGCGTCGGGGACTTGCCGGACGGTGCGGGTGGCTTTGGCACCCGCACCGGGGGCGATGGTGGTCTGAGGGGCTCAGAGCTCGTCGATTGCGGTCAGGTCGATGTCGATGTCGTACGGCACGCTGACCTTGACATGGTCGTGGTAGATGCCGGTCAGTGCGTATGTGCCCGTCGCCTCGCCACGTTCGTAGACCTGGACGACTGCGTGGTTGTCCTGACCCGCCATGTCGACCAGCCAGTAATGGGGAATGCCTGCCGCGGCGTACTTGTGTGGCTTTGTGTCGCGGTCACGGGCCTCGGAGTCCGGTGAAACGACTTCGACGGCGAGCAGGACGTCGGCCACATGGAAGTACGTCTGATCCGGGCCTTTGACGGCTTCCCTACGGACAACCGAGACGTCCGGCTCCGGGCCGTTGCGGCGGTCGATGACGACGGTCATCTCGCGGCGGACTCTCAGTTGCTTTGGCACGGTGCGGCGCAACTCGCTCACCAGCAGGTCGATGACAACGCTGTGGAAGTCCCGCTGAGCGCTCACGAAAACCAGGCTCCCGTCGATCAACTCGGTGTGCGGCGGGAGATCAGGCAGCGTGAACAGGTCGTCCACGGTGTAGCCGTCCTGCGGCGGCACCGGCCACTGGGCTCGGTGCTCTAGGGACTCGGCGGTCATGGTTCCTCCCATGGACGGGATCCTGCTGCCTGTCCTCCACGGTAGCGGCCGATTCCCGATCACGTCATCACAAAGAGTGACCGCCCCTCCACGCGCCGCCCCCCGCCCCGCAGGCCCTACGCTAGAAGGCTGACCCCCGCGGCGGAGCCGCATGTCGATACAGTCCCGCCGGCAGGAGTGAAATGGCCGTCAACCTGGTCAATGTCGAGAACGTCAGCAAGGTGTACGGCACCCGTGCGCTGCTGGACGGTGTCTCGCTCGGCGTGTCCGAAGGGGACCGGATCGGGGTCGTCGGCCGCAACGGCGACGGCAAGACCACCCTCATCCGGATGCTGGCCAAGGTGGAGGAGGCCGACACCGGCCGGGTCACGCACTCCGGCGGCCTGCGGCTCGGGGTGCTCACCCAGCACGACTCCCTCGACCCCGGGGCCACCGTCCGGCACGAGGTCATCGGCGACATGGCCGACCACGAGTGGGCGGGCAACGCCAAGGTCAGGGACGTACTGACAGGGTTGTTCGGCGGGCTGGACCTGCCGGGCTTCCCGAAGGGACTCGACACCGTCATCGGGCCGCTGTCCGGTGGCGAGCGGCGGCGGATCGCGCTGGCCAAGCTGCTCATCGAGGAGCAGGACCTGCTCGTCCTGGACGAGCCGACCAACCACCTCGACGTCGAGGGCATCTCCTGGCTGGCCCGGCACCTGCGGGAGCGGCGCTCGGCGCTGGTGTGCGTCACCCACGACCGGTGGTTCCTCGACCAGGTGTGCACGCGCATGTGGGACGTGCAGAGAGGGACCGTCTACGAGTACGAGGGCGGCTACTCCGACTACGTCTTCGCCCGTGCCGAGCGCGAGCGCATCGCGGCCACCGAGGAGACCAAGCGGCAGAACCTGGTCCGCAAGGAGCTGGCCTGGCTGCGGCGCGGGGCGCCCGCCCGGACCTCGAAGCCGCGCTTCCGCGTGGAGGCCGCCAACGAGCTGATCAAGGACGTACCGCCGCCCCGGGACAGCAGCGAGCTGATGAAGTTCGCATCGTCCCGGCTCGGGAAGACCGTCTTCGACCTCGAGGACATCACCGTCCAGGCCGGCCCCAAGGTGCTGCTGAAGCACGTCACCTGGCAGCTCGGCCCGGGCGACCGGATCGGCCTGGTCGGCGTCAACGGCTCCGGGAAGACCTCCCTGCTGCGGGCCATGGCCGAGGCGGCACGCACGGAGGGCGAGGCGCAGCCCGTCGGCGGGCGCATCGCCGTCGGGAAGACCGTGAAGCTGGCCTACCTCTCCCAGGAGGTCGCCGAACTGGACCCCGACTGGCGGGTCCTGGAGGCCGTGCAGCGGGTGCGCGAGCGCGTCGACCTCGGCAAGGGGCGGGAGATGACCGCCGGTCAGCTGTGCGAGACGTTCGGCTTCGGCAAGGAGAAGCAGTGGACGCCGGTCGGCGACCTGTCGGGTGGTGAGCGGCGGCGGCTGCAGCTGCTGCGGCTGCTGATGGACGAGCCCAACGTCCTCTTCCTGGACGAGCCGACCAACGACCTCGACATCGAGACCCTCACCCAGCTCGAGGACCTCCTCGACGGCTGGCCCGGCTCGATGATCGTCATCTCCCACGACCGGTTCTTCGTCGAGCGCACCACCGACCGGGTGTACGCCCTGCTCGGCGACGGCACCCTGCGGATGCTGCCGCGCGGCATCGACGAGTACCTGGAGCGGCGGCAGCGGATGGAGGAGGCGGTCGCCGCCTCGGCCCCCAAGCCGGCCGTCGCGGAGAAGAGCGCCGCCGACCAGCGGGCCGCCAAGAAGGAACTGCAGAAGATCGAGAGGCAGTTGGACCGCGTCTCCGAGAAGGAGGCCAAGCTGCACGCCCAGATCGCGGACAACGCCACGGACTTCGCCAAGGTCGCCGAACTCGACGCCCAGCTCCGGGAACTGACCGGTGAGCGCGAGGAACTGGAGCTGCGTTGGCTGGAACTCGCCGAGGACGCGTAGCCGGGACGCGCACCCGGTGAAGAGCGGGTGAAGGCGCGTAACGACGGCATCACGGGCCGGTCCTCCCTTGGAAACAGGGGGTGGTCCGGCCCGCTGCGTTGTCCGGCCCGAGTGATAGAAAGAGCGGTCCGACAACAGTCTGAATACGACCTTGGGGCCGCGAAGGAACCTCGGGGCGTGGCTAAAAATCAGTGAACGAGGGGGAGACGCGCTGATGACCCAGCCGCCCGAACATCCGCCGCAGCAGGGCGGTTTCGGCCCACCGCAGGCCCCGCCGCCGCAGGGCGGATTCGGAGCCCCCGCGCCCCCGCCACCGGCCCAGTCACCCCAGCCGGGACACGGCCACCCGCAGCAGCCCGGCCCCTACGCCCAGCCCGGCCCCTACGCCGGGGCGCCCGGTACGCCCGGCCCGTACGGTCAGCCGCCGCAGCCGGGGCCGTACGCCCCGCAGCCCGGGCCGTATCCCCAGCAGCCCGGGCCGTACGCCCCGCAGCCCGGGTACGGGTACCCACAGCAGCCGCAGTACCCCGGTGGCCCCGGCACACCGCCGCCCGGCGGTCCGCGCGGCCCCTTCAAGCGCAAGCCCGTCCTCGTCATCGGCGCGGCGGTGGCGGCGCTGCTGGTCGTCGGCGGCACCGTGTACGCGGTCGTCGGCGGTGACGACGGCGGCGGGAAGAAGCCGGTCGCGCGGAAGAGCGACGCCGGCGAGCCCACCGCCGGCGACACCCCGGCGAACCCCGGCGACGGCAGCGGCGACGGCAAGTCCGACCCGGAGGACCTCAACGCGGGCCGGAAGCCCGGCGAGGCCAAGGTGCTCTGGTACAAGACGGCCCCGGACGCTCCCGGTTCCGGTGCCGAGGCACCCGGCATGTGGATCACCGGCAGGACGGCGGTGAAGGCGGCCTACAAGCAGGTCTTCGCCTACGACGCCGGTGACGGCGCCCCCGCCTGGGGCCCCATCGCCTTCCCGCAGAAGATCTGCGCCGTCACCCCGCAGAAGTCGGCCGACGACAAGATCGTCGTGGCGTACATGAGCGGCACCAGCGACCGCGCCAAGTGCAACCAGCTCCAGCAGATCGACCTGAACACCGGGAAGAAGGGCTGGAGCGGCACGGTCGCCGACGGCGACCTGTTCGACAGCGCGCTCGACGTGGGCCTCACCATCAGCGGCAAGGTCCTGATGGTGGGCCGCTCGCAGTCGGGGACGGCGTACGACCTGGGCAGCGGCAAGAAGCTGTACGACAAGAAGAAGTACGGCGCAGACTGCTTCCCGACCGCGTTCGCGGGCGGCACCGGCCGGCTGGTCTCCGTCGCCTCCTGCGGTGCCGGCGGAAGCAACGAGCACGACGAGATCCAGTCGCTGGACCCGGCCACCGGCAAGGTCAAGTGGACCCAGAAGGTCAAGAAGGGCTGGTCGGTCGCACGGACCTACTCCGTCGACCCGCTCGTGGTCTACCTGACCAACGAGGACAAGAAGGTGTGGAACATCTCCACCTTCACCGCCGACGGCAGGTTCCGTTCCGAGGTCAAGGTCGACGAGAAGTTCGCCCCGCAGTGCGGCTGGGCCGTCCTGGAGCGCGACCTCCAGGGCTGCCAGGGCGTGGCGGCCGACGCCGACACGCTCTACCTGCCGACCGACACGAGCGGCGGCGCCAACGAGATCGTCGCGATCAGCCTGGCGAGCGGCAAGGCGAAGTGGCGCGTGAAGTCCCCGACGGACGAGTCGATGACCCCGGTCGAGGTCGAGGGCGGCAAGCTCGTCGCGTACGTGCACCCGTCGTACGACACGGGCGGCCAGGTCGTGTCGATCCCGACCGGCGGCTCGAGCCACCGGACCACCAAGCTGCTGCAGAACCCCAGCGGCACCGCGGAGATCGAGGACGGCTTCTACGACGGTGCCGTGGACTGGGCCGACGGGCGCTTCTACATCTCCTCCACCCGGCTGACCGGGAACGACGACGCCAAGGAGAAGCTGATGCTTGCCTTCGGCAAGTGATGCCGCTGACCGCCGCGGCCCTCCTTCCCCCCTCTCGGCCCTCCGGGCCTCCCGAGCTTCCTTCCGAGGTGCACCAGACATGACCCAGCCGCCGCCACCGCCGAACCAGCCCCCGCACCAGGGCGGCTTCGGCCCGCCGCAGCCGCCGCAGACCCCGCCGCAGCCGCCGCAGACCCCGCCGCAGCAGCCCGGCTACGGCTATCCGGCGCCGCAGACCCCGCCCCAGCAGCCCGGCTACGGCTACCCCGGCCGGCAGCCGAACCCGTACGCCCAGCAGCCGACCGCGTACGGTCAGCCCGGCTACGGCTACCCGGGACAGCCGACCATGCCGATGCAGCCGCTGCCCGGTCAGCCCGGTCCGCCCGGCGGTGGCGGGCGCAGGACGAACACCTCCCTGGTGATCGCCGTGTCGGCGCTGGTCGCGATCGCCCTGATCATCGGCGGCGGCGTCTGGTACGCGAAGTCCGGCGGTGACGACGCCGGGAAGAAGGACACCGCGCATTCCAGCGGCGGAAGCGACGGCAAGGGCGGCACCGGCGGCACGTCCTCGGGCGGCAAGGAGAAGGTTCCCGCCGACACCGCCTCCGACGTCATCTTCAAGGTCCCGATGCCCAAGGCGAACGACACGGTCGTCACCGACGGCTCCTGGCTCACCGACAAGGTGTACGCCAAGAGCGGCGTCGCCCGGATCGTCGGCTACGACCCCGGCGACGGCAGCAGGCTGTGGACGGTCGAACTGCCCGGCCCGGTCTGCGCGGCCACGGACCACGTCACCTCCGACGGCCTGACGGCGATCACCTTCCAGCCGAAGATGCCGAAGACCGGCTCGTCCGAGGGCTGCAGCCAGGTCGCGGCCATCGACCTGAACGCGGGCAAGAAGCTCTGGACGAAGTCGGTCGACTCCGGTGACCGGGCGATCAGCTTCGACAACGTGACGGTCGCGCAGAGCACCGTCGCCGTCGGCAGCACCAGCGGCGGCGCCGCCTTCGACATCACCTCCGGCAAGGTGCTGTGGCAGCCGAAGCCGAGCGACACCTGCTACGACAGCGGGTACGGCGGCGGCGAGAAGCTGGTGGCGGTGCGCAAGTGCGGCGACTACGACAGCCATCAGCTGCACATCCAGACCATCGACCCGAAGTCCGGGAAGGTGATCTCCGAGTACAAGATGTCCGAGGGCATCGAGTACGCCTCCGTCGTCTCCACCGACCCGCTGGTGGTCGCGGCCGACGTCGGCGACAGCGCGGGCGACGGCAGCGGCGTGTCGGACTACTTCTCCATCGACAACAGGACCGGGAAGCTGCGCACCCGGATCTCCGCGCCGGGTGACTCCTACGGCGGCCACTGCGACGGCATCACCCGCGTCGAGTCCTGCAAGGGGATCGTCGTCGGCAACGACAGGCTGTACGTGCCGACCGAGGAGAAGGAAGGCACCGAGAAGTTCAGCAGGACCAACGAGATCGTCGCCTTCGACCTGGCCACCGGCAGGCAGACCGGGCAGCGCGCCGACGCGGGCGACGGCTACACGCTCTACCCGCTGCGCATGGACGGCGGCGACCTGATCGCGTACAAGCGTCCGCCCTACGACAAGGGCGGGCAGATCGTCAGCATCGCCGGCGGCTCCTTCAAGGAGACCAAGCTGCTGGAGAACCCCGCCACCGGTTCGGCGCACGAGGCGGAGACCAGCATGTCGCTCGACTACGCGGAGCTCCTCTACGCCCGGGGCCGTCTCTACATGTCGGCGGTCTTCGCGGACAAGGCGGCCTCCGCGAACAGCGACGAGTACCTGGTCGTCGCCTTCGGCGCGGGAAACTGATCACCCATCAGGCCCCGCGAATGCGCGGAATAGCAGGAATTTCAGCGTTCCGGGGCACTTCTCACCGGTAGGGGCAGCGCGACGTCGAACAAGCGTGTAGCTTCCGGGGGCATGAAGGGCGGGGTGCCGGGGGGCCCTCTGTCCATGTGGACCGTGGGCATCCATAGTGGGGCATCCATGGGGGGGACTGGGGGGTTGCTCTATGGGAGTGCGGCTCATGGTGGTCGACGACCACCGACTGCTCGCGGAGGCGCTGGCCTCGGCGCTCAAGCTGCGGGGACACCGGGTACTCGCCGCGGCGGCACCGGCCGCGGGCGCGGCGGACCTGGTGATCAGCCGGGCGCCCGAGGTGTGCCTGCTGGGCACGGCGGCACCCGCGGAGCCGGGGATCTTCGATCCCGTGGTGAAGATCAAACGGGAGCGTCCGCAGGTCGCGGTCCTGGTCCTGGGCCCGGTGCCCTCGCCCCGGGGGATCGCGGCGGCCTTCGCGGCGGGCGCCTCCGGTTACGTCCGGCACGACGAGCGCATCGAGGGCGTGGAGCGGGCGATCATGAAGGCCAGGGCCGGGGAGGCGGCGGTCGCACCCCAGCTGCTGCAGGGCGCGTTCAGCGAACTCCTCAACCCCGCCGCCCAGCCCGACGACGAGGGCCAGCGTCTCCTGCAGATGCTCACCCCGCGCGAGGTCGAGGTCCTGGTCCGGGTCGCCGACGGCGAGGACACCCGCCTGATCGCGGCGGGCATGGGCATCGCCCCGTCGACGGCCCGGACCCACGTCCAGCGGGTCCTGATGAAACTCGGCGTGGGCTCCCGCCTGGAGGCCGCGGCGCTGGCCGCGCGCACGGGTCTTTTGGACCGGGCGTCAACTGGGCCGGAGTCGTAACGCACCCGGTGTCACCGCGGGCCTTTGGGGGCTGCCGCCCCCCAGGCCCCCGCTTCGGCCCTGAAGGGGCCTCGTCCTCAAACGCCGGACGGGCTGAGTTACAGGACCCGGCGCCAGTTACTTGCCCTCGCCGTCCCCGCCCTCCCGCGGAAGTTCCAGCGGCGGCGGCGTGGGCCGCAGTTTCAGCCACGCCAGGAAGAACAACCCCAGCAGCAGCATCCCGATGCCGGTCCACAGGTTGATGTTGATCCCCTGCGCCCTGGCGATCTCGGCGTCGGAGTCGGTGATCCCGGCGATGGTGACGATGATCCCGTACACGACGAACAGGCCGCCGATGATCCGCCGCAGGTCGAAGATCCGCGCGGCCGTGGCCGACTTCTGCTCCAGCTCGGTGACTTCCCGCTGGACGTCTTCCTCGGAGTACCAGGAGTGTTCGGACTCGGACATGGTCTTTCCATCCTCCCGCGGTCAGAGCGAGAACGAGAACGGGACGTAGCAGAGGGCGGCCAGGATGACCGCGCCCCAGCCCAGCAGCGCGGGACGGCGGTACCAGGCGTCGTCCCCGGGGGCGGCCGGCTCGGCCATGCCGGGCGAGCGGGTGCCGTACACCAGCCCCTGCAGCTCGTGCTCCGGCTTGGGTCGGGTGAACAGCGACACCACGAACATGACCACCGCGCCGACGACGAACCCCGCGATGGCGGAGACGAAGTTGGCGCCCTGGTCGGTGGGGATGCCGATGATGCCCTTCTTGTAGAGGACGAAGTAGTTGACCATCGCGGTCACCGTCCCGGCGAGCAGCCCCCAGAACCCGGACTTCGCGGACGCGCGCTTCCAGAACATGCCGACGATGAAGGCGACGAACATCGGCACGTTGAAGAAGGAGAACAGCGTCTGCAGGTAGGCCATGATGTTGGAGAAGGACGACGCGAGGAACGCCGTGCCGATGGACGCCACCACGCCGACCACGGTGATCAGCCGTCCGAACCCCACGTAGTACCCGTCCTCGCGGCCCCGGACCACGTACCTCCCCCAGATGTCGTTGGTGAACACCGTGTTGAAGGACGACACGTTGGCCGCCATGCCCGCCATGAAGGCGGCGAGCAGCCCGGTGACGGCGATGCCGAGCACACCGTTGGGCAGCAGCCGCGACATCAGGTACGGGATCGCGTCGTTGTACTGCAGGCCCGAGGCGGGCGTGCCGATCTTCGGCACCAGCACCGCCGCGACCAGGCCCGGGATCATCACCAGGAAGACGATGAAGATCTTCGGGTACGCCGCGATCAGCGGGGTGCGCTGGGAGGCGGAGAGGTTCTTCGCGGACAGTGCGCGCTGCACCTCGGCGAAGTTCGTCGTCCAGTAGCCGAAGGAGAGCACGAAGCCGAGGCCGAGAACGATGGTCAGCCAGTTCGCGCCGAGCGGGTTGGCGTGGCCGATGCCGGTGCCGCCCCAGGCGGTGGTGAAGTTCGCGCCGTGCTGCGCGGTGAGCTTGTCGGTCAGGCCGCCCCAGCCGCCCACCCGCTTCAGCCCGAGCACCGTGATCGGGATGAGGGCCGCCAGGATCACGAAGAACTGCAGCACCTCGTTGTAGATCGCGGAGGACAGACCGCCGAGGGTGATGTACGCCAGCACGAAGGCGCCGGCGACCACGATGGCCACCCACTGGGGCCAGCCCAGCAGCGCCTCGACGACGATCGCCAGGGCGTAGAGGTTCACCCCGGAGATCAGGATGGCCGCGAACGCGAACAGGACGGAACTGAGCAGGTGGGCGCCCTTGTCGAAGCGCAGCAGCAGGAACTCGGGCACCGAGCGGACCTTGCTGCCGTAGTAGAAGGGCATCATGACCAGGCCGAGGAAGACCATGGCCGGGATGGCGCCGACCCAGTACCAGTGGACGGTGTAGGCGCCGTACTGTGCGCTGTTGGCCGCCATGCCCAGGATCTCGGTGGCCGCCAGGTTCGCCGAGATGAAGGCGAGACCGGTGATCCAGGCGGGCAGGGATCGTCCGGACAGGAAGAAGTCGAGGCTGGTCTTCACCGACCGGCGGGCGGCGAAACCGATGCCCAGGACGACGACGAAGTAGATCGCGAGGATCGTGTAGTCGAGCCAGTTGGTCGGGAGCCGTAGCTCGGCGGCCAGGAGTGTGGGGGTTCGCATACGGCGCTCACCTTGCTTGGTGTTCTTTGTTTGGTTGTGATGGTGACGTGCGTGGGGGTTTGTGCTTTGATGTGTTCGGTTCTGTTTGGTGCCTTGCTGGGTGTACGGATGGAGAGTCGCGGTGAAGAAGACCCCGACCCGGTTGGCCGACGGGCGTGAGCTCATCTACTACGACCTGAAGGACGACGCGGTACGCGACGCGGTGGACCGGCGCCCGCTCGAGCGCACAGTCACCACTTCGGAGGTACGCCACGACCCGCTGCTGGGTGATGCGGTGGCCATCGCCTCGCACCGGCAGGGCCGCACCTACCACCCGCCGGCCGACGAGTGCCCCCTGTGCCCTTCCACGAGCGACCGCCTGAGCGAGATCCCGGACTCGTCGTACGACGTGGTCGTCTTCGAGAATCGTTTCCCCTCGCTGGCCGGAGACTCGGGCCGCTGCGAGGTCGTCTGCTTCACCTCCGACCACAACGCCTCCTTCGCCGATCTGACCGAAGAGCAGGCGCGGCTGGTGCTGGACGCCTGGACCGACCGGACCTCCGAGCTGTCGCACCTCCCCTCGGTCGAGCAGGTCTTCTGCTTCGAGAACCGCGGGGCCGAGATCGGCGTGACACTGGGACATCCGCACGGACAGATCTACGCGTACCCCTTCACCACCCCCCGCACCGCGCTGATGCTGCGCTCACTGGCCGCCCACAAGGACGCCACCGGCGGGGAGAACCTCTTCGACAGCGTCCTGGAGAGCGAACTCGCCGGCGAGCGGGTCGTCCTTGAGGGTGAACACTGGGTGGCCTTCGTGCCGTACTCCGCGCACTGGCCCTACGAGGTCCACCTGTATCCCAGGCGCCGCGTCCCCGATCTGCTCGCGCTGGACGAGGCGGCGCGCTCAGAGTTCCCCAAGGTTTATCTGGAACTCTTGAGGCGCTTCGACCGGATCTTCGGGGACGGTGAGCCTCCCACGCCGTACATCGCCGCCTGGCACCAGGCGCCGTTCGGCCAGCTGGAGGACTTCGATGGCGTGACGCGGGACGACTTCGCGCTCCACCTCGAGCTTTTCACCATCCGCCGCACCTCCGGCAAGCTGAAGTTCCTCGCGGGTTCCGAGTCCGGCATGAACGTGTTCATCAACGACGTGCCGCCGGAGCGCGCGGCCCAGCGACTGCGAGAGGTAGCGAGTTGATGAGCGGGAAGTACCTGGTCACGGGTGGTGCGGGTTACGTCGGCAGCGTGGTCGCCCAGCACCTGCTGGAAGCCGGCCACGAGGTCACCGTCCTGGACAACCTCTCCACCGGCTTCCGGGAGGGCGTGCCCGCCGGGGCCGCCTTCGTCGAGGGCGACATCCGCGACGCGGGCAAGTGGCTCGACCCCTCCTACGACGGCGTGCTGCACTTCGCCGCGTTCTCCCAGGTCGGCGAGTCGGTCGTGAAGCCCGAGAAGTACTGGGACAACAACGTCGGCGGCACCATGGCCCTGCTCGGCGCCATGCGTGAGGCCGGCGTGCGCCGGCTCGTCTTCTCCTCCACGGCCGCCACCTACGGGGAGCCGGAGCAGGTCCCCATCGTCGAGACCGCCCCGACGAAGCCCACCAACCCCTACGGCGCCTCCAAGCTCGCCGTCGACCACATGATCACCGGCGAGGCCGCGGCCCACGGGCTCGGCGCCGTGTCGCTGCGCTACTTCAACGTGGCCGGCGCCTACGGCACGCAGGGCGAGCGCCACGACCCCGAGTCGCACCTGATCCCGCTCGTCCTCCAGGTCGCGCAGGGCCGCCGGGAGTCGATCTCGGTCTTCGGCGACGACTACCCCACCCCGGACGGCACCTGCGTCCGCGACTACATCCACGTCGCGGACCTCGCCGACGCCCATCTGCTGGCCCTGAAGGCCGCCACCCCCGGCGAGCACCTGATCTGCAACCTCGGCAACGGCGAGGGCTTCTCCGTCCGCGAGGTCATCGAGACCGTCCGCAAGGTCACCGGCCACCCGATCCCCGAGGTCGTGGCCCCGCGCCGGGGCGGCGACCCGGCGGTCCTGGTCGCGTCCGCCCAGGCCGCCCGGGAGCGCCTGGGCTGGCAGCCGTCCCGCACGGACCTCGCGGGTATCGTCGCGGACGCGTGGGAGTTCGCCCAGCACATCGCAAGGGAGCAGTAGTGGGGGCACAGCAGGTCCGCGAGGACTTCGTCCGGCTGTACGGAGCCGAGCCGGAGGGCGTCTGGTCGGCGCCCGGCCGCGTCAACCTGATCGGCGAGCACACCGACTACAACGACGGCTTCGTCATGCCGTTCGCACTGCCGCACGAGGCGACCGCGGCGGTCTCCCGCCGCACGGACGGCCGGCTGCGCCTGCACTCGGCGGACATCGAGGGCGGGGTCGTGGAACTCCCCCTGCACGCCCTGGCACCGGAGAGCGACCGCGAGTGGACGGCGTACCCGGCGGGCGTGGTCTGGGCGCTGCGCGAGGCCGGCCACCCGGTCACCGGCGCCGACATCCACCTGTCCTCGACCGTCCCGACCGGCGCGGGCCTGTCGTCCTCGGCGGCCCTGGAGGTCGTCGTCGCGCTCGCCCTGAACGACCTGTACGAGCTCGGCCTGCAGCGCTGGCAGCTGGCCCGCCTGTGCCAGCGCGCCGAGAACGTCTACGTCGGCGCCCCCACCGGCATCATGGACCAGACGGCGTCCGCGTGCTGCGAGGGGGGCCACGCCCTCTTCCTCGACACCCGTGACCTGTCCCAGCGGCAGATCCCCCTCGACCTCGCCGCCGAGGGAATGCGCCTGCTCGTCGTCGACACCCAGGTCAAGCACGCCCACAGCGGCGGCGAGTACGGCAAGCGGCGCGCGGGCTGCGAGAAGGGCGCCGCGCTGCTCGGCGTGGACGCCCTGCGGGACATCCCCTACGACGAACTCGACCGGGCCCTCGCCCGCCTCGGCGACGAGGAGGAGGTGCGCCGCCTGGTGCGCCACGTCGTCACCGAGGACCAGCGGGTCGAACGGGTCGTCTCCCTCCTCCAGGCGGGCGAGACCCGGGCGATCGGCCCGGTGCTGACCGAGGGCCACGCATCCCTGCGGGACGACTTCCGCATCTCCTGCCCCGAGCTGGACCTGGTCGTCGACACCGCGCTCGCGAACGGCGCCCTGGGCGCCCGGATGACCGGCGGCGGCTTCGGCGGCTCGGCGATCGTCCTCGCTGAGGCCGCCGACGTCGACACCATCACCAAGTCCGTGGAGGACGCCTTCGCCGCGGCCGGCTTCACGGCCCCCCGGGTGTTCGAGGCGGTACCGGCGCCGGGGGCGCGGCGGGTCGGCTGACGGCACCCGCTCACCCGGATCACACGGGCCCGCGTGCGGGCCGGTGGCCGTTACCCCCGCTCATGCACGGTCCTACGGCGCCGGCAGGGCCGCGCGCTCGGCCTTCTCCAGCCAGTCGGTGTACCAGCGGGCCCGGCCCCGCTGTCCGCCTGTCGACCGGCACCAGGGACATGGACCGGTGCCGGAGTCCTGGGACGTGCGGGCCGCTCACCCCAGCCGCTTCGTGAGCGTGTACTCCGTGATCCCCGGGGGATAGCCGGGGATCACGCACACCACCTCGTAGCCCTGTTTGCGGTAGAAGTCGGGGGCCTGGAAGTCCCAGGTCTCCAGGCGGGCGTGACGGCAGCCGCGGTCGGTTCGGGCGATCCGCTCGGCGGCGGCGAGGAGGTGGGAGCCCAGGCCCGCGCCGCGGTGGCGGGCGTCGACCCACAGGTAGGTCACGTGCAGCCAGGTCGCCCAGGTGTGACCGACCAGCCCGCCCGCCAGAGCGCCCGTCTCGTCCGACGCCCACACGTGCAGCGGACGCTCCCGCTCGCCCGGGGTGCCGCGCAGGGCGGCCAGGACGGGGGACGCGGCCGTGTTGGCGTCGCGCAGGCGGGAGCGGAGAAGATCGTGCCGGGCCTTGTCGACTTCCGCCTCAATACGAAACATGCGGCACACCATAAACGCGCTGGACGGTCAGTTCTGCAAATAGCCTTCCGCCGCCCGCCCCGGTCCGTACCCTGATGTGCAGCACCGGTGGGGGCCGGTGCTGATCAGGGGGCGAGATACGCGGGTACGACACCCGCGGTGGGGGTAGCAGTGTCCGCGCGGCGGCGGCCGTGCGGTTGTGTTTCCGTCAGCCGTGGGGTCGTGCCCGCAAGGTCGTCGTTTCCCGGACCAGTGGGGGTTTCAGTGGTTCGCATCCGAGTCCTGGTCGTCGACGACCACCGTATCTTCGCCGAGTCGCTCGCCGCGGCCCTGGCCGCCGAGCCCGACGTCGACGTCTCCGCCGCCGGCAGCGGCCCGGCCGCGCTGCGCTGCATGGAGCGGGCCGCCGGCGAGGGCCGCCGCTACGACGTGCTGCTCGTCGACGCCGACCTGGGCGGCCAAGCGCCCGGCATACGCCCGGCCGTGCCGGTGCAGGAGGTCGGCGAGGAAGGACTCGTCGACGGGATCTCGCTGGTCGCGGGCGTACGCGCCGCTCAGCCGGGCGTACGGACCGTCGTCCTCGCCGAGAAGGACGACCCGCGCCGGGCCGCCCTCGCGCTCCAGGCCGGCGCCTCGGGCTGGGTCGCCAAGGACTGCTCGCTGTCCCGGCTGCTGAACGTGATCCGGGGCGTGCTGCGCGACGAGACCCATCTGCCGCCGGCCCTGCTCACCGGTGTGCTGCGGGAGCTGACCGCCGCACGCAAGCACCGCACCGAGAGCGAGCGGCTGGTGGAGTCCCTCACCCCGCGCGAACGCGAGGTGCTGCGCTGCATGGTCGCCGGCCTCGGCCGCAAGGCGGTCGCCGAACGGCTGTTCCTCTCCCCGCACACGGTGCGCACCCACATGCAGAACGTCCTCGGCAAACTGGGAGTCCACTCCACACTCGCCGCGGTCGCCCTGGCCAGGCGGGCAGGCGTCGGCCCGGCCGACCTGGAGCCTGCCGGGCGGGTCAGGGCGGAGGAGACCAACAGCGCCTGAGCAGCATGCGGGAGCGGGGCATGGTGCGTGCAGCTGCAAGGCGGAGGAGGGAGTCGATGCGGAGCATCGAGGACCGACGACAACGCCGCAGATGTGCGTGCCATGCCCCGCGTCTCCGGCCTGACCCGCCCGGCAGGCTCTCAGCCGGGGATGTTGTCGAACGGGGCGGTCAGCTGGCGTAGGAGGCCGGCCAGCTCGCCGCGCTGGGCGGTGGTCAGCTCCGCGAGGATCGCCCGCTCCTGGTCCAGCAGCCCGGCCAGCGCCTGGTCCGCGCGGTCGCGGCCCTCGGCCGTCAGCCGGACCAGCACGCCCCGCCGGTCGCTCGGATCGGGCAGCCGCTCCACCAGGCCCTTCTTGGCCAGCCGGTCGATGCGGTTGGTCATCGTGCCCGAGGTGACCAGGGTCTGGGTCAGCAACTGCCCCGGCGAGAGCTGGTACGGCGTCCCCGCGCGGCGGAGCGCGGTGAGCACGTCGAACTCCCAGGGCTCCAGCTGGTGCTCGGCGAAAGCCAGCCGGCGCGCCCGGTCCAGGTGCCGGGCCAGTCTGCTGACCCGGCTGAGCACCTCGAGCGGTTCCACGTCGAGGTCCGGGCGCTCCCGGCGCCACGCAGCGACCAGCCGATCGACCTCGTCCTCCATGACGATCAGTGTAGTGGTTGTGTCGATGTGAAGTCTCTTGATGTCAAGTTTCTTGACGTCAAGATGCCGGGGCTGGGAAGGTGGAGCACATGACCGCTCCCGCCTGGGACCCCGCCCAGTACCTC
Source organism: Streptomyces sp. NPDC001348 (assembly GCF_053597535.1). Classification (NCBI taxonomy): domain Bacteria; kingdom Bacillati; phylum Actinomycetota; class Actinomycetes; order Kitasatosporales; family Streptomycetaceae; genus Streptomyces; species Streptomyces sp. NPDC001348. The sequence continues at coordinate 129,515 of NZ_JBSFIK010000019.1, read as the reverse complement.
CGGCACGCCGGGCACCGCGCCCGCCCCTTCGCCGACCTCCTCGCCCGCGTCCCCGACCTCCCCGGCGAACCGCCCCGCATCGCCGACCTGGGCTGCGGCCCCGGCAACGTCACCGCGGTGCTCGCCGAGCGCTGGCCGGCCGCGCGGATCACGGGGTACGACAACTCGCCCGAGATGCTCGACAAGGCCCACGTCGACCACGCCGGCCCCATGGCGGGCGGCGGCCGCCTCGACTTCGCGCCCGCCGACGCCCGCACCTGGACGCCGGGCGAGCCGCACGACCTGATCGTCAGCAACGCCACGCTCCAGTGGGTACCGGGACACGTCGAGCGCTTCGCGGACTGGGTCGCGGCCCTGAAACCCGGCGGCACCTTCGCCTTCCAGGTGCCCGGCAACTTCTCCGCCCCCAGCCACCGGCTGATGCGCTCCCTGGCCCACTCCGCCCGCTGGGAGGACCGCCTCGCGGACGTCCTGCGCCACGGGGACGCGGTGCTCACGCCCGAGGAGTACCTGGACCGGCTGACCGGGCTGGGCTGCACGGCGGACGTGTGGGAGACGACGTACATCCATCTGCTCCCGGGCGAGGATCCGGTCCTGGACTGGGTGAAGGGCACGGGCCTCAGGCCGGTCCTGACCGCCCTCGCCGACGACCCCGAGGCGCTGGAGGATTTCCTGGCCGAGTACCGGACGGCCCTGCGCGAGGCCTACCCGGCGGGCCCGCACGGCACGCCGTTCCCGTTCCGGCGGATCTTCGCCGTCGCGACCAGGGAGGCGTGATGATCGCGGCCCTGGATCATGTGCAGCTGGCGGCACCGCCCGGGAGCGAGGACCTGCTGCGGGCGTACTACGTGGACGTCCTCGGGATGACGGAGATCCCCAAGCCGCCGGCGCTGGCGGTGCGCGGGGGCTGCTGGTTCCGGGCGGGGGCCGTGCAACTGCACCTGGGGATCGAGGCGGCCCCCGCCGGAGGCGGAAAATGTCAATTCCGGCCCGCGAGGAAGGCGCACCCGGGGCTGCGGGTGACGGGCATCGAGGCGTACGCGGCCCGGCTTGTGGCGCTCGGAGCGCCGGTGGCCTGGGACGACAACCTCCCGGGGCACCGGCGCCTTTACTCGGAGGACCCGGTGGGGAACCGGCTGGAGTTCCTGGAGCCGTTCAGGCCGTCCGGCCGAGGTGAGTGACGAGGATGCGAAGCACGTCGTCTTCGATCACGTAGAGGACTCGGTAGACGCCCACGCGCAGGCGCCGGATGTTGGAGCCGTAAGGGGTGGAGTCGGTGGGGCGCGGTGCCTTGGCGAGAGTGTCGACGGCTTCGTAGACGGATGCTAGTCCGACGGGATCCTCCTTGAGGAACCGTACGGCCTGGTTCGTGGCGTCGGGCTCCCAGATGATGCGGTAGGTCACGGACGCAGCCCCAGGATGCGTCCGACCTCTTCGTGGGGAATGCCCTCGCCCAGCGTGCCCTCAGCCTTGCGCCGCTGGTAGTCGGCGACGGCCAGGGCGTCTTCGAGATCCTCTATCACCTGCGGTGAGACAAGGAGCGCGGCCACATGCCCGTGGTCGGTGAGGGCGATGGTCTCGCGGCTGTGGGCCGCACGGCGGACCAGGTCGCCGAGCTGGGAACGGGCTGCGCTGATAGCAATCTCGGTCATGCACCATAAGGTGCCACAAGATGCATCTTGCGGTCTATTGATGTCACCTCTTCGGGTGAACTCAGCTCCTCCTGTGCCCGATCAACCGCGGCCGCTGCTCCAACCCGTCCAGGCCATGCCAAGCCAGATTCACCAGGTGCGCCGCCACCTCCGCCTTTTTCGGGCGGCGCACGTCCAGCCACCACTGACCGGTCAGCGCGACCATCCCGACCAGCGCCTGCGCGTACAGCGGGGCCAGCTTGGGGTCGAAGCCGCGGGACTTGAACTCGCGGCCCAGGATGTCCTCCACCTGGGTGGCGATGTCGGAGATCAGCGAGGCGAAGGAACCCGTCGACTGCGGGATGGGCGAATCACGGACCAGGATGCGGAAACCGTCCGTGTACTCCTCGATGTAGTCCAGCAGCGCGAACGCCGCCTGTTCGCACAGCTCACGGGGATGGCCGGCGGTGAGCGAACTCGTCACCATGTCCAGCAGGCGCCGCATCTCGCGGTCCACCACCACCGCGTACAGGCCCTCCTTGCCGCCGAAGTGCTCGTACACCACCGGCTTGGACACCCCGGCCTTCGCCGCGATCTCCTCCACCGAAGTGCCCTCGAACCCCTTCGCCGCGAACAGCGTGCGGCCGATCTCCAGCAGCTGCTGGCGGCGCTCGGCACCGGTCATCCGGGTACGACGCGCACGCCGCGGCTTGTCATTGCTGGGAGTGCTGCTGGAGTCGGTCGCCACGGCGTCAATCATGCCGCCTCGGCGGTCTCCCTCCGGCGCCGGGAGCCGTCTTCCCCGGTGTTACGGCGCGAATCGATACGCGAGCGTGACGGCCAGCGCACGTCGTACGCCCAGCCGAGCTTCTCGAACCAGCGGATGAACCGGGCCGAGGAGTCCAGCTGCCCGCGCATCACGCCGTGCCGCGCCGAGGTCGGGTCGGCGTGGTGCAGGTTGTGCCAGGACTCCCCGCAGGACAGCACCGCCAGCCACCACACGTTGCCCGAGCGGTCCCGCGACTTGAAGGGGCGCTTGCCGACCGCGTGACAGATCGAGTTGATCGACCACGTCACATGGTGCAGCAGAGCCACCCGCACGAGTGAACCCCAGAAGAAACCGGTGAACGCGCCCCACCACGACATCGTGACCAGCCCGCCGATCACGGCCGGCAGCGCCAGCGACACCACGGTCCACAGCACGAACTGCCGGGAGATCGCCCGGATCGCCGGGTCCTTGATCAGGTCCGGAGCGTACTTGTCCTGAGGAGTCTGCTCCTCGTCGAACATCCAGGCGATGTGCGCCCACCACAGGCCCTTGACCAGCGCCGGAACGGTCTCCCCGAACCGCCACGGCGAATGCGGGTCCCCCTCCGCGTCGGAGAACTTGTGGTGCTTGCGGTGATCGGCCACCCAGCGCACCAGGGGGCCCTCCACCGCCAGCGACCCCATGACCGCCAAAGCGATCCGCAGCGGCCGCTTCGCCTTGAACGAACCATGCGTGAAGTACCGGTGGAAACCGATCGTGATGCCGTGGCAACCCAGGAAGTAGAAGAACACCAGCAGACCGAGATCCAGCCAGCTCACCCCCCACCCCCACGCCAGCGGCACCGCCGCCAGCAGCGCCAGGAACGGAACCGTGATGAACAGCAGCAGGGTGATCTGCTCGATCGAACGCTTCTGCTCACCGCCCAGCGTGGCGGAGGTCGTCGGAGTACCGGTCGGCTGCGAGGCGTCTTCCATCACATCGGAACTTGAGGTCATGCGCGTCCCCTGGGGGGTCGAGGGTCAAGAAAGGTGCCAGGTGACAGGAGCCGAACGGGACTTGACCAACGCCTCCCTACGGTTCCGTAACCTACGGCGTCGTAAGTATGGCAGCGTGCCGACCGGCGGCAAGAGCCCGACGGCCTGCGCGTCCGCGTGGACACCTATCCTTGGTCTCGGTCGGACAGCGCGGTCCGCTCTGTTTTCTTCCCGGATGCCCGGCCCGTATGCGGCGCTGCGCCGCGCGGCACACGGTCCAGGACCGACGGGTTCCCCTCCCAGACGAGCTTCAACACTGCAAGGAGCCGCACCTGTGAGCAGTGCCGACGACCAGACCACCACGACCAGCAGCGAGCTGCGCGCCGACATCCGGCGACTGGGTGACCTCCTCGGCGAGACCCTCGTCCGGCAGGAAGGCCCGGAACTGCTCGAGCTCGTCGAGAAGGTCCGCCGACTGACCCGCGAGGACGGCGACGCCGCCGCCGAACTGCTGCGCGGAACCGAACTCGAAACCGCGGCCAAGCTGGTGCGCGCCTTCTCCACCTACTTCCACCTGGCCAACGTCACCGAACAGGTGCACCGCGGCCGCGAACTGCGCGCCCGCCGCGCCGCCGAAGGCGGCCTGCTCGCCCGCACCGCCGACCGCCTCAAGGACGCCGACCCCCAGCACGTCACCGAGACGGTCAGAAACCTCAACGTCCGCCCCGTCTTCACCGCGCACCCCACCGAAGCCGCACGCCGGTCGGTACTCAACAAGCTCCGGCGCGTCGCCGCGCTCCTGGAAACCCCCGTCATCGAGTCCGACCGCCGCCGCCACGACACCCGGCTGGCCGAGAACATCGACCTCGTCTGGCAGACCGACGAACTCCGCGTCGTCCGCCCCGAACCCGCCGACGAGGCCCGCAACGCCATCTACTACCTCGACGAACTCCACGCCGGAGCGGTCGGCGACGTCCTCGAGGACCTCACCGCGGAACTGGAACGCGTAGGCGTCAAGCTCCCCGACGACACCCGGCCCCTCACCTTCGGCACCTGGATCGGCGGCGACCGCGACGGCAACCCCAACGTCACCCCCCAGGTGACCTGGGACGTCCTCATCCTCCAGCACGAACACGGCATCAACGACGCCCTCGAGACCATCGACGAACTCCGCGGCCTGCTGTCCAACTCCATCCGCTACGCCGGCGCCGGCGAAGAACTCCTCGAATCCCTCCGGACCGACCTCGAACGCCTGCCCGAGATCAGCCCCCGCTACAAGCGCCTCAACGCGGAGGAGCCCTACCGGCTCAAGGCCACCTGCATCCGGCAGAAGCTCGAAAACACCAAGCAGCGCCTCGCCAAGGGCACCCCCCACGAGGAAGGCCGCGACTACCTCGGCACCTCGGAACTGCTGCAGGACCTGCGGATCATCCAGACCTCACTGCGCGCACACCGCGGCGGCCTCTTCGCCGACGGCCGCCTCGCCCGCACCATCCGCACCCTCGCCGCCTTCGGCCTCCAGCTCGCCACCATGGACGTACGCGAACACGCCGACGCCCACCACCACACCCTCGGCCAGCTCTTCGACCGCCTCGGCGAGGAATCCTGGCGCTACGCCGACATGCCCCGCGACTACCGCGCCAAGCTCCTCGCCAAGGAACTCCGCTCCAGAAGGCCCCTCGCCCCCACCCCGGCCCCCGTCGACGCCGCCGGGCAGAAGACCCTCGGCGTCTTCCAGACGGTCAAGAAGGCCCTCGAAGTCTTCGGCCCCGAAGTCATCGAGTCCTACATCATCTCCATGTGCCAAGGCGCCGACGACGTCTTCGCCGCCGCCGTCCTCGCCCGCGAAGCCGGTCTCCTCGACCTCCACGCCGGCTGGGCCAAGATCGGCATCGTCCCCCTCCTGGAAACCACCGACGAGCTCAAGGCCGCCGACACCATCCTCGAGGACATGCTCTCCGACCCCTCCTACCGACGCCTCGTCGCCCTCCGCGGCGACGTCCAGGAGGTCATGCTCGGCTACAGCGACTCCTCCAAGTTCGGCGGCATCACCACCAGCCAGTGGGAGATCCACCGCGCCCAGCGCCGGCTCCGCGACGTCGCCCACCGCTACGGTGTCCGCCTCCGCCTCTTCCACGGCCGCGGCGGCACCGTCGGCCGCGGCGGCGGCCCCTCCCACGACGCCATCCTCGCCCAGCCCTGGGGCACCCTCGAAGGCGAGATCAAGGTCACCGAACAGGGCGAGGTCATCTCCGACAAGTACCTCATCCCCTCCCTGGCCAGGGAAAACCTGGAACTCACCGTCGCCGCCACCCTCCAGGCCTCCGCCCTGCACACCGCACCCCGCCAGTCCGACGAAGCCCTCGCCCGCTGGGACGCCGCCATGGACGTCGTCTCCGACGCCGCCCACGCCGCCTACCGCAAGCTCGTCGAGGACCCCGACCTGCCGACGTACTTCCTCGCCTCGACGCCGGTCGACCAGCTCGCCGACCTGCACCTCGGCTCCCGGCCCTCCCGCCGCCCCGGCTCCGGCGTCTCGCTCGACGGCCTGCGCGCCATCCCCTGGGTCTTCGGCTGGACCCAGTCCCGGCAGATCGTCCCCGGCTGGTTCGGCGTCGGCTCCGGCCTCAAGGCCCTGCGCGCCGCCGGACTCGACACCGTGCTCACCGAGATGCACGAACAGTGGCACTTCTTCCGCAACTTCATCTCCAACGTCGAGATGACCCTCGCCAAGACCGACCTGCGCATCGCCCAGCACTACGTCGACACCCTCGTCCCCGACGAACTCAAGCACGTCTTCGACACCATCAAGGCCGAACACGAGCTCACCGTCACCGAAGTCCTCAAGATCACCGGCGAGAAGGAACTGCTCGACGCCACCCCCGTCCTCAAGCAGACGTTCGCCATCCGCGACGCCTACCTCGACCCCATCTCCTACCTCCAGGTCGCCCTCCTCAAGCGCCAGCGCGACACCGCGAACGCCGGAGAGGAACCCGACCCCCTGCTCTCCCGCGCCCTCCTGCTGACCGTCAACGGCGTGGCGGCAGGCCTGCGCAACACCGGCTGACCCACACGCACACCACATGACGGTGCCCCCGGATCCACCCGGATCCGGGGGCACCCTCATGCCACCCGCTCACACAGCCACGAAAGCCGCCGTCAGCAGCCCGACCCCCGCCCCCGCCAGCACCCACGCCGCCCGCGTCCGCCGCAGACCACCGGCCACCACCACCGACGCCAGCAACAGAGCACCACCAAGCGGCGCCCACGCATACAGGATCCCCGCCGGACCCGAACGCACCACCTGATCCGAATTCGGCTTCACCACGACGGAGTACGTACCACCCCGGTGCACCGCCACCGTCTGCGCGATCACCACCCGCTTCCGGGCAGTCGACCCCGACGACACCGGCCGGTACGACCCCGTACACGTCCGATCACCACACGACTCCACCGTGATCGTGCCGTGCTCCCGCCCCTTCGTCAGCATCACATGCTGCGCCGTACCCCACGACGCCCACACACCGGCGATCAGGATCAACGCCGCGACCACACCCATCACCGCCACCCGACCGAACCGGAGCGCGACGGACGAGGCCTGACGAGAACGCGCCGCGGAGGCCTGACGGGAACGGGCGGCGGAGACCTTACGGGAACGGGCGGCGGCTGGCATGGCCGGGATCATTCGCCATACCGCGACGACCGGTCAACCCGCCCGGGCGACAAGTCAGGAGTTGTACGTACTCTGCGCCCGCTCCAGCCCGTCGATCACCAGACACTCCACCGCGTCCGCCGCCCGGTCCACGAAGTAGTCCAACTCCTTGCGCTCCGCCGACGAGAAGTCCTTCAGCACGAAATCCGCCACCTGCATCCGCCCCGGCGGCCGGCCGATCCCGAACCGCACCCGGTGATAGTCCGCGCCCATCGCCTTCGTCATCGACTTCAGACCGTTGTGCCCGTTGTCCCCGCCGCCCAGCTTCAGCCGCAGCGTCCCGTAGTCGATGTCCAACTCGTCGTGCACCGCCACGATGTTCGCCACCGGCACCTTGTAGAAGTCCCGCAACGCGTTCACCGGACCACCCGACACATTCATGTACGACATCGGCTTCGCCAGGACCACCCGGCGATTGCCCGGCCCCGGCGGACCGATCCGCCCCTCCACCACCTGCGCCTGCGCCTTGGAAGCCCGCTTGAACCTCCCCCCGATCCGCTCGGCCAGCAGATCGGCCACCATGAAACCCACGTTGTGCCGGTTCATCGCATACTCGGGCCCCGGATTCCCGAGCCCCACGACCAGCCAGGGGGCGTTGGCGGGAGTGCTCACGTCCATGTCTCCTTGATACGCGCCAGCCGCCGTCCCCGAGCGGGAACAGCGGCTGACGAACGGTGATGAGAAGCGAGGATCAGGCCTCGGCGACCTCTTCGCCCTCGGTCTCCTCGCCCGTGCTCTCCTCGGCCTGCGCGGCCAGGACCTGCAGGACGACCGCGTCCTCCTCGACGGCCAGGGTCACGCCGCTCGGCAGCGTGATGTCCTTGGCGTGGATCGAGGCACCGGCCTCCAGACCCTCCACGGAAACCGTCACGGACTCCGGGATGTGCGTGGCCTCGGCCTCGACCGGCAGCGCGTTCAGGACGTGCTCCAGCAGGTTGCCACCCGGGGCCAGCTCGCCCTCGGTGTGCACCGGGATCTCCACCGTGACCTTCTCGCCACGCTTGACCAGCAGCAGGTCCACGTGCTCCAGGAAGCCCTTGATCGGGTCACGCTGCACGGACTTCGGGATCGCCAGCTCGTTGGTCTTGCCGTCGATGTCCAGGGAGATCAGGACGTTCGGCGTACGCAGCGCCAGCAGCAGCTCGTGGCCCGGCAGGGTCAGGTGCAGCGGGTCCGCACCGTGGCCGTACAGCACACCGGGAACCTTGTTGTCACGGCGGATACGACGGGCGGCACCCTTGCCGAACTCGCTGCGCGTCTCGGCGGTGAGCTTCACCTCGGACATGTTCACTCCTCGTAGGACATAGAGAACGGACGTGGTCACCCGGCCACGAACGGCCTGCTACGAAGAGCGCGTCGATAACGGACAGCCGTACATCCGCCGAAACGGAAACGGCCTCCCTCGCCGAGCAACTCGAGCAGTCTACTCGGAGAGGGAGGCCGCACCCAAAAGGATCTACGACGGGGAACGAAGGGGACGAAGGGGAACCCTTACTGCTCGTCGAACAGGCTCGTCACCGAACCGTCCTCGAACACCTCACGCACCGCACTCGCGATCGTCGGCGCGATCGACAACACCGTGATCTTGTCCAGTTCCCGGTTCAGCTCACCCGGCGTCGGCAGCGTGTTCGTGAACACGAACTCACTCACCCGCGAGTTCTTCAACCGGTCCGCGGCCGGACCCGACAGCACACCGTGCGTCGCCGTCACGATCACGTCCTCCGCACCGTGCGCGAACAACGCGTCCGCGGCGGCACAGATCGTCCCACCCGTGTCGATCATGTCGTCCACCAGGACACAGACCCGACCCTTGACCTCACCCACGACCTCGTGGACGGTCACCTGGTTCGCCACGTCCTTGTCACGCCGCTTGTGCACGATCGCCAGCGGCGCACCCAGCCGGTCGCACCAGCGGTCCGCCACCCGCACCCGGCCGGCGTCAGGGGAGACCACCGTCAGCTTGTCCCGGTCGACCTTGCCACCCACGTAGTCCGCCAGCAGCGGCAGCGCGAACAGATGGTCCACCGGCCCGTCGAAGAAACCCTGGATCTGGTCCGTGTGCAGATCCACCGTCAGGATGCGGTCCGCACCCGCCGTCTTCATCAGGTCCGCGATCAGACGCGCCGAGATCGGTTCACGACCACGGTGCTTCTTGTCCTGCCGCGCGTAACCGTAGAACGGCACGATGACGGTGATCGAACGGGCCGACGCACGCTTCAACGCGTCGATCATGATCAACTGCTCCATGATCCACTTGTTGATCGGAGCCGTGTGGCTCTGAATCAGGAAACAGTCCGCACCACGCGCCGACTCCTGATAACGCACATAGATCTCGCCATTGGCGAAGTCGAAGGCCTTCGTCGGAACAACCCCGACACCCAGCTGCTGGGCGACCTCCTCGGCAAGCTCGGGGTGGGCGCGGCCGGAGAAGAACATCAACTTCTTCTCGCCGGTCGTCTTGATCCCGGTCACAGCACTGTCTCCTCAGAGGTGTCTCAGCTGGTGGCGGCTGGTGGCATGCGAGTGTGCGCTTATCACGGTACGCCGTGTTCGACGCACCCGTTTCCGGTCAGTCCTCGCCCGAACCCTGCCCGGAGGCCGCCTCGGCCGCCTTCGCGGCCGCACTCCCCGGACGCTTACGAGCCACCCAACCCTCGATATTCCGTTGCTGACCACGGGCCACGGCCAGCGAACCGGGCGGCACGTCCTTCGTGATCACGGACCCGGCAGCGGTGTAAGCACCGTCCCCGACCGTGACAGGAGCCACAAACATGTTGTCCGAACCGGTACGGCAATGCGAGCCGACCGTGGTGTGGTGCTTCTCCCGGCCGTCGTAGTTCACGAAGACACTGGCCGCACCGATGTTGGAGTACTCACCGATCGTCGCGTCCCCCACGTACGACAGATGCGGGATCTTCGTCCCCTCACCGATCGACGCGTTCTTCGTCTCCACGTACGTACCGATCTTGCCCTTCTCACCGAGACGCGTACCAGGACGCAGATACGCGTACGGCCCCACACTCGCCCCGGCACCGACACGGGCACCGTTCGACACCGTGTTGTCGACCCGCGCCCCCGCGCCGACGTGGGTGTCCGTCAGCCGGCTGTTCGGACCGACCTCCGCACCCTCACCCAGATGCGTGGAACCGTGCAGCTGCGTACCCGGATGCACGACCGCGTCCTGCTCGAAGGTCACCGTCACATCCACCCACGTGGTGGCCGGGTCGATCACCGTCACACCGGCCAGCATCGCCCGCTCCAGCAGCCGGTCGTTGAGAATCCGACGCGCCTCCGCGAGCTGCACCCGGTTGTTGATCCCGGCGATCTCACGATGATCACCGGCGACCGACGCCCCCACCCGGTGGCCGGCCTCACGCAGAATCCCGAGCACATCCGTCAGGTACTCCTCACCCTGACTGTTGTCCGTCCGCACCTTCTTCAGCGCGTCGGCCAGGAGCTGCCCGTCGAACGCGAACACACCCGAGTTGATCTCCCGGATCTCCCGCTGCGCGTCGGTCGCGTCCTTGTGCTCGACGATCTCCGTGACGGCACCGGTGGCCTCGTCACGGACGATGCGCCCGTACCCGGTCGCGTCCGGGACCTCGGCGGTCAGCACGGTGACGGCGTTGCCGTCCTGCTGGTGCGTCCCGGCCAACTGCTGGAGCGTCCGACCGGTGAGCAGGGGAGTGTCCCCGCAGACCACGACCACGGTCCCGTCGACCCCGCTGCCCAGCTCCTCCAGGCCCATCCGCACGGCGTGCCCGGTCCCGTTCTGCTCCGCCTGCACCGCCGTGCGCACGGCCGGATCGACCTCACCGAGGTGCGCGGTGACCTGCTCACGGGCGTGACCCACGACGACGACCAGGTTCTCGGGGTCCAGCTCACGGGCCGCGGCCAGCACATGGCCCACGAGGGAACGTCCGCAGATCTCGTGCAGGACCTTCGGTGTGGCCGACTTCATACGGGTGCCCTCACCCGCTGCGAGAACGACGACGGCTGCCGGGCGAATGGCGCTCACGGGGTTGCCCTTCGGCTTTGACGGGTGGGGATGACATCCGCAGGATACCGGGGCGTTTCTGGGGGGACATGGGAGCGGGCCCTGACGGTGGTGTCAGGGCCCTACTTGTCATGCTCCCGGAGAAGGACTCGAACCCTCATTCAACGGACCAAAACCGTTTGTCCTACCTTTAGACGATCCGGGATGGTTTGCGCTCTATGTCCGATTTGATTGATCGGCCTCGCGCACGGACACCACTATGCCGTACCAAGAGCCCTCGATGCGACGGTACAACTCGGCACCCTTCAGGACTTTGATGACCAAGCAGCCTCGATAGGAATCGCCGACGTTCTTCCGGATGGTCTTCGGGTTGTGCTTCTTGATGGTCGTCTTGTTGAAGGCGGAGCGGTCTGCGCCAACAAGGTCGGCCCAGTACTGCTCGGCGGCCGCCACGTCTGCGTTTTCGTGGATCATCACCGTGTAGCGGAGGCGTGCGCGCTCTACCCCTAGGAGGTTGAGCCAAGCCAGGTAGACCTCGATCATGCCAGGGTCGCTGTTGACGAACGCGACGTTCTCCCGGCGGTCGTACGGCTTGTCCTTGCCGCCCTCGGCCCAGTACAGGCCGACACCCAAGAGGAACAGCTCGCGGTCGGTCAGCTTGCCGATTTCGGCGGCCGCGGCCGCCTTTGTTTGCCGGCGTTTCTCGTCTCGCACCGCGAGCTCATGCTCCCAGCGTTTGCGTGAGGCCAGCTTTGCTTGTTCCGCCGGGTCGCGTCGCTCCGGCTTCGGTAGATCCCGCACCCACAGCGACACCGAGCTCCTCGAGCAGCCCAGCTCCGCCTCGATCTGGTCGTACGTCCAGCCCTGGAGGCGCAGCTCCCGCGCCTTCGCGCGCATGTCGTCCTTGGCCCGTGGCCGCTTCGTCCACTCCGGCGGCGGCTCCCCCTTCACCAACTGGTTGAGGATGTCGTTGTTGAAGATCTTCAGCTCGTCCCGGATCTGCCGAAGGCTGCAGCCCGCCCGCCGCAAGGCGACCGCCCGTTCCCGCAGTCCCTCGAAGTCGGTGTACGTGCCTGCTGAATGTGCCATGGGCATACCGTCCGGCCGGAATGACCGGTTCCGGCCTCGAACGGACTTAGTTCAGCCGTTCGAGGGATACCGGACGGTTTCCCTGTGATTCGGCTACGGCGTGTGGTGTAGGCCAGTCCGCGAAACTCACCGGAAAAGCGGTACCTGGCGACCGTAGGCTGGGAGCCATGACCGTGACGGGGGAAGAGCACGCCGCGGGCCCGGCCGGCCCGTGGTGGTGGGACAGGCGGCGCAGTGCCGTGTTCGACGGGAGTCTGGCGCTGGCGTCGGCGCTGGAGTGCGGTGCGGAGGGGATCCCGTTCGCGAGGGACGCGGGGATCCCGTTGGCCGTCGGGATCGTGTTCGGGTTGCTCGCGGGTTCGGTGCTGCTGATCCGGCGCCGGTGGCCGATCGCCGTGGTGCTGGTGGCGATCGCGATCACGCCGGCGCAGATGGGCTTCCTGATGGGGATCGTGGGCCTGTACACGCTGGCCGCCTGTGAGCTGCCCCGCAGGATTCTGGTGGCTCTGGCCGGTATGTCCCTGGTGGGGACGATGATCGTGACGTTCGTGCGGGTGCGGCAGGACATGGCGCGGGGGACCCTGACCCTCGGGGACTGGTTCGTGCCGTTCGCGGCGGTCACGACGTCGCTGGGGCTGACCGCGCCTCCGATCCTGCTCGGCCTGTACGTGGGTGCGCGGCGTCGGCTGATGGAGAGCCTGCGGGAGCGGGCGGACAGTCTGGAGCGGGAGCTTCAGTTGCTGGCCGAGCGGGCCGAGGAGCGGGCGGAGTGGGCGCGGGGTGAGGAGCGGACGCGGATCGCGCGGGAGATGCACGACGTGGTGGCGCACCGGGTGAGTCTGATGGTGGTGCATGCCGCGGCGTTGCAGGCTGTGGCGCGGAAGGACCCGGAGAAGGCGGTGCGGAACGCGGCGCTGGTGGGGGACATGGGGCGGCAGGCGCTGACCGAGTTGCGGGAGATGCTCGGGGTGCTCAGGTCGGGGGACGGGCTGGTGCGGCGGGCTGCGCAGGCGCAGTTGGCCGCGATCGACGTGGTCGCGGTGAAGGAGGCTTCGCGGGTGGCGGAGGAGGAGGGGCCGTACCTGTCGGGGCTGGATGAGTTGGTGGGGCAGTCGGCGGCTGCGGGGATGGTGGTGGATCTGTCGGTCGAGGGGGATGCGCGGGGGTATGCGCCGGAGATCGAGCAGACGGCGTACCGGGTGGTGCAGGAGGCCCTGACGAACGTGCACAAGCATGCGGCGGGGGCGAAGACGTATGTGCGGTTGGCGCATCGGGTGTCGGAGATCGCGATGCAGGTGGAGAACGAGCCGCCGCCTGAGGTGGGGTCGGCGTCGGCGGTGGGGCTGCCGTCGGGTGGGAACGGTCTGGTGGGGATGCGGGAGCGGGTTGCGGCGTTGGGTGGGGTGTTCGTGTCGGGGCCGACGGATGCGGGGGGTTTCCGGGTGTCGGCGGTGATTCCGGCGGCGTGAGCCGGGGGTGTGGCCTGGTGTGCGGGGTCAGGGGGTGGTGAGGCGGGCCGGTTCGATGCCGGCGACGAGTGTGGTGAGGGCGTGGTCGATGTCGGGGCCGAGGTACCAGTCGCCGGTGTGGTCGAGGGCGTAGACGCGGCCTGTGGCGTCGATGGCGAGGAGGGAGTGGGTGTCGGTTTCCTCGCCGAGTGGGCAGACGTCGGTGTCGAGGGCGCGGCCGAGGTCGCCGAGGGTGCGGGCGAGGTGGAGGCCGTGCAGGGGGTCGAGGTGGAGGGTGGCGGGGGCGACCTGGCGGCCGGGGCCGGTGGGGGTGATGTGGAGGCCGCCGAATTCGGCCCAGGCTTCGACGGCGGCGGGGAAGACGGTGTGGCGGTGTCCGGCGGGTGAGGTGTGGTCGCGCAGGGTGTCGGCCCAGTATTCGGCTTGTTTTATGTCCCAGTGTCCGGGTTGCCAGCCGGCGGTGCGCAGGGCGGCGTCGACGGGGACGGGGAAACGCGTGGTGGAGGTGCGGTCGGCGTGCATCTGACCCTCGTTCGTCGTGCGGGTGTGGTGCGGGTGGTGCGGGGGAGGGGCCGGGGGTCAGCCGTCGGTGGCGTCGGTGTCGACGATGCGGACGCCGAAGTGGGCGCTGAGGGCGGTGCAGGCGCGGCAGGGGGTGGCGAAGCTGCCGTGGAGGGGGTCGCCGTCTTCGCGTATGCGGCGGGCGGTGAGTTTGGCTTGTTTGAGGGCTCTGCGTGCTTCGCCGTTGGTCATGGGTTTACGGGCGGCGCGTTTGCTTCGGGCGGCGTCGGCGGCGGTGATGTGGCGGGAGATGAGGATGGTCTCGGCGCAGCGTCCGGTGAAGCGGTCGCGTTGGGCGCTGGTGAGGGTGTCGAGGAAGTCCTGGACGAGGGGGTGGAGGGGTGGGGGTTGGTCGCTGCGGGCGGCGGTGCCGGTGAGGGTGGTGCCGCGTACGGAGAGTGCTGCGGCGATGGTGGGCAGGATGCCGTCGCGGCGGTGCAGAAGGGTGGGGGCGTGGGGTGTGGTGGTGCTGCTCCAGCCGATGCGGGGGTCGCCCGCTCGCACGTCTCCACCGCCTCCGGCCTGCATGGTGTTCATGGTCGTCATCCCCTCCCGGGTTTCCCCCGAAGGTCACAGACTGCCAAATCCTGGGGCGGGTGCGGAAGCTGGGGCGGTGCGACACGCCCGTGGTGGGGGCGAGTCGTCACGGTGGGGTGACGGCTGGTCACTGAAGTGGTGGGCCGGTGACCGGTGTCGGTGTACCGCTTAGGCTGTCGGCATCCGCGATCGATAAGCCGTACAGGCCTGAGAGAATGCCGCAGGGGGCTACCGCCATGACGACAGGTCGGCTCGGGCTGGGGGCACCGCCCAGCCGCCAGGCTGGGGGAGAGGCCGCGCCGCCGAACGCGGCCTATGCCGGGCAGGTGGTGCATTTCCCGGATCCGGTCCGGGCGGCACGTCATCCGAGGGGGGTGCGTGTCGATGACCGCGGGTACCCGGATTTCTCGCCCTATGCGCGTGCGGCGGCGGAGATCGCCGATCCGCCGGAGGGTTTCGGTGTGGATGAGCTGCGGTTGACGGACTATGTGTCGGCGAACGCGGCGTTGGCGGCGACGGGGCACGAGTTGTGGGACCTGGTGCCGGATGTGGCGACGCCGCACGGCTGGACGTGGCATCACGTGGTGGGTTCGCGGCGGTTGGAGCTGGTGCCGGTCGAGGTGAAGGCGCTGTTGCGGCATCACGGTGGGTTGGCGATGGCGCAGGTGGACCAGGGGAAGCGGGGGACGCGGCCGTTGCAGGAGACGCGTCCGGCGCATTTCGGGTTGCCGAAGTCGGGTGTGGCGGTGACGGAGCAGCAGGTGCAGGGGGTGGAGGAGGACCTGGGGTTCCGGTTGCCGGGTGCGTACCGGTCGTTCCTGAAGGCGGCGGGTGGGTGTGCGCCGGTGGGTACGGCGTTGGACGCCGAGTTGGGGTTGCTGGTGGATCAGCCGTTCTTCACGGTGCGGGACGAGGCCGCGGTGAACGATCTGGTGTATGTGAACAAGTGCCTGCGTGACCATCTGACGAAGGACTATCTCGGGGTGGCGTTCGTGCAGGGTGGTCTGCTGGCGGTGAAGGTGCGGGGCGAGCGGCCGGGGTCGGTGTGGTTCTGTTCGTACGACGATGTGCGGGATGTGGATCCGGGGTGGTCGCCGGCCGAGCGGGTGGAGCGGTTGCTGCTGCCGTGCGGTGATGACTTCGATGTCTTTCTGTCGCGGCTCGCGGGTAGTCCGCCGGAGCTGGAGACGGTGGCGAACCTGATGGTGGACGGCGGTTTCGCGCGTGCTGTTCCGGTCTCTTCCGTGGGGGAGTGAGTTCTGCGATGGTGACGTTCGCTCAGGCGCAGGAGCGCGCGGAGGAGTGGATCAACGGGGACGTGCCGGTGTACCAGCATCGTGAGGTGCGGGTGCGGGAGTTCGAGCTCGGCTTCGTGGTGTGGGGTGAGGATCGTGCGGAGGGGCCGCGGTCGGATGCGGGCGCGCAGCGGTTGGTGATCGCCCGGGACAGTGGTGAGGCGACGTTGTGGCCGGGGTTGCCGGTGGGTGAGGTGATCCGCCGGTACGAGGAGGAGTACGGCCGTGAGGACGTGGTGGCGGACGCGGTTCCGGCTCCTGCGGCGCGGGTGGATCTGAATCAGACGTCGTTCTTGCTGAGTCCGCCGGAGTGGTTGCAGGAGGCGGCGGACAAGCTGGGGGTTCCGGATCGTCGGCCGGAGCGTGGTGCGCTGCCCGAGACGCAGGCGGGGATGCCGGTGTCCGGGGGTTCGGGGGAGGTTCCGTCCGGTGCGGTGCCGGCCGGTGCGGTGCCGTCGGCCGCGGTGCCGGCCGGGGCTACGCCTTGGGCGGGTACGGACACGAACGCTGATGCGGGTGAGGATCGTTCGGTGCCGTTGCCCGACACGGTGTTCGCGCCGCCGGTGAGTGAGCCGGGTGGGGGTTCGGCGACGCCGCCGGATGCCAGGACGGCGTTGCTGACGGGCGGGAGTGGGTTGCCGCCGACGGCGGTGGCGCCCGCGGTGGACGGGCCTGCGGTGGACGGGTCGGGGGCGTCGGTTGCGCCGCCGGTTCCGCCGGTGCCGGGGGGTGTGCAGGGGGTGCCTGTGCCTCCCCCGCCGGGGGGCCCGCGGGGCAGTGTGCCGCCGCCGGGTGCGCCGCGGTACGGGTATCCGCAGGGGAGTACGCCTCCGCCTCCGCCGCCGGGGGGTGCCCCGGGGTACGGCTATCCGCCGCCGGGGGGTGCTCCTGGTGTGCCTCAGCCTCCGGCCGGTGGTCCTGGTGGTCCTGGTGGTCCCGCTGGTCCCGGTGGGCCGGGGCGGCCGTTGGCGCCGAACGCCGGGGACATCGCGGACGCCGCGACGAGCAAGGCCGCGCCTCCGCCGCGCCGGGCGCGCGGCGGGGTGGGTGCGCCGCCGCCTCCGCCGGGTGCGCCGGGGGTTCCGGGCATGCCGCCGCCCCCGCCGGGTGCGCCCGGGGCGCCGGGAGCGTCGGGTGCGCCGGCGGGCGGGTATGCGCCGACGCAGATGGTGTCGGGGCTGGGGCCGGAAGGGCCCGCGGGGCCGAAGCCGCCGGGCGACGTCCCGCGGCCGCCGGGCGGTATGCCTCCCGGTGCGGACCACGCGGCCACGGTGCTGGCGGATCCCGGTCGGATGGGCGGAGGTGTTCCGCAGTCTCCGGCGGGCCCGCCCGGTCCCGGTGCGCCGGGTGCCCCGGGTGCGCCGGGTGCGCCGGGTGCGCCGGGTGCCCCGGGTGCTTCGGCGGGCGGGCGTGGCGGTGCCGTGCATCATGCGGAGACGGTGCTGGCCGGGCCTCCGGTGACGGGCCCCGGCGCGCCGCCTCCGCCGCGGCCCGCGCCCGGAGTGCCGGGTGCGCCGCAGCCGATGCCGCCGGGTGCGATGCCTCCGCCGGGTGCGATGCCTCCTCCCGGTGGGATGCCCCCGGCCGGTGCGATGCCTCCCCCCGGTGCCATGCCTCCGCCGGGTGCGATGCCTCCTCCCGGTGCGATGCCCCCGCCGGGGCAGCCTGCGTCGTACGGCTATCCGCAGCAGGGTCAGCCGATGGTCGGCCCGGGTTATCAGGCCGTGCTGCGCTACCGCGCGCAGGACGGTTCCGAGCAGCAGCTGATCCGGCGTTCGGCGCCGGGCACGCCGCACCCGGAGTGGCAGATCTTCCATGAGCTGCGTGCGATGAACGTCCCGCCGGACCAGGTGCTGGAGCTGCACACGGAGCTGGAGTCGTGTGAGCTGCCGGGTGCGTACTGTGCCCGGATGATCCGGGAGCAGTGGCCGCAGGCGAGGATCGCGAGCATCGCGCCGTACGGTACGGATCACGCGAGCCGGCAGCAGGGGATGCGGCAGTTGCTGGCGCACCAGGGCGAGTTGCACCAGGTGGCGGACGGTCCCGCGCGGCCGGCGCCGGTGCGGGCGCCGCTGCCGCCGGTGCAGTCCGCGCCGCCGATTCCGCCGGAAGCGGTCGCCCAGGAGCTGGCGGCGGCGTTCGGGCCGGGGGTGTTCCGGTTCGACCAGCAGGCGGTGTCGCGTCAGGGTGTGCCGCCGATCGTGGCGCACACCCTGGTGGTGGCGGGGTTGCCGGTGGACATGGGCCCGTTCTTCTGGGCACAGGCGCAGCCGGGCCGTCCGGTGCCGACGCTGGCGGAGCTGGCGGCCGAGCGCGGGGTGCAGCCGGCGCCGGACGCGGGGTCGTACCTGGTCATGGGTACGGACTTCGGGAAGGCGGTCTGTGTGCAGTACGGGACGGCGAACATCGTCGCCGTGCCGGTGGAGGCGGGGCCGGGCGGTGGGCCCGTGCCGCCGCAGTTCGTGAACACGGGTCTGCCGGAGTTCACGCGCTGTCTGGCGCTGCTGGGCCGGATGTGGCGGCTGCGGTTCGGGCTGAATCCGGAGCAGGCGGGCCGCTGGACGGTCGATTTCCAGGCGCAGTTGGCCTCGCTGGATCCGGCGGCGCTGGGTTCGCCGGAGAGCTGGTGGTCGGTGTTGCTCGAGCAGATGTGGGACGGGCTGCTGTAGCGCGGCTGGTGGAGTCGGTGGGGCCGGACCCGGGTGACCGGGGCCGGCCCTTTCGCATGTGCGGGAACCTGGCCGCGACATGTCTGCGGAGTGTCGTGTTGTGAACGTTTACGTCCGATGCATCAAAATATGCCCGAAATCATCATTTCGTGTGTGTCTGACGGAGAGGGGTTCACAGGATGCGCAGCGCACCGGTGTCGCCGCACGGCTTCGTCGCCGTCCGGGGACGGGGCTACCGGCCCGGCCAGGTCGACGCGTTCACCGAGGCGCTCGCGCGGGACCGGGACGCCGCCTGGGAGCGGGCCGCCCGGCTCACCGTGCTCGCCAAGGACATGGCGGGGGAGGTGGCCCGGTTGCGCGAGGCGGTCGCGCGGCTCGCGCCGCAGACGTACGAGGCGCTCGGAGAGGGCGCGCGGCGTCTCTTCCAGCTCGGGGTGGAAGAGGCGCAGACGGTACGGGAGTCGGCGCGGGCCGCGGCACGGGAGGAGGTCTCGGAGGCGCAGGCGTACGCCGAGAACCTGCGCCGGGCGGCCGCGGACTACGCGGACACGCTCCGCACGGACGTCGAGGAACGTGCCCGCCAGCGGCTCCTCGCGGCGAGCGCCGAGGCCGACGAGATCCGGGTCGGCACGCGGCGCGCGGTGAAGGAGGGGCGCGGTGAGGCCCTGGCCGCGCTGCGGGAGATGCGGCAGCGGACCTCGGGGATGCTGACCGAGCAGACCCGGGAGCACGAGGCGCGGTGGGCGGCGCTGGAGCGGGAGGAGGCCGAGCGGTCGGCCGCGCTCGACACGCTGCACGCCGAGCGGATGGTGCGCGCACAGGCCGCGGTGGCGGAGGCGGAGCGGCAGCTGGAGGAGGCTCGGGCGGCGGTGGGCCCGTGTCTGGAGGAGGCGCACGCGCGTGCCGCGGAGATCCTCGCCGAGGCCCAGGTGCGCGAGGACGCGATCGCCCGGGAGACGGAGCGGGTGCTGCGCGAGCACGGGGAGACGTGGGACGACATGCAGGCACAGATGGACGACGTGCGCGGCAGCCTCACGACGTGGACGGGTCGGGCGGTGGAGTAGGCGCCCCGGCCGGCCCCGGCGCGCGGGCGGGCGACCGGAGTCGGACACCCGGGGCCGGATGTCGCCGGATCGGACCACGGCACCTTCGCCGACGCGCCCCTGCTCGGGGAACCGCTCGGTGCCGCCGCTCCGGACGTGCTCTGCTCGGCGCGCTCGGAAGAAGGCGGCCACGTACGCGCGCGAAGCGACCACGCGCGCGTACGTGGCCGCCTTCTTCGGCCCGCGCCTGACGGGCGTCCGGCGGCGCCTTCTCGACGGCCGTCGCCGCGGCATCCGGAGGTCTCCGTCCGGCTGCCGTGACCGGCCCAGGATCCCTTGCCCCCTGCACCCGTCTGCCGGCTGCGGCTTGTCCCTTGCCCCTCACGCGGCGGCAGGGTGCAGGCTGGCGGGGCCGTGGGTGGAGAGCTACCCCGAGGCCCGCTCCACCCCGGGGTGGACCGCCCCTAGGGGTTCCTCCGTACAACGGCTGGGGGAGGGTTCGTCCCGCCGGAGGAGGAGAAGGCACCGGCCCGGTACTTAACCTGGCTTTACGCCGTCGGGGGGCGGCCGGCCGAACCGGCACCGGTGGGGTTAACCCCCCTGGAAGACGGGGCTTCGCACCAGCGCGCGACGGCCCCGTCGGCCGGGAGACTCATCGGCGTACCCAGAACGACGCACCGGTTCACCGGGGCGCATCCACAGACTTGCCGACCGACATAGGAGACATACCGTGACTTCGGCTGTGACCATTCCCAGGCACGGGGGCACTGGAGGGCGAACGGCCGTTGCCGCGCGGGCGCGGCAGGTCGTGAAGGCGTACGGGTCGGGGGAGACCCGCGTCGTCGCCCTGGACCACGTCGACGTGGACATCGCCCGCGGCCAGTTCACCGCGATCATGGGTCCGTCGGGGTCCGGCAAGTCCACGCTGATGCACTGCCTCGCCGGGCTCGACACGGTGACGAGCGGTCAGATCTACCTGGACGAGACGGAGATCACCGGGCTGAAGGACAAGAAGCTCACGCAGCTGCGCCGGGACCGGATCGGGTTCATATTCCAGGCGTTCAACCTGCTGCCGACGCTGAACGCGCTCGAGAACATCACGCTGCCCATGGACATAGCCGGCCGCAAGCCCGACCGGGCGTGGCTGGACCGGGTGGTGGAGACCGTCGGCCTCGCCGGGCGGCTCAAGCACCGGCCCACCCAGCTCTCCGGCGGCCAGCAGCAGCGCGTCGCCGTGGCCCGCGCCCTGGCCGCCCGCCCCGAGATCATCTTCGGGGACGAACCGACCGGAAACCTCGACTCCCGGGCCGGCGCCGAAGTCCTCGGCTTCCTGCGCACGTCGGTGGACGAGCTCGGCCAGACCATCGTGATGGTCACCCACGACCCGGTGGCCGCCTCCTACGCGGACCGGGTGCTGTACCTCGCCGACGGCCGGATAGTCGACGAGATGCACCAGCCGACGGCCGATCAGGTCCTGGACCGCATGAAGGACTTCGACGCCCGGGGGCGTACGTCATGACCGTCCTGAAGACCTCGATGCGCAACTTCTTCGCGCACAAGGGCCGCATGGCGCTGTCGGCGATCGCGGTGCTGCTGTCGGTGGCGTTCGTGTGCGGGACGCTGGTGTTCACCGACACGATGAACACCACCTTCGACAAGCTGTTCCAGGCCACCTCCTCCGACGTCCAGATCAGCGCCAAGGGCGCCTCGGACACCGGTGAGACGACCTCCGACAACGGCAAGCCGCCGGTGATGCCGGCCTCGGTGCTGGACGAGGTCCGCCGCGCTCAGGGCGTCGAGGCCGCGGAGGGGACGGTGTTCTCCACCAAGGTCACCGTCGTGGACGCCGACAAGGACAAGCTCTCGCCCAGCAGCGGCGCCCCGACCATCGTCGGCAGCTGGAACGGCAACGACGCCCGCACCATGAAGATCACCTCGGGTACGGCACCCAAGGGCTCCGGCCAGATCATGGTCGACGCGGACACCGCCGGCAAGCACCACCTGAAGCTCGGTGACGAGATCGGTGTGATCACCGCGGTCGGCACGCACACCGCGCGCATCTCCGGCATCGCCACCTTCACCGTCACCAACCCCGGCGCGGCGATCTTCTACCTCGACACCCGCACCGCGCAGCGGACGCTCGTCGGCGAGACCGGCGTCTACACCAACGTCAACGTCACGGCCGCCAAGGGCGTGACCGACGCCCGGCTGAAGAAGAACGTGGCGGCCGAACTCGGCGGCGGCTACAAGGTGCAGACCGCCAAGGAGGTCGCCGACGCCAACCAGAAGGAAGTCGCGAGTTCGCTGAACGTCATGCGGTACGCGATGCTCGGCTTCGCCGGGATCGCCTTCCTCGTCGGCATCTTCCTGATCATCAACACCTTCTCCATGCTGGTCGCCCAGCGCACCCGGGAGATCGGCCTGATGCGGGCCATCGGCTCCTCCCGCAAGCAGGTCAACCGCTCGGTGCTGGTCGAGGCACTGCTCCTGGGCGTGGTCGGGTCCGTGCTCGGCGTCGGCGCGGGCGTCGGCATCGCGGTCGGCCTGATGAAGCTCATGGGCAAGATCGGCATGCACCTGTCCACCGACGATCTGACGGTCGCCTGGACCACCCCGGTGATCGGTCTGCTCCTCGGCGTCGTGGTCACCGTCCTGTCCGCCTACCTGCCCGCTCGGCGGGCCGGCAAGGTCTCCCCGATGGCCGCGCTGCGCGACGCCGGCACCCCGGCCGACGGCAGGGCCGGCTGGATACGGGCCCTGATCGGTGCCGTCCTGACCGGTGCCGGCGGACTGAGCCTGTTCGTCGCCGCCAACGCCGACAAGGCCAAGGCCGGCTCCTCGTGGCTGGGCCTGGGCATCGTGCTGACCCTGGTCGGCTTCGTCGTCATCGGCCCGCTGCTGGCCGGCGGCCTGGTGCGCGTTCTCGGCGCCGTACTGCTGCGGATCTTCGGCCCCGTGGGGCGGATGGCCGAGCGCAACGCGCTGCGCAACCCGCGCCGCACCGGCGCCACCGGCGCGGCCCTGATGATCGGCCTCGCACTGGTCGCCTGCCTGTCGGTGGTCGGTTCCTCCATGGTGGCCTCGGCCACGGACCAGCTCGACAAGACGGTCGGTACGGACTTCATCATCATGGGCGACAACGGGGCCACGGTCGTCCCGCAGGCGGTGAAGGCCGTGAAGGCGACGCCGGGCCTCGCGCGGGTCACCGAGTACAGGACGACCAAGGCCGACTACACCACCCCTGACGGCAAGACGCTCAAGGGCACCGACATCACGGCGGCCGACCCGACGTACGCGTCCGACCTGCGCAAGAAGACCATCGCGGGCAACCTCAAGGACGCCTACCTGCCCGACTCGATGTCCGTCCACGAGAAGTTCGCCAAGGCCCACGGCATCCACATCGGCTCGAAGATCACCGTCGCCTTCGAGCATGGCTCCACCGCCCGTCTGACGGTCCGCGCGATCACCAGCAGCGACGAGGTGATCGACCAGGGCGCCAAGTACACCTCCATCGCCACCCTCGCCAAGTACGTGCCCGCCAAGGAGATGCCGCTCGACCAGCTGGTCTTCGCCAGCGCCAAGGACGGGCAGCAGGCCACCGCGTACAAGGCGCTGAAGTCGGCCCTGCACGGCTACCCGCAGTACACCGTGCGCGACCAGACCGACTACAAGAAGGCGCTGAAGGACCAGATCGGCCAGCTGCTGAACATGATCTACGGCCTGCTGGCGCTGGCGATCATCGTGGCGGTGCTGGGCGTGGTGAACACCCTGGCCCTGTCGGTGGTGGAGCGCACCCGGGAGATCGGCCTCATGCGGGCCATCGGCCTCTCCCGCCGCCAGCTGCGCCGCATGATCCGTCTGGAGTCGGTGGTCATCGCCCTCTTCGGCGCCCTGCTCGGCCTGGGCCTCGGCCTGGGCTGGGGAGCCACCGCCCAGAAGCTGCTCGCCCTGGCGGGCCTGAACGTCCTCGACATCCCCTGGCCCACCATCATCGCCGTCTTCGCCGGCTCGGCCTTCGTGGGCCTGTTCGCGGCGCTGGTCCCGGCGTTCCGGGCGGGCCGGATGAACGTACTGAACGCGATCGCGACCGACTAGCCATCCCGACGGGGGTCACGGGGGAGGCCCGGCGCCGAGAAGTCACGGGGGACTTCTCGGCGCCGGGCCGTTGTCATGCGCGCAGGACGGGGACGTCGTACTTGGGGATCCAGGTGTCGCGAGTGATGAGGGTGAGGTCTTCGAGCTGTGCCTGGGCGATGAGTATGCGGTCGAAGGGGTCGCGGTGGTGCCACGGCAGCCGACCGGTGCGGACACCGTGGTCAGCGGTGACCGGGAGGCTCTTGAACTGCAGGTCGCGTGCACGCTCCGCCAGCTCAGGAGGGCCAGGAAGCTTGCCCAGTGACTGCTTGAGGGCGATCTCCCATGGCGTCACCGCACTGACGTAGACCTCGGGCTCCGTACGAAGCAGCTCCCGGAGCTCATCGGACAACTCCGGTGATGCGTCCATCCACCAGAGCACGGCGTGGGTGTCGAGCAGATACTTCATCGACTGGTCACCGCATTCCGAACGTGTCTGCGATGTCGTCGGGCAGTTCGTCGAAGTCCTCCGGGATGTGGACCTGGCCCCGGAGGGCTCCATAGTCGGTCCGGTTGACCGTGGGCCGCAGTGGTACGACCTTGGCTACCGGCTGCCCGGCCCGGCTGATGATGACTTCTTCTCCGGTCTCCACCAGTTGCAGTATCCGGGAGAAGTTGGTCTTGGCCTCGTGGACGTTGTACTGCCGCTGTGCGTGCTGCGTGCTCATGAAGCCTCCCGGGTCGGTGGACTAGGTATGGGCTAGCCTCTGGTTCACCGTAGCCCGCCCTCCCTCGTCCGGGCCACCGCGTTCACTCCGCCGGGTGACAAGCCTCTGGCGTCGTACTCTGGGAACCCCCGGCCCGCCACGCGTGTCGGGCCCGTCGTGTTGCCCACCCCGGACGAAAGCCGCCCCCGAATGAGCCTGCACGGTCTGCTCGACGCCGTAGTCAAGGACCCCGCCCTCGCCGAAGCGATCAAGGCGGCGGCCGACGGCAACCGCATGCACGTCGACCTGGTCGGCCCCCCGGCGGCCCGCCCCTTCGCGGTCGCCGCCCTGGCCCGCGAGGCCTCCCGCCCGGTGCTGGCGGTCACGGCGACCGGACGGGAGGCCGAGGACCTGGCCGCCGCCCTGCGCTCGCTGCTGCCCGCCGAGGGCGTCGTGGAGTACCCCTCCTGGGAGACGCTTCCCCATGAGCGGCTCAGCCCGCGCAGCGACACCGTCGGCCGCCGCCTCGCCGTCCTGCGCCGCCTGGCCCATCCCCGTCCCGACGACCCCGAGACCGGACCGGTCTCCGTCGTCGTCGCGCCCGTACGGTCCGTGCTCCAGCCGCAGGTCAAGGGTCTCGGCGACCTCGAGCCGGTGTCCCTGCGGACCGGGCAGACCGCCGACCTGAACGCGATCGTCGAAGCCCTCGCGGCCGCCGCGTACGCGCGCGTGGAGCTGGTCGAGAAGCGCGGCGAGTTCGCCGTGCGCGGCGGCATCCTCGACGTGTTCCCGCCCACCGAGGAACACCCCCTGCGCATCGAGTTCTGGGGCGACGACGTCGAGGAGATCCGCTACTTCAAGGTCGCCGACCAGCGCTCCCTGGAGGTCGCCGAGCACGGCCTGTGGGCCCCGCCCTGCCGCGAACTGCTGCTGACGGAAGACGTCCGGGCACGCGCGCGTGCCCTCGCCGAACAGCACCCGGAGCTCGGCGAGCTGCTCGGCAAGATCGCCGAGGGCATCGCGGTCGAGGGCATGGAGTCCCTCGCTCCCGTCCTCGTCGACGACATGGAGCTGCTGCTCGACGTGCTGCCCAAGGGCGCCATGGCCGTCGTGTGCGACCCGGAGCGGGTACGCACGCGTGCCGCCGACCTCGTCGCGACCTCCCAGGAGTTCCTGCAGGCCTCCTGGGCGGCCACCGCGATGTCCAGCGCGGACGAAGTCCGCTCCGGCAAGGGTGGTGGTGGGCGACGGGCGGGCGGCGAGGCGCCCATCGACGTGGGCGCGGCCTCCCTGTGGTCCATCGCGGACGTCCGCGACCGCGCCCGCGAGCTGGACATGATGTGGTGGTCGGTCTCGCCGTTCGCCGCCGACGAGACCCTGGACGAGGGCACCCTCAAGCTCGGCATGCACGCGCCCGAGACCTACCGCGGCGACACCGCCAAGGCTCTCGCCGACACCAAGGGCTGGCTCGCCGACGGCTGGCGCACCGTCTTCGTCACCGAGGGCCACGGCCCGGCCGCCCGTACGGCCGAGGTGCTCGGCGGCGAGGGCATCGCCGCCCGTCTGGACGCCGACCTCGGCGCGCTGAGCCCCTCCCTCGTGCACGTCTCCTGCGGCTCCATCGACTACGGCTTCGTCGACCCGGCGCTCAAGCTCGCCGTACTGACGGAGACCGACCTCTCCGGGCAGAAGGCGGCCGGCCGGGACGGCGCCCGCATGCCCGCCCGCCGCCGCAAGACCATCGACCCGCTCACCCTGGAGGCCGGCGACTACATCGTCCACGAGCAGCACGGCGTCGGCCGCTACATCGAGATGGTGCAGCGCACCGTCCAGGGCGCCACCCGGGAGTACCTGGTCGTCGAGTACGCGCCCGCCAAACGCGGCCAGCCCGGGGACCGCCTCTACATCCCCACCGACCAGCTGGAGCAGATCACCAAGTACGTCGGCGGCGAGGCTCCCACCCTGCACCGGCTCGGCGGCGCCGACTGGACGAAGACGAAGGCCCGCGCGAAGAAGGCGGTCAAGGAGATCGCCGCCGACCTGATCAAGCTGTACAGCGCGCGCATGGCCGCCCCCGGGCACGCCTTCGGCGCGGACAGCCCCTGGCAGCGCGAACTCGAGGACGCCTTCCCCTACGCCGAGACCCCCGACCAGCTCACCACCATCGCCGAGGTCAAGGAGGACATGGAGAAGTCGGTCCCCATGGACCGGCTGATCTGCGGCGACGTCGGCTACGGCAAGACGGAGATCGCCGTCCGCGCCGCCTTCAAGGCCGTCCAGGACGGCAAACAGGTCGCGGTGCTGGTGCCGACCACCCTGCTGGTGCAGCAGCACTTCGGGACGTTCTCCGAGCGCTACAGCCAGTTCCCGGTCAGCGTGAAGGCGCTCAGCCGCTTCCAGACGGACACCGAGGCCAAGGCCGTCCTGGAGGGCCTGCGCGAGGGTTCGGTGGACGTCGTCATCGGCACCCACCGGCTGTTCTCCTCCGAGACCAAGTTCAAGGACCTCGGCCTGGTCATCGTCGACGAGGAACAGCGCTTCGGCGTCGAGCACAAGGAGCAGCTGAAGAAGCTGCGGGCCAACGTGGACGTGCTGACCATGTCGGCCACGCCCATCCCGCGCACCCTGGAGATGGCGGTCACCGGCATCCGCGAGATGTCGACCATCACCACCCCGCCGGAGGAGCGGCACCCGGTGCTCACCTTCGTCGGCCCGTACGAGGAGAAGCAGATCGGCGCGGCCGTCCGCCGCGAGCTGCTGCGCGAGGGACAGGTCTTCTACATCCACAACCGGGTCGAGTCCATCGACCGCGCCGCCGCCAGACTCCGGGACATCGTCCCCGAGGCGCGCATCGCCACCGCGCACGGCCAGATGTCGGAGTCGGCACTGGAGCAGGTCGTCGTCGACTTCTGGGAGAAGAAGTTCGACGTGCTCGTCTCCACCACCATCGTCGAGTCCGGCATCGACATCTCCAACGCCAACACCCTGATCGTCGAACGGGGCGACACCTTCGGCCTGTCCCAGCTGCACCAGCTGCGCGGCCGGGTCGGCCGCGGACGCGAGCGGGGGTACGCGTACTTCCTCTACCCGCCGGAGAAGCCGCTCACGGAGACCGCGCACGAGCGTCTGGCCACCATCGCCCAGCACACCGAGATGGGCGCGGGCATGTATGTGGCCATGAAGGACCTGGAGATCCGCGGCGCCGGAAACCTCCTCGGCGGCGAGCAGTCGGGGCACATCGCCGGCGTCGGCTTCGACCTGTACGTCCGCATGGTCGGCGAGGCCGTCGCGGACTACCGGCGCCAGCTGGAGACCGGCGAGATCGAGGAGGAGCCGCCGCTCGAGGTGAAGATCGAGCTGCCCGTCGACGCGCACGTCCCGCACGACTACGCGCCCGGCGAGCGGCTGCGCCTGCAGGCCTACCGGGCCATCGCCTCCGCCAACTCCGAGGAGGACATCAAGGCGGTACGGGAGGAACTCACCGACCGGTACGGCAAGCTGCCCGAGCCGGTGGAGAACCTCCTGCTGGTGGCGGGGCTGCGCATGCTCGCGCGCGCGTGCGGGGTCGGTGAGATCGTGCTGCAGGGCACCAACATCCGCTTCGCCCCCGTGGAGTTGCGGGAGTCGCAGGAACTGCGGGTCAAGCGGCTGTACCCGGGGACGGTCATCAAGCCGGCCGTCCACCAGCTGCTGGTGCCGCGGCCCAAGACCGCGAAGGTGGGCGGGAAGCCGCTGGTCGGACGGGAGTTGCTGGGGTGGGTCGGGGAGTTCCTGGCCTCCGTTCTGGGGTCCTGAGCAGGATTACGCGTGCGGATCGGTGAACTGGCGGCGGCGACCGGGGCGACGCCCCGCGCCCTGCGGCACTAGGGGCAGGCGGGAACTGCTGGACGCGGGGCTCACCTGGACGACGTGCGGGTGCCGGTGCCGGCTCCGGTGACCAGGGCGGTGCGGGGGATGCGGTGCGGTGCGCTCGATTCGCCCATGCCGGGAATCCTCGGCCCCTGACGCCAGGGGCAGGGTCAAGCCCGGTCGGCTCAGGCAAGGTTGGAGGAAAACGGGGTACGAGGTTCACCGGGTCAGGACTGCTCACGCGCTCCACGCGCCTGTCGTTCTGCCCCCGGGCGCTCTCCGTTCCCCACCGGCCGGCCGCTACGGTGGACCAGGAACGGTCCGCCCGTGCGGCGGCGGCACAGGGCGGGCAGGAGGAGGCGCACGTGATGCGTCCGAGGGGCGGGACGGTCAAGGGGCATGCCACCGAGGCCGGTTGCACGGGTCGCGGTGCCGGAGGCCGGAGGATCCTCCGGGCGTCCGTCGCGGTGCTGGCCACCGGGGTCATGCTCGCCGGCTGCAAGGACCTCACCACACCCGCGGACGGCGGGCCCTCGGGTTCCGCCGTCCCGACCGGCGGGAACGGCCGGGCGGTGAGTCCACTGGACAATCCGGACGGAACGAAGCCGGGGCTGGCGGTGATCACCTCCGCCGCGGGCAAGGAGAAGGCACGGTCGCTGATCGAGAAGGTGGCGACCAAGGGACGCGGTCCCAAGACGGGCTACGAGCGGGACAAGTTCGGCTACGCCTGGATGGACTCCGCCCCGGGTGGCATCCCCTTCGCGCACAACGGGTGCGACACCCGCAACGACCTCTTGAAGCGCGACGGGGAGCAGGTCCGCTACCGGGCGGGCTCGAACTGCGTCGTCACCTCCATGACGCTGCACGACCCGTACACGGGCAGGACCATCGAGTGGACCAAGTCCCACGCCACCACGGTCCAGATAGACCACGTCATGCCCCTGTCGTACGACTGGCAGATGGGCGCCTCCCGCTGGACGAAGGACAAGCGGGAGGACATAGCCAACGACCCGCTCAACCTGATCCCGGTGGACGGCCCGTCCAACGGTGCGAAGAGCGACTCGGGTCCGGCGACCTGGCTGCCGCCGGACCGGACGATCCGCTGCGCGTACTCCGTGCGCTTCGCCCAGGTCTCGCTGAAGTACGGACTTCCCGTGACGACCGCCGACAAGCGGATGATGCTGGCCCAGTGCGGCCGGTGAGCCGACCGGGCGCGGAAAACCCGGTTCTCGCCCGGCGGTCATCTCTCCTACGGTGACCGCGTGGAAGTGAAGGTGTCGAGTCTCGCCGACCGCCCCGAGATGCTCGGTGCGATCCTCGGCATGCCCGACAGCTGGGCGGAGTTCACCACCCAGGACGCGGTGGGCGACGCGCACTACCCGCGGATTCCCGTCGAACTCCCGGAGTACGTGCTGTTCGCCGAGGACGAGGGCGGTGAGGTCGTCGCGCACGCCTACAGCGTGCCCTTCGCCCTCCACACCGACGGCCGCCGTGAACTGCCCGCCCGCGGCTGGGACGAGGTGCTCGTCTGGGCCTTCTCCGACCTGCGCCGCGCCGTGCGGCCCGACACGGTGAGCGCGATCTCCATCGTGGTCGCCCCGCACGCCCAGGGCCTCGGCCTGTCGGGGCGGATGCTGGCGGCGATGCGGGACAGCGCCCGCGCGAAGGGCTTCACCGAGGTCGTCGCCCCGGTCCGCCCCAGCGCCAAGCACCTGGAACCGCACACGCCCATGGCCGAGTACGCCCACCGGGTGCGCGAGGACGGGCTGCCGTACGACCCGTGGCTGCGGGTGCACGCCCGGGCCGGCGCGACCGTCGACTCCGTCGCCCCGGCTTCCATGACCGTCTCCGGCTCGCTGGAGCAGTGGCGCCGCTGGACGGGGCTGCCCTTCGACGGCCAGGGCGACGTCGAGGTGCCCGGCGCGCTGGTGCCGGTGCGCTGTGAACCGGGGCGTGGGTACGCCGTGTACGTCGAGCCCAACGTATGGATGCGCCACCGGCTGTGAGCAGGTGCCGGAACCGGCTCAGCCGTCCAGCGCGTCCAGGTCGAGGATCTTGCCGGCGGGCTTCTTCGCCGGCACCGGCCGGTTGTAGTCGCTGAACCTGAGGTTCAGCGGCTCCTTGGCCGACGAGCCGTCGATCCGCAGCAGGTACGGCTTGCCCTCGGTCGCGACGTAGGCGGTGTAACGGTCCTTGCCGTCCTTCTCGTGCAGGACGATCGCGGGCGTGCCGTCGACGGTGGTCGTCCTGCCCCGGGTGGCGTCCGAGTTGCCGTCCTCGGCGCCGCCGAGCACCGAGTTCAGGTCGCAGAGGCCGGCGATGTCCTTGGCGTCCTGGCCCTTGGCCGCCATCCTGGTCCACTTCCCGGCCAGCATCGACACGGCCGCGTCCGTGTCCTCCTTGGACTCGCCCTTGCTCTGGGCGCGCACGAAGGCCTCGTCGTACTTCATGTAGACGGTGTCGCCGGTCTTGACCAGTTCGGCCTTGCCCTGGCCGCCCATGCTCATGGTGCCGGCGCACTCGCCCTCCTTGTTCACGGCCATGTCGAGCTGGATGGTGCCGTCGCTCCCGTCGTCGGTGACGTCGCCCTTCATCCGCAGCGACGAGGCTCCGGTCGTGGCTTTCATCGCCCGGTCGGCGATCTCGCCACCGGTCAGCCCGGCGAACGGGCCCTTCGGCTTGCTGTCCGCCTTGTCCTGTCCAGGCATGCAGCCGGTGAGGCCGACGGCGGTCGCGGCGGCGAGGCAGACAACGGCGAGTGCGGTGCGACGCATGGGAGGTCCTTGGTGAGAGATGGTCGACGGTGCCGGTGGGGTGGGGTGCTGGGTGGCGGTGCGGGACCGGTTGTGGCCCGTTCGCCGGGTCAATAAGAGCAGAGCCTGTGAACCGAGTCAACACGATTCACAAGTTTTGACGAGTGCACGACCGTGAATGCGTCGATCATGTGTACGCGGCTATGCTCGGCGCCACACACAGGACGAGGGGAGCGGCGCGGGTGCAGGACAACGCGACAGAAGTGACCGCCGCCGGAATCGCACGGCTCGCCGGGGTCGGCCGTGCCGCCGTCAGCAACTGGCGCCGTCGGCACGCGGACTTCCCCAAGCCCGTCGGCGGCACCGAGACCAGCCCCTCCTTCGCGCTCGCCGAGGTCGAGGCATGGCTGCGCAAGCAGGGCAAACTCGCCGAGGTCCCCCTGCGGGAACGTGTCTGGCAGCAGCTCGCCGGGCACCCGGGCGGCCCGGTCACCGCGCTGGTGCACGCCGGTTGCGCCCTGTTGCTGATCCACGAGCGCCCCACCGTCTGGCTGGACGTGAGCGCGGGCTCCGACGCGCGGATGGCCGCCATGCTTCCCGACGCGCTCGAGCAGGTGCTCGTCCCGCGTTTCGGTCCGACACCCGACCGCCGCGTTCACCAGCGGCGCGACGCGGGCGGAGCCGGTGGAGCGGGTGGAGCGCGTGGGGCGGGTGCTGGGGGCAGTGCCCCAGCGGTCCACCTCCCCGCCGGCCCCGAACTGCTGCCCTCCGCGGCCCTCCTGCGCGGCGCCGCCGAACTCGCGGCCGAACTCGGGGCGCGGCAGACCTTCGAGTTCCTGCTCGGACGCCACCTGGACGCCAACCCCCGCCAGTACACCCTCACGCCCGCCGAACTCGCCCGGCTCATGGCCGAGCTCGCCGGCCCGGCCCGCACCGTGCTCGACCCGGCCTGCGGCACCGGCGCCCTGTCCCGCGCCGTCGATGCCCGGTCCGGCCAGGAGCTGTACGTCCAGGACAGCGCGCCCGAGCTCGCCGCGCTCACCGCGCTGCGGATCGCGCTCAACGCGCGCGTGACGGTGCGCGCCGCCGTCGGCGACACCCTGCGCGCCGAGGCCTACCCCGAGCTGCGCGCCGACGCCGTCCTGTGCCATCCGCCGTTCAACGAGCGCAACTGGGGGCACGACGAACTCGCCTACGACCCCCGCTGGGAGTACGGCTTCCCGGCGCGCACCGAGTCCGAGCTGGCCTGGGTGCAGCACGCGCTCGCCCGGCTCCGGGACGGCGGCACCGCCGTCCTGCTGATGCCGCCCGCCGCCGCCTCCCGCCGCTCCGGCCGCCGTATCCGCGCCGACCTGCTGCGCCGCGGCGCGCTGCGCGCCGTCGTCGCGCTGCCGGTGGGCGCGGCGCCGCCCTACAACATCCCCCTGCACCTGTGGGTGCTGCGCCGCCCGGACCGGACGCCCGTGCACCCCGAGGTGCTGCTGGCGGACACCGGGCGGTTCGCCACCGAGGGGCGCGGCGGCCCCGACTGGCAGGCCGTGCGGGACGTGGTCCTCGACGCCTGGCGTGCCTTCGCGCGCGAGGGCCGGTGCGAGGAACGGCCGGGGCTGGCCCGATCGGTGCCGGTCATCGAACTCCTCGACGACGACGTGGACCTCGCTCCCGCCCGCCACCTCCCGCCGCCCGCCGCACCCGACGGCGCACAGCAGCTCACGGCCGTGCGCGAACGCCTCGGCGAGACGCTGCGCCTGACCGCCGACCTCACCCCGCCCCCGGCCGACTCCGCGCAGCCGGCGCGCTGGCCGCTGACCACCATCGGTGAACTCGCGCGCGGCGGCGCCCTGGTGCTGCGCGCGGGCGGAAGCGGCGGCCACGTGCGCGTGCCCGTTCTCACCGACCACGACGTACTCGCCGGCACCGCGCCTTCGGGGACGCTTCCCGAGAGCGAGGAGGAGGCGGTGCTGACCGAACCGGGCGACGTCGTCGTCCCGGTGCTCGGCGGCGGCTCGGTGGCGCGCGTGGTCGACGACACGACCGCGGGCGCCGCCCTGGGACGCAACCTCGTGCTGCTGCGCACCGATTCCTCCGCGCTCGACCCGTGGTTCCTCGCCGGATTCCTGCGCGGTACCGCCAACAACCGGCAGGCCAGCAGTTACGCGTCCACCGCCACCCGCCTCGACGTGCGCCGCCTGCAGCTGCCCCGGCTCCCGCTCGACGAACAGCGGCGCTACGGCGAGCGTTTCCGCGCCCTCGACGAGTTCGAGCGGGCGCTGAGACACGCGGGCCGGCTCGGCGATCGGCTCGTGCGCGGCATGTACGACGGCCTGACGGACGGCACGGTGGCGCCCGGCTGAGCCGTGCTGTGATCAGCAGTACAACGGTTCGGCACAACCCGGGGCCGCTTGTCCGTGTCGGCCTATACGCTCGAAGCGACAACGCGACGACCGCGGGTCCTCTTCAGGCGAACAGGAGCAGCCATGCAAGGCCACGGCTACGCACAGCCGGTGCAGCAGCCGCCGCACACCGGGTGGCTGATCTTCCTGCGCCTGCTGTTCGTGGTGATCGCCTTCTTCAGCATCGGGTTCTTCGCCTGGGTGATGCTGCTGCGCCTGGCCATCGTGACCCGCAGGTCGCTGGACTGGGGACTGTTCGTGGCGGTGCTCGCGGCCGACATCCTCAGCATCGTGCTGCTCGGCAACGAGCCCGGCGACGACATCCACACCCCGGGCGGCTATCTGGGCATCACCCTGCTCCTCGGCACGCTCGTGGCCGCGTTGGCGTACTACCTGGCCGCGGACATACGCCACTTCCAGCGACTCCGCGGCGCCTTCCGCGCCCAGCAGCCCGCGGCGGCCTACGGCTACCCGCAGCCGTCGCCGTTCACCGCGGCGACGGTGCCGAGCGTGCCCCAGACCCCGCTGAGCCCGCACACACCGCCCCCGATGCCGCACACGCCGCTGCCCCAGCCGCCCGTGTCGACCCCGCCGCCCGTGTCGACCCCGCCGCCGCCCCAGCGCCCGGCGCCCGCCCGCATCGACCAGGTGCGCGCGGAGCTGGACGAACTGAGTGACTATCTGCGCAACCACGACGGCAACCACGAGAGCGGAAGGTGACCGTGGCGCAAGGCCGCGTCGTCGCCGGCCGCTACGAGCTGTCCACGCTCATCGGGCAGGGCGGCATGGGCCAGGTGTGGACCGCGTACGACCAGCGGCTCGACCGGCGTGTGGCGGTGAAGCTGCTGCGTCCCGACAAGGTGGCCGGCCAGGAGGCCGACGAACTGCGCCGCCGGTTCCAGCGCGAGTGCCGGGTGACCGCGCAGGTCGACCATCCGGGGCTGGTGACCGTGCACGACGCGGGCAGCGAGGGCGAGGAGCTGTTCCTCGTCATGCAGTACGTCGACGGCGCCGACCTCTCCGACCACCTCGCCGAGCACGACCCGTACCCGTGGCAGTGGGCGGTCGCCGTGGCCGCGCAGCTGTGCGCCGTGCTCAGCGCCGTGCACGCGGTGCCGATCGTCCACCGCGACCTGAAACCGAGGAACGTGATGGTGAAGCAGGACGGCACGGTCACCGTCCTCGACCTCGGCGTGGCGTCCGTCATGGACACCGACACCACACGTCTGACGCACACCGGTTCACCGATCGGCTCGCCCGCCTACATGGCTCCGGAACAGGCCATGGGCGGCGCGGTCGGCCCGTACACCGACCTGTACGCGCTCGGTGTGCTGCTGCACGAACTGCTCAGTGGCAACGTCCCGTTCGCGGGTTCCACGGCGCTCGGCGTACTGCACCGGCATCTGTACGAGCCGCCGCTGCCCGTGCGCCGGATCCGCCCGGAGGTCCCGGAGGCCCTGGAGGCGCTGGTCCTGCGGCTGCTGGCCAAGGACCCGCAGCACCGGCCCGCCTCCGCGCAGGAGGTGTACGAGCACCTTGCGCTGCTCCTGCCCGCGCGCGGCACACCCACCGGAGCCCCGCTCGACCCGACGCGCCCCTTCCTGCGCCCGCACGCCCCCTGGCCGGACCGGGCGCGCACGCCCGCGCCCCAGCCCGCCCCCGTGGCACCCCCGCCGCCCGTGGCGGACAAGCCCGATGTCGCCGCCGCCGTAGACGAGGTCAAGCGGCTGCTCGGCGAGGGCCGTATCACCCAGGCCGTCGACATCCTGGGCGCGATCCTGCCCGTCGCCGCCGACCAGCACGGCGAGCACTCCCCGGTCGTCCGTACCCTGCGCAAGCAGTACGCGGCCACCCTCATGGACGACGGCCAGTACCGGCGCGCGCTGCCCGAGCTGCGCCGCCTCGCCGACGAACGCGCCGCCGAGGCCGGCCAGGCCGACCCGCAGTCCCTGCGCTTCCGCTACGACGCCGCCCAGTGCCTGGAACAGCTCGGCGAACCGGCGGCGGCACTCGCCGAGTACCGGGCGCTGCTGCCGTACTACGAGAACCAGTACGTCTCCGGTGATCCGCAGCTCGCCCACGACGTCCGCCGCCGCATCGGCCACCTGCTGCTCGCCCTCGGCGACCGGCCCGCCGCCCACGACACGCTCGCGCGGCTGCTGCTGGACGTCGAGCGGGTACACGGCCCCGGGACCCCGCTGGCCGCCGAGATCAGGCGGACCCTGCAGTGGCTGGGGCAGGTCCGTGGTTAGTCTTTGCCGTTCCCCGGGAGATCCTTGTGATCCCCCTGAGGCGGAGTTCTCCGGACACCGGCCAGCCATCGGATAGGTTGCGGTCCGTTTTTCGCACAGCAGTGCGCCGAACAGCAGTGCACCGAACAGCACACACAGGGGTGGGATTCACATGTCGAGCCATCGGCAGTCCAGGAAGCGCAGATACATCACGTGGGCCGTCGCCGGCGCCGCCGACAGGACGGACCTGCCGGGCAACCTCTGGTACGCGCTGTGGGACAAGCAGAACACCACGACGGCGGACTGGCCGTGGGGGTCCACCCAGTTCACCGGGCACAGCCGTGCCCACCAGTACATGGTCAACAGCAAGGAGACGCACGGCGGCGTCACGATCACCGTCGACCGTGACGCGTGGGACGCGCCGGTGGCCATCACCGGCTGACGGGCCGCACCGCCGGGGCGGCGCGACGGTGCCCGAAGAGCACGCGAATCGTTGGTCGAATGGGTTGGCCAGAGCTTGCCCACTGCCTACCATCGATCACCGCAAGACTTTGTGCGCCCGCCCGTCGCCCGACCACCACCCCTGGTGGAGGCGCTGCGCGCCGCACCTGTTATTGCAATCTCCTCGGGAGGTTCCCTTGCACCGCCGCCGTCGCACCGCGCTCGTCCTGTCCGCCGCGATCGTCGCCGCGGCCCCCCTGCTCACCGCGTGCGGAGACGAAGCGCACCCGGGCGCGGCGGCCGTCGTCGGCGGACAGCGGATCACCGTCGCCCAACTGGAGAGCCGGGTGAACGAGGTGCGCCAGGCGCAGAAGGCCGCGGTGCCGGACGAGACGCAGTACCAGCAGGTCCTCGCCGCCACCAGCAGCCTCACCCGCGACACCCTGCACAACATGGTCCTCGACCAGGTCCTGCACCGCGCGGCGCAGGACCAGGGCGTCACGGTCAGCCGTCTGGAGGTCCAGCAGATGCGCGCCCGCCTGGAGCAGCAGGCGGGCGGCTCCAAGGGGCTGGAGGCGACCTGGCTGCAGAAGTACGGCATCGCGCCGAAGCGCCTCGACGACAATCTGCGCCTCCAGGTCGAGGCGACGAAGCTCGCCGGCAAGCTCGGTACGCAGACCACGGACCCCGCGTTCTGGAAGGCGCTGTCCACCGCGTCCGAGGAACTCCACGTCGACCTCAACCCGCGCTACGGCACCTGGGACGTGCAGAAGAGCAGCCGGGTGGACGCCAAGACCCCGTGGGTGCGGGACGTCACGGCGGGCGGGGCGCAGGAGACGGCGTAGGCCGGCACCGGGACGGTCAGCAGGCCGCCACCAGGACGGTCATACGAACCGATCATCACCCACACCCTGTGGACAACGCGGGAGGTGACCGGCAGGCGTGCGTTACGTTCGAAGCGTGAACACCACCAGCCTCGAAGACACCCAGGCACCGGGCCCGGACACGGCCCCCGGCCGGATCGTCCTGCTCACCACCAGCCACCGGGTCGCCCCCGGCCTGCTGTCCTGGCCCGCCTGGCAGGTGCTGCGCGCCGCAGACCGCGTGCTCTGCGCGGACGGCGCGCATCCCCAGCTGCCCCATCTGCGTGAGGCCGGGGTATCCGTCGACGAGGCCGCCCCGACCGCCCAGGAACTCGTCGACGCCTGCGCCGGCGGGCGCACGGTGGTGGTCGTGGCGACCGGCGAGGGCGAGCCGGCCCTCACGGACGGCCTGGCCCGCCTCGCCGGCACCGGCCGCGTCGCCATGCCGGAGCTGGAGCTGCTCCCCGCCTCCTACGACCTGCCCGGTGCCCGTCTCCTCGACCTCGTCCAGGTCATGGACCGTATCCGCGCCGAATGCCCCTGGTCCTCCCGGCAGACCCACGAGGGTCTGGCCAAGTACGGCATCGAGGAGGCGTACGAACTCGTCGAGGCGATCGAGGCGGGCGACCGTGAGGAACTGCGGGAGGAACTGGGCGACGTCCTGCTCCAGGTCGTTTTCCACGCCCGCATAGCCGAGGAGGACGCCGAGGCCCCGTTCTCCGTCGACGACGTGGCCGGCGGCATCGTCGCCAAGCTCATCCACCGCCATCCCCACGTCTTCGGCGACGCGACGGCCGAGACGCCCGAGGAGGTCAAGGAGCACTGGCTGCGCACCAAGGCGGTCGAGAAGCGGCGCACCTCGGTGACGGAGGGCATCCCCCTCGGCCAGCCCGGCCTCGCCCTCGCCGCGAAACTCTCCTCCCGCGTGCGCACCGCGGGCCTGGACGTGCCCCTGCCCCAGGGCGAGGGCATCGGCTACGACCTGCTGGCACTGGCGGTCCGGGCGGAGTCGGACGGCGTGGACCCGGAGGCCGCGCTGCGGGCGGCCGCGCGGGCCTACCGGGACGCGATACGGGTCGCCGAGGGCGTCGGTTAGCGACCGGGGGGCACGCCGCGGGCGCGGGCCGAGAAGCCGGATACCGTCAGGGGGTGACCAACCAGCCCCGCCCCCCGGAAGTCCCCGAAGCGCCCGCTCCCGAGCTGTTCACCTGGGAGTTCGCCGGCAACCCCTACCCGGCCTACGCCTGGCTGCGGGAGCACGCGCCCGTGCGCCGGACGAAGCTGCCCAGCGGGGTGGAGGCCTGGCTGGTCACCCGGTACGCCGACGCCAAGCAGGCCCTGGCCGACCAGCGGCTGTCGAAGAACCCGGCGCACCACGACGAGCCGGAGCACGCCAAGGGCAAGACCGGGATCCCGGGCGAACGCAAGGCCGAGCTGATGACGCATCTGCTCAACATCGACCCGCCGGACCACACCCGGCTGCGCAGACTCGTCTCCAAGGCCTTCACGCCTCGCCGGGTCGCCGAGTTCGCGCCGCGCGTGCAGCAGCTGACCGACCACCTCATCGACGGGTTCGTCACGAAGGGCTCCGCCGACCTCATCCACGAGTTCGCCTTCCCGCTCCCCATCTACGCCATCTGCGACCTGCTCGGCGTCCCGGGAGAGGACCAGGACGACTTCCGGGACTGGGCGGGGATGATGATCCGGCACGGCGGGGGCCCGCGGGGCGGCGTGGCACGGTCGGTGAAGAAGATGCGGGGCTACCTGGCCGAGCTGATCCACAAGAAGCGGGAGGCGCTCCCGGCCGAGCCGGCCCCGGGCGAGGACCTCATCTCCGGTCTCATCCGCGCCTCCGACCACGGTGAGCACCTCACCGAGAACGAGGCCGCCGCCATGGCGTTCATCCTTCTGTTCGCCGGTTTCGAGACCACGGTCAACCTGATCGGCAACGGCACGTACGCCCTTCTCACCCACCCCGCACAGCGGCAGCGGCTGCAGTCCTCCCTCGAACGCGGTGAACGGGACCTGCTGGAGACCGGGGTCGAGGAACTCCTGCGCTATGACGGCCCGGTGGAGCTGGCCACCT
The DNA here is from genome assembly GCF_053597535.1 of Streptomyces sp. NPDC001348. Lineage (NCBI taxonomy): Bacteria > Bacillati > Actinomycetota > Actinomycetes > Kitasatosporales > Streptomycetaceae > Streptomyces > Streptomyces sp. NPDC001348. Next base: position 90,372 of record NZ_JBSFIK010000019.1, on the reverse strand, counting down.
GGCGATTCGCCACCCGGCCCCTCACCATCGGCGGACAGGACATCGCACCCGGCGACCCCGTCCTCGTGGTGCTGGCGGCGGCGGACCGGGATCCCGAGCGGTTCGCCGACCCGGACGTCCTCGACCTCGCACGCCGTGACAATCAGCACCTCGGCTACGGCCACGGCATCCACTACTGCCTCGGCGCCCCGCTCGCCCGGCTGGAGGCCCAGACCGCGCTCGCCACCCTCCTCACCCGTGTCCCCGACCTCCGACTCGCGGTGGAAGAAACCGATTTGCGCTGGCGCGGCGGACTCATCATGCGTGGACTACGCACCTTGCCCGTGGAGTTCACACCCCGTCCCGCAATCGGCTGAAAAGCAGTACAGCCATCACAAGAAGTGACCGGTGTTCAACTCTGTGATCTTCACGTGATCTGCGCGGCATTAACTTGTGACAAGTGATCGTCTGCCGATACGTTCACTCGTCAGCGCGGTCCCTCACGGTATTCGCCGCGCTGGTCACCGCTGTCTTGCGAAAGGTCACCGCATGCTCTCCGGGAACGGTCGCCACCGTCGCCCCCGTCAGGCTCCGGCTCTCCTCGTCGCGGCCGGAGTGACCGGCTCCGCAATCGCCATCCCGCTGCTGGGCGCATCCGCCGCGAACGCGGCCGACGGGACCACGTGGGACAAGGTCGCCGACTGCGAGAGCGGCGGATCCTGGAGCGCCAACACCGGCAACGGCTACTACGGCGGCCTGCAGATCTCCCAGGACGACTGGGACGGCCACGGCGGTCTGGACTACGCCGCCAGCCCCGAAGAGGCCAGTCGCTCCCAGCAGATCGCCGTCGCCGAGAAGATCCTCGCCGACCGGGGCACCAAGCCCTGGGCCACCTGTGCCCTGCTTTCCGGTCTCACGTCGAATTCCGGTTCGGTGGACGTCGACACGGGCGTCGGAAACTCCGGATCATCCGGTTCCGTCGACTCCTCCGGTTCCTCCGGTTCATCCGGTTCCTCCGGTTCCGAGGGTTCTGCGTCCGGGAATTCTTCGGATTCCCCGAATTCCTCGTCCGGTTCGTCCGCGTCGCCCGATTCCGGCTCCTCGCCGGACGCCTCGCCCTCGCCGGATTCGGGCAAGGGTGCCGACGCCGCGGGCCGTTCCTCCGGCTCCGGCAAGTCGGATGATTCGGACAAGTCGACATCCGCCGGCTCCGGGGATGCGCAGAGCGGTGGCGGTGCGTCCGCGGCGAGCCCCGAGGCTGACGACTCGGACAATTCGTGGCAGAGCGGAGGTTCTTGGAGCCTCGTCGACACCGGGGCGATCAGTGGTGGCCGCCATCGGGGTGACATCGCGGATGAAAACGTGACAAAAAGCCGGACGACCCCTTCCTCCGGCCGTCACGCCGCACGCGGCTACACCGTCCGCACCGGCGACACCCTTGCCTCCATCGCCGACTCCCTTGACCTCGAGGGCGGTTGGCGGGCGCTCTACTCCGCCAACAAGGACGCCATCGGGACCGACCCGAATAACATCGCCCCCGGTCAGACGCTGGAACTCAGCACTCAAAACGGTTGATACAGGGGAGACTTGACGACCCCTTTTGGGCTTGATGTCCGGTTTGGTGAAAGTGTGGGATGAGTCTCAGAAGCCCTGATCGTCTTTGAAATTCGACGGATCGCGTGTCTACGGTCATGACCGCTCGCCAACGCGGGCCCCGGCTGCCGCAACGCCGAATCCTGCCAGCGGCCGCCCGGGAACAGTCGTCGCGTCAAGCGCCGTAGGCAGGAGCGGGGGACCCAAGGTAGGCGCCGGGCCCGAAGGTCGACAGACCGACGGGAACGGCTAGGGGTGGAGCCGCGTCTCGCACGAGAACCACGCGAGGTGCGGCCGGGCAACTCAACCGGCCCGAACCCGACAGCTCACCTCGCAGGCGTCGGTGAGGGGATCGATCCATGCTGTTTTCCGGCAAGGGCATGCACCGTCGTCCGTCCAAGGCCGTCCGCGCCATCGCTGTCGCCGGTGTCACCGGCGCCGCCGTCGCCGCCCCGCTGATGGCGTCCGGCACCGCCTCCGCCGCCACCGCCTCCGAGTGGGACGCGGTCGCCCAGTGCGAGTCCGGCGGCAACTGGTCCATCAACACCGGCAACGGCTACTACGGCGGCCTGCAGTTCTCCGCCTCCACCTGGGCCGCCTACGGCGGCACCCAGTACGCCCCCCAGGCCAACCAGGCCTCCAAGGCCCAGCAGATCTCCGTCGCCGAGAAGGTCCTCGCCGCACAGGGCAAGGGTGCCTGGCCGGTCTGCGGCAAGGGACTGTCCGGCGCCACGTACAGCGGCTCGAGCAGCTCCAGCGGCTCGTCGAGCTCCGCCGGCTCCTCGTCGAACGGCACCACCACCCGCTCGACCGACCAGCAGGCCGCCAACCGCTCCGAGGTGCGGTCGACGCCCAAGAAGACCGTCACCACCCCGACCGGCAAGAAGGTCGAGAAGGGCGACGGCGAGTACAAGGTCGTCACGGGTGACACCCTCAGCTCGATCGCCGCGAAGCACCACGTCGCCGGCGGCTGGGAGAAGCTGTTCCAGCTCAACAAGGACATCATCGACGACGCCAACGTCATCTACCCGGGTCAGCAGCTGCACCTGAAGTGACACCTGGCTCGTATCCGAACCACAGCGCCCTCATGGCCGCGGCCCCCACAGTGGCGGTCATATGAGGGCCTGCCGCCCTCACGGGCACCCCGCCCCGGTGCGTGTTCCCCCGTACGCACCGGGGCGGGGTTTTTCGTTCCCTCCGGGTTCCTCTTCGCCTCACCCTTTGTTCCGGCAAGGAACAATGTGTACGGTCACCGTGTCCACGGGACGGTCGGTCGGCTGCCGACGCCCCGGGGACGGTTAGGCTCTAGTCGCAAGGCACACCAGCCCCGCACTTCCAGCGTCACATCCAAGAAGGAGATGCTCGTGCCGTCCATCGACGTCGTCGTAGCCCGGGAAATCCTGGACTCCCGAGGCAACCCCACGGTCGAGGTCGAGGTCGGCCTCGACGACGGCAGCACCGGTCGTGCCGCCGTCCCGTCCGGCGCCTCCACGGGCGCCTTCGAGGCCATCGAGCTCCGCGACGGTGACCCCAACCGCTACCTCGGCAAGGGCGTGGAGAAGGCCGTCCTCGCCGTCATCGAGCAGATCGGCCCGGAGCTGGTCGGCTACGACGCCACCGAGCAGCGCCTGATCGACCAGGCGATGTTCGACCTGGACGCCACCGACAACAAGGGCTCGCTCGGCGCCAACGCCATCCTCGGTGTCTCGCTCGCCGTCGCCCACGCCGCCTCCGAGGCCAGCGACCTCCCCCTCTTCCGCTACCTGGGCGGCCCGAACGCGCACCTGCTGCCGGTGCCGATGATGAACATCCTGAACGGCGGCTCGCACGCCGACTCCAACGTGGACATCCAGGAGTTCATGATCGCCCCGATCGGCGCGGAGTCCTTCTCCGAGGCGCTGCGCTGGGGTGCCGAGGTCTACCACACCCTGAAGAAGGTCCTGAAGTCCAAGGGCCTGTCCACCGGTCTCGGCGACGAGGGCGGCTTCGCCCCGAACCTGGAGTCCAACCGCGCCGCCCTCGACCTCATCCTCGAGGCGATCAAGCAGGCCGGCTACGTCCCGGGCGAGCAGATCGCGCTCGCGCTCGACGTCGCCGCGTCCGAGTTCTACAAGGACGGCAAGTACGAGTTCGAGGGCAAGTCCCGCTCCGCCGCCGAGATGACGGAGTACTACGAGGAGCTCGTCGCCTCCTACCCGCTGGTCTCCATCGAGGACCCGCTGTTCGAGGACGACTGGGCCGGCTGGAAGGTCATCACCGACAAGCTCGGCGACAAGGTCCAGCTGGTCGGCGACGACCTGTTCGTCACCAACCCGGAGCGCCTGGCCCGCGGCATCGAGGAGGGCACCGCCAACGCCCTGCTGGTCAAGGTCAACCAGATCGGCTCGCTGACCGAGACCCTGGACGCCGTCGAGCTGGCCCAGCGCAACGGCTTCAAGTGCATGATGTCCCACCGCTCCGGCGAGACCGAGGACGTCACCATCGCCGACCTGGCCGTCGCCACCAACTGCGGCCAGATCAAGACCGGCGCCCCGGCCCGCTCCGAGCGCGTCGCCAAGTACAACCAGCTGCTGCGCATCGAGGAGATCCTCGACGACGCGGCGGTGTACGCGGGCCGCAGCGCGTTCCCGCGCTTCAAGGGCGCGATCTCCAAGGGCTGACCCCAACCGGTCGACCCCGAGCAAGGTCTAGCCAGTCGTACGTACGTCCCCGTACCCGGTCCCGTACCGTGTCCGGGGACGTACGCACGTGGGAAGCACGCGTAGGAAGCACCCAGGGGAGGCGGAGAGCCAGATGGCCGCGAAGGAACGGGACCGTTTCTCCACCGCGACCAGGATCCGGCTGCTCGGCGAGCAGACCGCGGCCCGGGTCTACCGCTCCCAGACCAAACGGCAGGCCCGTCGCTCCCGGCTCACCAGCCGGGCCGCACTGCTCGCCCTCGTGGTCTGCACCATGGTGGTGGCCCTGGCCTACCCGATGCGGCAGTACGTCTCCCAGCGCGCCCAGATCGCCGACCTGCAGCGGCAGAAGCAGCAGGCCGAGCAGCGGGTCGAAGAGCTGCGCGACCTCAAGGCACGGTGGCAGGACGACTCCTACGCCGAACAGCAGATCCGGCGGCGGCTGCACTACGTGATGCCGGGGGAGACCGGATACGTCGTGATCGACCCCCACGCGGGCAAGCAGGCGCGCGCCGACCTGGGGGCGGCCGACCGCCCCTGGTACGCGAACGTCTGGGACGGGGTCGACAAGTCCGACGCCTCCGACCAGTGAACAGACAGAGAGACTTTCTTACACGCATGGAAACGCCCCCGCCCTCCACCCCGCGCACCGAGCCCACCGAGGCCGACGTCGAGGCCTTCAGGCAGCAGCTCGGCCGGCCGCCGCGCGGACTGCGCGCCATCGCGCACCGATGCCCCTGTGGACAGCCGGACGTCGTCGAGACGGCCCCGCGGCTGCCCGACGGCACGCCCTTCCCGACGCTGTACTACCTGACGTGCCCGCGTGCCGCCTCGGCGATCGGCACGCTCGAGGCCGAGGGCGTGATGAAGGAGATGACGGAGCGGCTGGCCACCGATCCGGAGCTCGCGGCCGCCTACCGCGCCGCGCACGAGGACTACATCCGGCGCCGGGACGAGATCGAGGAACTCACGGGTTTCCCGAGCGCGGGCGGCATGCCGGACCGGGTGAAGTGCCTGCACGTCCTGGTCGCCCACTCCCTGGCCGCCGGCCCGGGCGTGAACCCGCTCGGCGACGAGGCGATCGCGATGCTGCCGGAGTGGTGGCGCAAGGGGCCGTGTGTGGTCCCGGCCGCCGACGACTGACCCCGGCTCCCGCCCCCGGAGGCCGAGCCCCCGCTTCGCACTCCCCCCGATCACAGAAGGGCCCGCCCATGACCCGCGTCGCCGCGATCGACTGCGGTACGAACTCCATCCGCCTGCTCGTCGCCGACGCGACCGTGTCCGACAGCGCCTCCGGCGCGGGCGCGACGGCCGAACTGGTCGAGCTGGACCGGCGCATGACCATCGTGCGGCTCGGGCAGGGCGTCGACCGCACCGGGCGGCTCGCCCCCGAGGCACTGGAGCGGACCTTCGCCGCCTGCCGTGAGTACGCGGCGGCCATCAAGGAACACGGCGCCGAACGGCTGCGCTTCGTCGCCACCTCCGCCTCCAGGGACGCGGAGAACCGGGACGAGTTCGTGCGCGGGGTCGTGGACATCCTCGGGGTCGAGCCCGAGGTGATCTCCGGCGACCAGGAGGCCGAGTTCTCCTTCACCGGTGCCACGAAGGAACTGACGGGGCGCGCGGACCTCGCCAGGCCCTTCCTCGTGGTGGACATCGGGGGTGGCTCCACGGAGTTCGTCGTCGGCGACGACCATGTGCGGGCCGCCCGCTCCGTGGACATCGGCTGTGTACGGATGACGGAGCGGCACCTGGTGCGCGACGGCAAGGTGAGCGACCCGCCCACCGAGGAGCAGATCGCGGCGACAAGGGCGGACATCGAGGCGGCCCTCGACCTGGCCGAGGAGACGGTCCCGCTGCGCGAGGCGCGCACCCTGGTCGGTCTCGCCGGGTCGGTCACCACCGTGTCGGCGATCGCACAGGACCTGCCCGAGTACGACTCCGGGGCCATCCACCACTCCCGCGTCTCCCTCGACCGCGTCCGCGGAATCACCAGCGCGCTGCTCCGCTCCACCCACGCCGAGCGCGCGACGATCCCCTCCATGCACCCGGGCCGCGTCGACGTCATCGGCGCGGGCGCCCTCGTCCTGCTGGCGATCATGGAACGCGTCGGGGCGGAGGAGGTCGTCGTGAGCGAGCACGACATCCTCGACGGCATCGCGTGGTCGGTCTCCTAGGCCGCGTTCGCTCTGCTCGATGACTGTCGGATGAGCAGGTCGGACAACGTTTGAGCGCCGTGGAGGGGGTGTCCAGGGCCCTTCGGTGCACCCCCGCCGAGAAAGTTCGTGAAGTTCTTCACAAGGAATTCTGCCCCCAAGAGGGATCCAAGAGGTTCCGCTGAGCCGTTCGGGGGGCCGAGTCCCCTGAGGACCTGCTCAGGAGGGCTTTGTGTGCCGGTGTTCCGGGTCCGCCCGGAGGGGGTGTTTCCGGGGGCTCTCAGGAGGCGCCGGTGGCCGGAGAGGCAGCTCATGCGGCATTGACAACGGATCACGGCGGCCGCCGGTTCCAGGTTGTGATCATGATCTGGGTCACGAGGGCCGCGGAGTCTAACACAGGCCCCCGAGGAGCTTGTGAAGGGGCGCACGAGCGACCCCCTAGGGCCGGGTGGATACTCGATGGCATGAGCACCACGGAGCGTCCCAGGATCCTCGTAGTAGGCGGTGGGTACGTAGGCCTGTACGCAGCTCGGCGCATCCAGAAGAAGATGCGCTACGGCGAGGCGACCGTCACGGTCGTCGACCCCCGGTCGTACATGACCTACCAGCCCTTCCTCCCCGAAGCCGCCGCCGGCAGCATCTCCCCTCGCCACGTCGTCGTCCCGCTGCGACGCGTGCTGCCGAAGGCGGAGGTCCTCACCGGCCGGGTCACCACCATCGACCAGGACCGCAAGGTCGCCACGATCGCCCCGCTGATCGGCGAGGCGTACGAGCTGCCCTTCGACTACCTCGTCATCGCGCTCGGCGCCGTCTCCCGCACCTTCCCGATCCCCGGCCTCGCCGAACAGGGCATCGGTATGAAGGGCATCGAGGAGTCCATCGGTCTGCGCAACCACGTCCTCGAGCAGCTCGACAAGGCCGACTCCACGACCGACGAGGAGATCCGCCGCAAGGCGCTCACCTTCGTCTTCATCGGCGGCGGCTTCGCCGGTGCGGAGACCATCGGCGAGGTCGAGGACATGGCCCGGGACGCGGCCAAGTACTACAAGAACGTGTCCCGCGAGGACATGCGCTTCATCCTGGTCGACGCCGCCGACAAGATCCTCCCCGAGGTCGGCCCCAAGCTCGGCCAGTACGGCAAGGAGCACCTGGAGAGCCGCGGGGTCGAGGTCTACCTCTCCACCTCCATGGACTCCTGCGTCGACGGCCACGTGGTGCTGAAGAACGGCCTCGAGGTCGACTCCAACACCATCGTGTGGACCGCCGGCGTCAAGCCGAACCCGGCGCTCTCCCGCTACGGCCTGCCGCTCGGCCCGCGCGGCCACGTCGACTGCGAGCCCACGCTCCAGGTCAAGGGCACGGACTACATCTGGGCCGCCGGTGACAACGCCCAGGTCCCCGACCTCGTCGGCCGCAAGGCGGGCAACGAGAACGCCTGGTGCCCGCCGAACGCCCAGCACGCGCTGCGCCAGGCCAAGGTCCTCGGCGACAACGTGATCTCCGGCATGCGGGGCTTCCCGCAGAAGGACTACAGCCACGCCAACAAGGGCGCGGTCGCGGGCCTCGGTCTGCACAAGGGCGTCGCGATGATCGTCATGGGCAAGATGAAGATCAAGCTCAAGGGCCGTCTCGCCTGGTACATGCACCGCGGCTACCACGGTCTGGCCATGCCGACCTGGAACCGCAAGATCCGCATCTTCGCCGACTGGACGCTCGGCATGTTCCTCAAGCGCGAGGTCGTCTCCCTCGGCGCCATGGAGAACCCCCGCGAGGAGTTCTACGAGGCCGCCAAGCCGGCGCCGGTCGCCGCCGCGAGCAAGACCGAGGAGAAGGCCAAGGCCTCCTGACCCTCACCGGTCGCCGAACACACCGAAGGACCTCCCGCCATCCGTGGTGCGGGAGGTCCTTCGGCGTTTCCGGCCCCGCGTTGCTCGGAAAGGGTGTTTGCCCAGACATGACTTCATTACGGGACTCCTCGGAGGGTATGGGGATGTTTACGTGGTGGAGGACATTCCGGGGTACGTCGTCACGGAGGTGCGCGCCATGGCCGACGCCGCGTCGCGGCTCAAGAGCCTGCTCGAACAGTTGCTGGGAGCCCCGCTCCCGGTGGGCATCCGAGCCTGGGACGGTTCGCAGGCCGGTCCGCCGGACGCCCCGCTGCTGGTGGTCCGCAACCGCCGCGCCCTGCGCCGTCTGCTGTTCAAGCCGGGCGAACTGGGCCTGGCCCGTGCCTGGGTGGCCGGTGACCTGGAGATCGAGGGCGACCTGTACGCCGCCCTGCGGGCCGTGTCCGGCCTGGTCTGGGAGCGTGGGGAGGACGCCCGCACCCTCGCCCAGGCACTGCGCGACCCGCAGTTCAGGTCCGCCGCCCGGGGGCTGTTCCGGCTCGCCGGACCCCCGATCCCGCCCTCGCCGCCCCGCGAGGAGGTGCGCAGGCCCGGCCATCTGCACACCAGGCGCAGCGACAGACGGGCCATCAGCCACCACTACGACGTCGGCAACGACTTCTACGAGCTCGTGCTGGGCCCGTCCATGGTGTACTCCTGCGCCTACTGGGAGGAGGCCGGCACCCTCGAGTCGGCGCAGCGCGACAAGCTGGAACTGGTTTGCCGCAAGCTCGCCCTGACGCCCGGACAGCGCCTCCTGGACGTCGGCTGCGGCTGGGGCTCGATGGCCATCCACGCCGCCCGCGAGCACGGCGTGAGCGTCGTCGGCGTCACCCTCTCCCAGGAGCAGGCCGTCTACGCCCGCAAACGGGTCGCCGACGAAGGACTCGCCGACCGGGTGGAGATCAGGGTCCAGGACTACCGGGACGTCTCCGACGGCCCGTACGACGCGATCTCCTCCATCGGCATGGCCGAACACGTCGGCGCCGAACGCTACCTGCAGTACGCCAGGGCCTTGCACGCCCTGCTCAGGCCCGGCGGACGCCTGCTGAACCACCAGATCGCCCGCCGCCCGCAGGGCGACGAGTCCGCCTACAACGTGAACGAGTTCATCGACGCCTACGTCTTCCCCGACGGCGAGCTCGCCCCGCTCGGCACCACCGTCACCCAGCTGGAACGGGCCGGTTTCGAGGTCCGGGACGTGGAGTCGATCCGCGAGCACTACGCCCGCACCCTGCGCCGGTGGGTCGCCAACCTGGAGGCCGGCTGGCCGCACGCGGTCCGGCTCACCAGCCCCGGCCGCGCCCGCGTCTGGCGCCTGTACATGGCGGCCTCCGCTCTCGCCTTCGAGGGCAACCGCATCGGCGTCAACCAGGTTCTCGCGGTACGGACCCCCGAGTCGGGTGAGTCGGGGCTGCCGCTGCGGTCCCGCACCTGGAACTGAAACACGCGGGGCCCCGCTCTCCTCCCGGAACTCGTGGGAGGAGAGCGGGGCCCCGGTGTCCGTACGGCTACTCCGCCTTGATGGCGGACAGCATGTTCAGCCGGGACGCCCGCCGGGCCGGCCACAGGGCCGCCAGGACGCCGACCGCGCCGGCCAGCAGCAGGAAGAGGGCGATCCGGGCCCACGGCACGACCAGTTCGTAGGTCTCCATCTTCGTGGCGAGCAGCTGACCCGCCGCCCAGCCGAAGAACACGCCCAGACCGATACCGAGCACCGCGCCGAAGAGGGAGATGACCAGGGACTCCAGGCGCACCATCCGCTTGACGGCCTTGCGGTCCAGGCCGATCGCGCGAAGCATGCCGATCTCCTGGGAGCGTTCGAAGACCGACATGGCCAGGGTGTTGACGACCCCGAGCACCGCCACGATCACGGCCATCGCCAGCAGGCCGTAGACCATGTTCAGCATCAGCGTGAACATCTTGGCGACGGAGTCGGACAGGTCCTGCTTGTCCTGGACCTGGATCGCCGGGTTGTTCCCGAGCGCCCTCTCCAGCTTGTCCTTGGTGGCGTCGGACGCGCCGCCCGCCGTCTTCACCATGACCCGGCTGTCGGCCGGGTCCGTCAGGTGAGGGGTCAGGGCCTTGTCGTCCGTCATGATGCCCTGGATGAGGTCGTTGCCCTCGTACACCCCGGCGACCGTCAGCTTCTGCTGTTTGCCGTCCTCGTAGTGCGCGGTGAAGCCGGAACCGGGCTTCCAGTGGTGCGCCTTGGCCGTGTCGGAGTCGACGACGACCTGTGAGCCGCCCACCTCGAAGGAGCCGTCGTCGACCTTCAGGTCGGTCAGCTCGGCGATGGCGGAGCCGTTGACGCCGCGCAGGAGCTCGGACGTGCCGTCGATCCGGGAGTAGCCGTCGCGCATCGGGCTGCTGGCGGTGACGCCGTCCGCGGTGGAGAGCTTCTCGGCCACGTCGGGGGAGAGCTCGTTGCCGTTGGCCATCGACACCACGTAGTCCGCGCGGATCGCCGAGCTCGCCATCTTGTCGATCGACTTCTGCAGACTGCCCGCCATCACGGTCATGCCGGTGATCAGGGTCAGCCCGATCATCAGCGCGGAGGCCGTGGCGGCCGTGCGGCGCGGGTTGCGCACCGAGTTCTGCCGGGCCAGCTTGCCGGAGACCCCGAACACGCGCAGCACCGGCGCGGCGGCCGCGATCAGCGGACGCGACAGCAGCGGGGTCAGCACGAACACGCCGATGATCAGGAGCACGGCACCCAGGCCCATGGGGCCCTTGGCGGCGTCGGCGTCCATCGACGTGGCCGCCAGGACCACCGCGATGCCGCCTGCCGAGAACAGGGCGCCGATCGTGTTGCGCAGCACCAGCGACTTGGTGGTGGCCTTGGCGTGCACCGCGCTCATCGCGGCCACCGGCGGGATCTTCGCGGCGCGGCGGCCGGGCAGCCAGGCGGCCAGCATGGTGATGACGACGCCCACCGCGAGGGCGGTGGCGACCGTGCCGGGCGTGACGACCAGCGGGCCGTCCGGGACGGTCGCGCCGAGCGTGCTCATCAGCGACCGCAGCCCGGCGCCGATGCCGATGCCGGCGAGCAGACCGGTCACGCCGGCGACCGCGCCCACCACGAAGGCCTCGATCAGCACCGACCGGGTGATCTGGCGGCGGGAGGCGCCGACCGCGCGCAGCAGGGCCAGCTCCTTGGTGCGCTGGGCGACCAGCATGGTGAAGGTGTTGGCGATGATGAACGTGCCGACGAAGAGCGCGATGTAGGCGAAGACCAGCAGGCTCTGCTTCAGTCCGCTCATCTGCGAGGAGATCTCCCTCGCCTGGTCGTCGGCGAGTTTCTGCCCCGTGGTGGTCTCCACGAGGTTCTTCGGCAGGGCCTGGTCGACGGCGTGCCGCAGCGCGGTCTGGCTGGTGCCCGGCTTCGCCTTGACGTCGATCTCGTCGTACGTACCCGGCTTGCCGAACAGCTTCTGCGAGGTGGCCGTGTCGAACAGGGCGAGGCTGCCGCCGGCGGCGACGTTGCCGTCGTCGGTGGTGAAGATGCCGCTGACGGTCGGCTCGAGCACCGGGCCGTCGACCGAGACGCGCACCTTGTCGCCGACCTTGTAACCGGCCCGCTCGGCGGTCCTGGAGTCGATCAGGACCTCGTCCTCGCCGCGCGGGGCGTGGCCGTGGACGAGCGGGTACCGGGCGTCCTTGGTTCCCCAGTAGTTGCCGCCCTCGGACTGCCAGCCGCTGCCGACCAGCTTGCCGTCCTTGTCGGCGATGGCGGTGAACCCGGTGACGACGCCGGTCGCGGAGGCGGCCCCCGGGACCTTCGCGCTCCTGTCGAGCATCGCCTGCGTCAGTTTCACCGTCTTGCCGACGGTGTTGCCCTTGTCCTCCTGGTATTCGGCCGTGACGGCGACGTCGACCTGGTCGAAGCCCTTGGCGGAGCTCTTCTGGTAGGCCTGGGAGATGGTGCTGGTGAAGACCAGCGTCCCGGACACGAACGCCACGCCGAGCATGACGGCGAGCACGGTCATCAGGAGCCGGGCCTTGTGCGCGAGTACGTTGCGCAGTGCGGTGCGGAACATCAGCTGGTACGGCCCTTCGAGTCGAACTCGGGGGTCCGGGGCCGCGCGGCGGAGCCGCTGGTGTTACCGCCCCCAGGAAGATGCCGTATGCGGTCGAGCACGGACTCGGCCGTGGGCGCGTACACCTCGTCGACGATCCGGCCGTCGGCCAGGAACACCACCCGGTCCGCGTAGGCCGCGGCCACCGGGTCGTGGGTGACCATCACCACGGTCTGTCCCAGCTCCCGCACGGAGTTGCGCAGGAAGCCCAGCACCTCCGCGCCCGAGCGGGAGTCGAGGTTCCCGGTGGGCTCGTCGCCGAAGATGATGTCCGGCTTGGAGGCCAGGGCGCGGGCGACGGCGACGCGCTGCTGCTGACCGCCGGAGAGCTGGGACGGCCGGTGGCTCAGCCGCCCGGACAGGCCGACCATCTCGATCACGGTGTCCAGCCACTGCTTGTCCGGCTTGCGGCCCGCGATGTCCATCGGGAGGGTGATGTTCTCCAGCGCCGTCAGCGTGGGCAGCAGGTTGAACGCCTGGAAGATGAACCCGATCTTGTCCCGGCGCAGCTTGGTCAGCTGCTTGTCCTTCAGGGCGCCCAGCTCGGTGTCGCCGATCCGCACGGACCCGGCGGAGAAGGTGTCCAGCCCGGCCACGCAGTGCATCAGGGTCGACTTGCCGGAGCCGGACGGACCCATGATCGCGGTGAACTCGGCCTGCCGGAAGTCGACCGAGACCTGGTCGAGGGCGACCACCCGGGTCTCACCCTGACCGTAGATCTTCGACAACTCCGAGGCGCGCGCGGCCACGGCGGTGGTCCGGTCGGCGGTGGGTGTGGTGGTCACGGAATCGTGCTCCTGTCGGGACGACGGCGTTCGCTGGGGACGTGAACCATCGTCCCGGCCGTTCCCCGTCCCGTAGTCAGCCGCTGTTCCGGTTCCGGGGGCCGACTGCGGTCGGACCGGGCGGCGTCGTGTCATACCTGGGGATGAGGGCCGACCCCTGAAAGGCCCTCAGACCAGTGGACAAGCTGTCGAGAACAGGTGGGGCCCCCTTGTTCGTACGGTGAAATTCCGTCATTCCGTGTACGCGGGCACCCACCGCGCGTAACGCTGTTGGCAAGTGCTGATGGCTAGTTCAGTGGGCTGATGCACCCTCAGACCTCAATAAAATAAGACAACATCGGTCCGCCCTCCCGCTGTTCGGGGGATGCGCCCCCGATAGGCTCGAACCTCGAAGCGGAGCCCATGGCCTGCCCGGATGGTGGAATGCAGACACGGCGAGCTTAAACCTCGCTGCCCCTCGCGGGCGTACCGGTTCAAGTCCGGTTCCGGGCACTTCGTATGTCTGCGGCGCGCCGTCGGCCCCCGTCGACGGTCGACCGGTGCCGGCGGTCAGCCTTCGTAGACCGTCAGCACGGCGCCCCCCACCTCGATCCGCCGTCCCGCGCGCATGCCGTTGCGGCGGAGGGTCTCCAGGCAGGTGCGGAACAGGGCGAGTTCTTCCGCGTCCAGGATGGCGGCGGCCAGGTCCAGTAGGTTGTCGACCGCCTCCACGGTGAGTACCTCGGGCAGGTCTCCGGACAACAGGACGACCGATTCACCGGCGGGTCCCCGGACCACTGCCGTGGTCGGTCCGCCGTGCACGAACAACACATTCCCCCCTGAGAGCCCGTGGTCGTGCGGCTCTCGCGCGTCGGGACAGGACGAGAGGCTGTCGGGCAGGACGAGAGACTAGCGGGGGATCTCGGCGGTTTCGGGCGGTGTCGGATTCTTTAACCGACTTGGTGACAGAGCGACCGTTCGGGTTTCAGGACGCGGCCGGGCCGGCCGGGGCCGCGGTCACTCCTCCCGTGCGGAGCGGTCCAGCAGGGACTCCACCAGGGCGGCGACGTGGCGGCGGTCGTCCGAGGACAGCTTCTGCACACTGGCGATGAGCAGGTCCACCTCGGGGTCGGTGGCGGGAGCGGCCCCGGCATCGGCGGGCGGGGTGCCGTAGACGTGGATGCCGCAGGCCTCGGCGGCGGCGCGCCGCACGGCGTCCAGGGGCAGCTCCAGTCCCTTGGCCAGGCCTTCCAGGGTGGCCGCCTGGGGCATGCGGACGACGCGGTCGGCGGTGGCCAGGTGGTGGACGGTGGAGCGGGGGATGCCGCCGCGGCGCGCCACGTCACCGTAGGACCAGCTCTTGCGGTCGAGGCGTTCCCGGATCAACTGCTGCAGTGCGTTGGCCACTGACGGTCACTTCCTGCTCGCCGCTCGGCTTGGGGCCTGGCTGTCCATGTCGGGGCCGATTCTACGGTCGGGGGCAGGTGCGGCCGAAAGGGTGATTACCCGAATGGGTTGCGCGGAGGGTCCCCGACCCCGTAGTGTCCAATCTCGTTGGACAGCACGTCCGACCACGTTGGACAGAGTCCGGGGGGAACCTGACTCGATCCGACCGGAAATGTCTATCCCTGAGGGGGAATCGATCATGATGGACGCCCACGAGCTCGAGGCCGAGTCCGCGGAACTGCTGCCGGGCCGCGAGGCCCTGGGTCGCCTGAAGTTCAGCTTCGGCAAGACCGTGAACGTCACCAAGCACGTCGCGAACATCCACGCTGCCAACCAGTCCGCCGCCGTGAACGACCACTCCCTGTGGTCCGTGGCCGACTCCGGTGCCGCGCAGGCCATCAACGTCGCCCAGTGACGCACGCCCGGCCGAGCAGTTGGTAGCCGCTGGGCCGAGCACCTGAACACCCGAGATATCCGCACCACTGAAACACCGAAAGGACATCCATCATGAGCATGGACATGCACGAGCTCGACACCGAGTCCGCGGAGCTGCTGCCGGGCCGTGAGGCCCTGGGTCGCCTGAAGTTCAGCTTCGGCAAGACCGTGAACGTCACCAAGCACGTCGCGAACATCAACGCGCACAACGAGTCGGCCGCGCTCAACGACCACTCGGCGTGGTCGGCCGCCGAGTCCTCGGCCGCCCAGACGATCAACGTCACGCAGTAAGCGGCGGCGCCGCGACGACGGCCTGACGGGGGCGGACCCGCGAGGTGGCGCGGTCCGCCCCCGGAGCCGGACGGGGGGAGCGGTGAGCACGTGGGGGGAGAACACGGATGACGGTGCTCGGAGACGGTACCGCGGCGCTGCACGACACAGGACCGGTCCCCGGCCCCGGCGGCTGGCCGGTGACCTACGAGCAGGTGGCGACGGGCAGCCTGCCGGTCGTCGAGCCGCCGGCGCTGGTACCGAGGCTGAGCGCGGGGCTGCGGCTGCACGGTGAGTACCAGGGATCGGGTTTCACCGACCCCAAGTACATCGCCCGTCGGGGGGACGGGCAGGTCGTGCAGTTGTCGCGGCTGCTGTACCTCGTCGCGTCGTCCGTGGACGGGGAGCGGGACGTCGAGGCCATCGCCCACCGGGTCAGCGCCCGGTACGGCAAGGAGGTCAGCGGTGACAACGTCCGCTACCTGGTCGAGGAGAAGCTCGAGCCGCTCGGGCTGACGGTGCCCGAGGGGCAGGAGAGCGACGAGGTCGAGGCCCCGCGCTCCGACCTGCTGCTCGCCCTCAAGGGGCACCGGGTCATCTTCGACGAGCGGCGCACCGCGCGGATCGCCCGGGCGCTGGCCTGGCTGCACCGGCCGGCCGCGGTCGTGTTCGTCCTGCTGTCGGCCGTGGCCATGGACGTCTGGCTGTTCGGGTTCTTCGGGGCGATCGAGCCGGTCCTGGAGGTTCTCGACCAGCCGGTGCTGATCCTCGTCGTCTTCGTGCTCACCGTGGCCTCCCTCGTCTTCCACGAGTTCGGCCACGCGTCGGCCTGCAGATACGGCGGTGCCAGACCCGGCTGCATCGGCTGCGGGCTCTTCCTCATCTGGCCGTCGATGTACACCGACGTCACCGACGTCTACCGGATCGGACGCGGCGGCCGGCTGCGCACCGACCTGGGCGGGGTGTACTTCAACGTCGTCTTCATGCTGGCCATGGCCGGGCTGTACTTCGCCACCGGAGCGCAGTTCCTGCTGGCCACGGTCTATCTCGGGCACTTCGAGATCCTGGAGCAGCTGATGCCGGCCGTCCGGCTGGACGGCTACTACATCCTGGGCGACCTCGCCGGCGTGCCGGACCTGTACGGCAAGGTCAAACCGATCCTGCTGAGCCTGGTGCCGGGACGGAAGGGACGCGCGGCCCGCGAGGAGGTCGCCGGGCTGAAGAAGTCGGCCCGGACCATCGTGGCCACCTGGGTGCTGACGATGGTCCCGCTGATCGTCGGTGAACTCGGGTACGCCCTGTGGAACCTGCCCCGGATCGTCGCCACGATGACCCGGTCGCTGACCGAGCAGCTCCTCGGCACCGGGTCGGCCTTCGTGCACGGGCAGATCGTCGAGGGCCTGGTCGGGGTCATCGGCTGCGTGATGCTGCTGTGCCCGATGGCCGGTGTCGTCTACCTGTCGGTGAAGATGGGCGGCCGGATCCTGCGGGCCGCGAAACGCTCCACCGACGGCCGGCCGCGGCTGCGGGTGGCGCTGTGCGCGCTGGCCCTGGCCGGGCTGGCGGGTCTCAGCTACGCCTGGGTGTCCGGGCTGACGCCGCAGCCGCTGCCGAAGAAGCCGCCGATCGCGCCGATCCTGCAGCCGGGGGTCTCCACACGGGAGCCGGAGCCGCGGGAGGCGTCCACGCCGGAGGACGGCGCCTCGTACGATCCCGGGCGCGAGGACGCCGCCTCGCCGTCGGGGGCGGCGGGCACCGGGTCGGCGCGGCCGGGGGCGGGTCCGTCGGCCTCGGCCTCTCAGAGCGCGTCCAAGTCGGCTTCGGCCTCCGCGTCGGCCAAGCCGAGCCGGACGGCGTCCTCGCCGAAGGCGGCGCCGAGCGTCCCGCCCACCCGGGATCCCGTGCCGCCCACCGCCTCCGGCGGGACCGGCGGCGGCCCGGTGGTCGATCCTTCGCCCACCCCGTCGGAGAGCGTCCCGGCGACCCCGACGGACAGCCCTTCAGCACCACCGGTCAGCGACTCGCCCGCCCCGGTGACGTCCTGAGAATCCGCCGAACACCTGCCCGGGACGGCCGTGGGGCCGGTCGCGGCAGTCACCTCGGCATCCCGCCCGCGGCAGCCGACCGCCCACCTGCGGTGGCGGCCGCGGACCGCGCCCTCGTGACGGCAGTCGCCGCCGGCGCTCCCGGCGGCCGGGCGGCGCCGGTGGGGGCAGGCCGACCGCCCACCTGCGGTGGCCGCCCACCGGTCCCCGGCCCCGTCAGCCGCCCACCGTGCCCCGCCCCGGCAGCCGCCCGTCCACCTGCGGCGGAAGCCCACCCGTACGTGTCCGATCCATCGCTGGAGATCCCATGAACAGCCATCGAAAGCCACGCTCCACCAGCAGCCCCTTCACCCAACGGGCCGTCCGCATAGGGCTCTTCGCCGCCGGAATCGCCGGTGTGGCGACCGCCGTGCCGGCCCAGGCCGCGACCGCCGCGCCGCAGACGCACATGGCCATCGCCTCGGACCACGTGTTCAGCCACGCCGACCGGGCGCACCACACGCAGGCGAAGGACTCCTTCACCATCCGGCAGTTCGGCAACGTGGACGCCACCGCCGTGCGCAACCAGGCCAACGCGGTCTCGGCGGGCTGCTCGGCCGACGCCCACTGCCGCTCGGTGGCGCTGTCCTTCCAGATCGTCACGGTCGCCGGGGAGCACACCCACCTGAACGCCGTGAACCTCAGCGACGCGGCGAACAAGAAGTGCACGGGCTGTCAGACGCTCGCCGGCGCCTACCAGTTCGTCGTCTCCACGCCGGCCCCGCTCACCCTGGACGACACCGCCCGGGGACGGCTCGCCGACATCCACCGCCGGCTGGACGAGCTGACGCGGTCCACGCTCCCCGCCGCCGAACTGAAGTCGAAGGTCGACGGCCTCGCCGCGGAGGTCACCGGTGTCCTCCACGACGCGGTGGCACAGGCCCCGAAGGGTGACACGCAGCCCGACGTGACCGTGCACCGCCACCTCGACGGCTGGCCCGGCCACTGACCCGGGCCTCCGTCACCCCCCACCCTCCGCCGGGCCGCGCACTGTGCGCGGCCCGGCGGAGGGCTGTCCCACGGCCATTGACATCACCGCAGGCCGGGCGGAGACTCGACCAGCGGCAAAGTGAAGGAAATTTCACCAGACGAACAACAGTGGCGCGAGTTCGCGCACCGACCGAAGGGAACGACCGATGCGCACCACCGTCGGCATCATCGGGGCAGGCCCCGCCGGGCTTCTCCTCGCGCGGCTGCTGCACACCGCGGGCATCGACTCGGTGGTCCTGGAGAGCCGTGACCGCGCCTACGTCGAGCACCGGCAGCGCGCCGGGATCCTGGAGCAGGGGACGGTGGACGTGCTGCGGTCGGCCGGCGCGGGGGAGCGCATGGACCGGGAGGGGCTGCGGCACGACGGCATCGAGCTGCGGTTCGCCAGACGGCGCCACCGAGTGGACTTCCCGGCGCTCACCGGCGGCCGGTCCGTGATGGTCTACGCCCAGACCGAGGTCTGCAAGGACCTCATCGCCCTCCAGCTGAAGGAGGGCGGCCCGCTGCTGTTCGAGGCGGAGGCGCTGGCCGTCGAGGGCGTGGACACCGACCGCCCCCGTGTTCCCTTCCGGCACGCGGGCCGTGAGGACGTACTGGAGTGCGAGTACGTCGTCGGCTGCGACGGTTTCTGGGGTGTGTCCAGGAAGGCCGTCCCCGCGGCGCTCTCCCAAGTCTTCGAACGCGCGTATCCCTTCGGGTGGCTCGGCGTCCTCGCCGATGTCGCCCCCTCGCACGACGAACTGGTCTACGCCCGCCACGACCGCGGTTTCGCCCTGCTGTCCATGCGATCCCCGTCCGTCTCCCGCCTCTACATCCAGGTGCCCGCCGGCACCGAGGCGGAGTCCTGGGCCGACGGCGACATCTGGGACGAGTTGGAGCGCCGGTTCGAGACCGCCGACGGCTGGCGGCTGGAGCGCGGGCCCATCACCCAGAAGTCGGTGACCCCGATGCGTTCCTTCGTCCACGAACCCATGCGGCACGGCCGCCTCTTCCTCGCCGGGGACGCCGCCCACATCGTGCCGCCGACCGGCGCGAAGGGGCTGAATCTGGCCGTCGGTGACGTCGTCACCTTCGCTCGGGCGCTGACCCACCGGCGGGACACCGGTTCGGCCGAACTGCTCGACGCGTACTCCGAGACCTGTCTGCGCCGGGTGTGGCAGGCCGAGCGGTTCTCCTACGACATGACGACCCTGCTGCACCGCACCCCGGACGCCACGGCGTTCGAGGACCGCCTCCAGCTCGCCCGCCTGGAGCGGATCGCCAACTCCCGGGCCGCGGAGGCCGATCTGGCCGAGGCGTACACGGGCTTCGCGTTCGACTGACGGCGACCGGCGACGGCCCGTCGTCCGTGTCCGGTTCCGGCTGTGTACCGGTTCGGTGAGGAATGGATCCCTCCGTGGCCGGGAATCACGCATCCGCGTAGCGTGTTGGCCAGCACGGGCAGGGAAAGATCCTCCTCAAGTACGAGGGGCATTCCTTTGCCAATCCATTACTCTTGAGCCAAGGCCACGAAGGGTGGCCATGGAGGAGTGAAATGAGGAGCAGCAACCCGGTCTTCTCGCGACGGGGGTTCAGCCGCGACAACGGCTACGCGGGCTTCAACACCGCGCCGCAGGCCGGGTACGCACCGGGCAACCCCTACGCCCAGGGCAACCCCTACGGGCAGAACCCCTACGCGACCAACCCGTACGCCCAGCAGGACCAGCAGTACGGCGCTCCGCCGCAGGCACCGGTCTCCACCGGCCGGATGACGATGGACGACGTCGTCATGCGCTCGGCCATGACGCTCGGCACCGTCGCCGTCGGCGCGGTCCTCGCCTGGGCCCTGCTTCCCGTCTCGGCCGGCAGCTACGGCCTGGCGATCGGTTCCGCGCTGGTCGCGATGGTCCTGGCCCTCGTCCAGAGCTTCAAGCGCACCCCGTCGCCCGCGCTGATCCTGGGATACGCCGCCTTCGAGGGCGTGTTCCTCGGCGTGATCAGCGAGATGTACAACAGCCAGTGGAGCGGCGCCCCGTTCCAGGCGGTGCTCGGCACCATGGCGGTCGCGGCCGCCACCCTGCTGGTCTACAAGGCGGGCTGGATCCGCGTCACCGCCCGGTACGCCCGTATCGGCCTGGCCATCGCCATGGCGTTCGTGCTGGTCATGGCGGTCAACCTGCTGCTGGTCGCGTTCGGCGTCGCGAGCGACGGCGGTCTGCGCAGCTTCGGTCCGCTGGGCGCGGCCGTGGGCATCCTCGCGGTGATCATCGGCGCGTTCTTCCTGACCCTCGACTTCAAGCAGATCGAGGACGGCATCGCCTACGGCGCCCCGCGCCAGGAGGCCTGGCTGGCCGCGTTCGGCCTCACCATGACCCTGGTGTGGATCTACGTGGAGATGCTGCGGCTCGCGGCGATCTTCAGCAGCAACGACTAGCCACCGCCCGGCGGTGGCCGGCCGACGGTCACGAGAAGGGCCCCGGGTTTCCCCGGGGCCCTTCTCGTGCGGGTACGGCGTGATGCGCGACTAGAGGAGTTTGCGCGCGGCCCTCCTCAGGTCGTACTCATGGACGATCGCCTTGGCGTGGCCGTACGCGAGGTTGTGCTCGTGCCGGAGCCAGCTGACCTTTTCCTCGAAGCGGAAGAGCGCGGGACCTTCTTCTACGGCGCGAAGCCAGTCGGATACTTCACGACCGGTGCAGTGGGGGATGCGGGCGAGCAGGTTGCGGTGGGTCTCCTCGGAGAACAGTTGGGACATCGGCGCCTCCGAACGCAAAGGGGATGTAAGCCGGTCCTTCAGGTCACCGTGCCCTAGCGTTGGCGGATTGGCAACAGTCCCGCTGGGACGCGTTACGCTCACCGCGTGGTTGATACGACGCCCCTGACCCGTGCCGTGGATCATTTCGCCGACCGGTTGCGGGCGGCGCCGCAGTCCCGACTGCAACGAAGCGCTGCCGCGGAGGCCCTGCAGTTGGCCCGGGACCTGGCGGTGCGGGCCCAGCGGATCGAGTGCCCCGGGCTCGAGCCGAGGCGGATGCCGGACGCGGGGATGTTCGCGGCCGCCGACCAGATCACCGTCGCCGCGCACGACTTGGCGCTCGTGCTGTCCAGTGAGGCGGACGTCGAGGACGCGGTGCGGCTGGTCGCCGAGGCGCAGAAGCGGGCGGGGGTCTGAGCTTCGCTCCCCGTGCCGTGCGGGGCGGTTCGCCCCGTTCGCCGGGGAGTGCCCCTACTGGGACGCGATGACGCGGTCCGCCAGGATGTAGACGCTCTCCTCGGCGCACGCGAACGTCAGCGTGTACGCGCCCGAGATGCCCGAGCCGCCCAGCAGGTACGGCTTCTCACCCGCCCGCAGAGCCGCCGCCAGACGTTCCGCCGTTTCGCGGTGGCCGGGGGTCATGCACAGGGTCGTACCGTCGGCGAAGACGTAGACGTCGAGGGTGCCGAGCGGCCCCGGGCGGACGTCGGTGAGTTCGGTGCGGGAATCGGCGAGTTCCTCGAGGATGGTGACCGTGCGCTCGTGGTCGTTCACGACGGGCGACTGCACGGGGAGGAAGTCGGGGTGGGAGGGGTGGCGGCGGCGGGCCGCGGCCAGCTCCGGGGACTCCCCGGCGAACTCGTCGGTGTCCGCGCCGGGCTCCGCCACCGGCTCCAGGCCCGCGAAGTCGGCCGGGCGGGGCAGGAACAGCTCGCTGTCGGGAAGGCCCAGCAGGGTGGGCGCGTCCGGCGTCTCGCGGGCCTCCTGCGCGGCCCAGAACGCCCGTGCCTCGGCCAGCTCGCGTTCCCGCTCCTCGGCGAGCGCCGCGGCCACGGCCGCGCGTATCTCGTCGGTGCCGGCCGCGGTGCGGGCGGCGGGTAGCAGGGCGCGCGTGGCGGCGCCGCGGTTCTCGGCGAGCTGCTTGTGCAGGGCCGCGAGCTGCCGACGCAGGTCCAGCAGTGCGCGCAGGACGGCGACGCCCACGGCGCCGGTGGCGGCCGTGGTGACCAGCAGGGCGATCGGCATGGCGCTCACTGACGTACTCCCGGTTAAAAGTCGACCCCCGATTTCCTACATCAGCTTGAAGGGCGGACTAACCAGCTGTCAGTGCGTAACGTCACGAAACGGACAGTTCTCTGCCTCGATGTTCCTGTGTTCGCCGCTCTGACCTGCCTGGATACCTCCTGCGGGAGATAGGTCACATCCTGGGGGAGATTGGATCACAAACCGGCCCGACGTTCGAGGTTTTCTCGAACGCCGGGCCATGCGGTCACGTTGGGTCCCGTGGCGGTCACCGGGCGGCGCCCGCCCGGGTGCTCAGCTCAGGCGCTCGATGACCATCGCCATGCCCTGGCCGCCGCCGACGCACATCGTCTCGAGGCCGAACTGCTTGTCGTGCCACTGCAGCGAGTTGATGAGCGTGCCGGTGATCCGGGCGCCGGTCATGCCGAAGGGGTGGCCGACGGCGATGGCGCCGCCGTTGACGTTCAGCTTGTCGAGGTCGATGCCGAGCTCGCGGTACGAGGGGATCACCTGGGCGGCGAAGGCCTCGTTGATCTCGACCAGGTCGATGTCGTCGATGGTCAGACCGGCCCGCTGGAGGGCCTGCTTGCTGGCCTCGACCGGGCCGAGGCCCATGATCTCGGGGGAGAGGCCCGAGACACCGGTCGACACGATGCGGGCGAGCGGGGTCAGGCCCAGCTCGCGGGCCTTGGTGTCGGACATGATGACGAGCGCGGCGGCGCCGTCGTTGAGCGGGCAGCAGTTGCCGGCGGTGACCAGGCCGTCCGGGCGGAAGACCGGCTTGAGGCCCTGCACACCCTCGAGGGTGACGCCGGCGCGCGGGCCGTCGTCCTTGCCGACCACGGTGCCGTCCGGCAGGGTCACCGGGGTGATCTCCCGCTCCCAGAAGCCGTTCTTGATGGCCTCCTCGGCGAGGTTCTGCGAGCGTACGCCGAACTCGTCCATGTCCTGGCGGGTCACGCCCTTCCAGCGGGCGAGGTTCTCGGCGGTCTGGCCCATGGCGATGTAGGCGTCGGGGACCAGGCCGTCCTCGCGCGGGTCGTGCCAGGTGGTGCCCTCCTGCTCCGCGACGGCGGCGGTGCGGGCCTCGGCCTCGGCGAAGAACGGGTTGTGCGTGTCCGGGAGGCTGTCGGAGTTGCCCTTGGTGAACCGCGAGACCGTCTCGACGCCGGCCGAGATGAAGACGTCGCCCTCGCCGGCCTTGATGGCGTGCAGGGCCATGCGGCTGGTCTGCAGCGAGGAGGAGCAGTAACGGGTGACCGTGCAGCCCGGCAGGTGGTCCATGCCCATCTGCACGGCCACGATCCGGCCGAGGTTGTTGCCCTGCTCGCCGCCCGGCAGACCGCAGCCGAGCATCAGGTCGTCGATGTCCCTGGGGTCCAGCTCGGGGACCTTGGCCAGGGCGGCCTGGATGATCGTGGCGGTCAGGTCGTCCGGGCGGAGGTCCTTGAGGGAGCCCTTGAAGGCGCGGCCGATGGGGGAGCGGGCGGTCGAGACGATGACTGCTTCGGGCATCACGGCTCCAGTTCGAAAGGCAGCGCGTAGCGTCGCGGGCTACGGGATCTGGTGGGCTCCCTGGGAAGTTACCCGTACGTATGGCTCAGGTCACGAGTAACCGGGTGTGACCCTGACCGCACTTGTCTAAGCGCTTGCTTTGTCACGTCAGGGGTGTCGTCGGAGCCGGTTCGGGGGCCGGCTCCGGCTCGGCCACCCGCCGCCTGCGGCGTCGCTTGAGCAGGGCCCACGGCCCCCGGGGCCCGGTCGGCATCGCCGCGGTGACCTCCGTACCGGCCTCGTCCGCCGCCTCCGCCGCCGCGCGGGCCACCGGCAGGAAGCCCTCCCGCCGCGAGACGTCCGGGCGCTCCTCCTCCGCCGGCCACAGCCCCAGGGCGGCACAGACGGTCGGCAGGACCGCCATCGCCGCCGTGGCGTACCCCTCGGCGGAGGGGTGGTAGTTGTCGGGGCCGAACAGCTCACGCGGGTTCGCGGCGAACTCGGGGCCCAGCAGGTCGCCCAGCGACACCGTGCGCCCGCCCTGCTCCACCACCCCGATCGTCTGGGCCGCCGCCAGCTGCCGGGAGGCGCGGCGGGCCAGCCAGCGCAGCGGCTGCTGCACCGGCTCGATGGTGCCCAGATCCGGGCAGGTGCCCACCACCACCTCGGCACCCGCCGTGCGCAGCCGGCGTACCGCGGCCGAGAGATGACGGACCGAGCGGGTCGGGGGCATCCGGTTCGTCACGTCGTTCGCGCCGACCATGATCACGCAGATGTCGGGCACCGCGGAGGGATCGGCGAGGACCAGGCCCACCTGGCGGTCCAGGTCGTCCGACCGGGCGCCGGTCAGGGCGACGTTGCGCAGCTCCACCGGGCGTTCCGCCACTGCCGCCAGCCCGGAGGCCAGCAGCGCTCCCGGTGTCTGCCCCGACCGGTGCACACCCTGGCCCGCGGCCGTGGAGTCGCCCAGCATGGTCAGCCGGAGGGGCGGTTCTCCGGGGGTCTCGTAGGAGCCGCCGTACACACCGTCGGCCACGGGCACCCGCCCGCGCGTGCCGTTGCCCACATGCCGCCTGGCCAGCCGCATCTCGGCCAGGACCACGCCCACGGTGGCCGCGCCGACCAGCCCGACCCCGCCGCCCCCGTATGCCGCGCCGGCCGCGATCCGCCGGGCAACTCTCGCCCTTGACATGCTCGTCATGCCTCGCCGCCACCTCCTCGTACCCGTACATCCACTCCTTGCCCCGTACGGCCCGTACTCCAATCTCAACGGTCAGTGAACGCCCGCCACGGCACCGACCCGGGCCGTAGGCTGGCCGCACCCATCACGACCATTTTTTGCAAGCAACCGGAGACCACGGTGCGATTCCACGACTCGATGATCAGCCTCGTCGGCAACACCCCGCTGCTGAGGCTCAACAGTGTGACCAAGGGGATCCAGGCGACCGTCCTGGCCAAGGTTGAGTACTTCAACCCGGGTGGTTCCGTGAAGGACCGCATCGCCCTGCGCATGATCGAGGCCGCCGAGCAGAGCGGGGAACTCAAGCCGGGCGGCACCATCGTCGAGCCGACCAGCGGCAACACCGGGGTGGGCCTGGCGATCGTGGCCCAGCAGAAGGGGTACAAGTGCATCTTCGTGTGCCCCGACAAGGTGAGCACCGACAAGATCAACGTGCTGCGGGCGTACGGTGCCGAGGTGGTCGTGTGCCCGACCGCCGTGGCCCCCGAGCACCCGGACTCGTACTACAACGTCTCCGACCGGCTGGTGCGTGAGACGCCCGGCGCCTGGAAGCCCGACCAGTACTCCAACCCCAACAACCCGCTGTCGCACTATCACTCGACCGGCCCCGAGCTGTGGGAGCAGACGGAGGGCAGGATCACCCACTTCGTGGCGGGCGTCGGCACCGGCGGCACCATCTCGGGCACCGGCCGCTATCTGAAGGACGTCAGCGACGGCAAGGTCCAGGTGATCGGCGCCGACCCCGAGGGCTCGGTCTACTCCGGCGGCTCCGGGCGGCCGTACCTCGTCGAGGGCGTCGGTGAGGACTTCTGGCCGACCGCCTACGACCGGACCGTCGCGGACGAGATCGTCGCCGTGTCCGACAAGGACTCCTTCCAGATGACCCGGAGGCTGGCCAAGGAGGAGGGTCTGCTGGTCGGCGGCTCCTGCGGCATGGCGGTGGTGGCGGCGCTGAAGGTCGCCGAGCGGCTCGGTCCGGACGACGTCGTCGTGGTCCTGCTCCCCGACAGCGGGCGCGGCTACCTCAGCAAGATCTTCAACGACGAGTGGATGGCCGACTACGGCTTCCTCGAGGACGAGGGCCCCAGCGCCCGCGTCGCCGACGTGCTGCAGTACAAGGCGGGCGGCATCATCCCGTCCCTGGTCCACATGCACCCGGACGAGACCGTCGGCCAGGCCATCGAGGTGCTGCGCGAGTACGGCGTCTCGCAGATGCCGGTCGTCAAGCCGGGCGCCGGCCACCCGGACGTGATGGCCGCCGAGGTCGTCGGCTCGGTCGTCGAACGGGAACTGCTGGACGCGCTGTTCAGCAAGCGGGCCTCGCTGGAGGACCCGCTGGAGAAGCACATGTCGGCCCCGCTGCCCCAGGTCGGTTCCGGCGAGCCCGTCGCGGACCTGATGTCCGTGCTGGGTTCGGCGGACGCGGCGATCGTCCTCGTCGAGGGCAAGCCGACCGGCGTGGTCAGCCGGCAGGACCTGCTGGCCTTCCTCGCCAAGGGCGGGAAGCAGTAGCGAACGTCCGGTGAACGGGCGGTGGCGGCACGGAACTTGCGGTGTCCTGCCGAAGCGGTGGACTTCGCGGAAGTGGTACGAGCGCGTCACGTGCGCGCAGCACCCGCTTAACACATGTACGGCACATTGGTGGGTGTCGGCAGGGCGGGAGCGGCTCCCCGCCCAGGCCGGCGCCCAGCGGCGCCAAGGACTACCGGAGCGGCTCCCGGACCTCCATGGACGCCACGGACGCGCAAGCCCGGCCCTGACCCGGCCCGCGTCCCCCGCGGGGACCGCCGTCGTCCCGCCCCCCGGTGACGGGGGTGCGGCGGTCCCCGCGCATGTGCTTCTCAGCGAGCGGGCGCGGATTCCCAACTGCCCAGCAGCGCGAGGCGTTCGGCTGTCTCCGAACCCGGCTCCGGGGTGTACACCACGATCGTCTGCTCCGGCTCCGACGGCACGGTCAGGGTCTCGTACGGGACGGTCAGCAGGCCCGCCACCGGATGCCGGATCTTCTTCACGCCGTACGCGCACTCCGCGACCTGGTGGTCGGCCCAGAGGCGGCGGAAGTCCTCGCTCTTCAGGGACAGTTCGCCGACCAGGGCGCACAGCGCGGGGTCGTCGGCGTACTGCCCCGCGGCAAGCCGCAGGTAGGCCACGGTCTGGGCGGCCACCGCGGACCACTCCGGGTAGAGGTCCCGGGCCGCGGGGTCGAGGAAGACCTGCCGGGGCATGTTCCGGTCGTCCGGGGCCATCCGGCTGAAGCCGTTCACCGCGTCCCCGAGGGCGTTCCAGGCCAGGACGTCCATGCGCCGGCCGAGGACGAAGGCCGGGCTGCGCTCCATGCCGTCCAGCAGCAGCTGCACGCCGGGGCGCACGCGGGGTGCGGGCGGCCGCTTGCTCTGCTTCTGCCGCGCGGGCCGCGCCAGCGTCCGCAGGTACTCGTGCTCGGTCTCGTCCAGCCGCAGCACCCGGGCGACCGCGTCCAGCACCGCGTCCGACACTCCCCCAGACTTCGTCCGGGAGGGGCCCCCAGGACCCCGCCCCTGCTCCAGCCGGATGTAGTAGTCGACGCTCACCCCCGCGAGCTGCGCCACCTCCTCGCGGCGCAGGCCCGGGACCCGGCGCCTGCCGTGCGAGGCCAGACCCACCTCCTCGGGCTGGATGCGGGCGCGGCGTGAGCGCAGGAAATCTCCGAGGTCCCCGTCCATGGGTTCGATCGTAGGGGAACGGCCGGTCCCGAACCTGGTACTGGCAGACCCAGGAAAAGCGCATCCCTGGGTACGGCCGCGACGACGGCGCAGGGTGGTGAGTGCCGCCGGGGAGACGCCCCGGCCGCGAACCCAGGGAGTCCCCCATGTCGTACGAGAACCTCTCGGGCCGCACCGCCGTCGTCACCGGCGCCGCCAGCGGAATCGGCGAGGCCGTCGCCGTGCTGCTCGCGGCGCGGGGCGCGCGGGTGGCGCTGCTCGCCCGGCGCGGGGAGCGGCTGGAGGAGATCGCCGCGAAGGTCCGGGCCGACGGCGGACAGGCGCTGGCGGTCGTCGCCGACGTCACCGACGACGCGTCCGTGCAGGCTGCCAAGGAGCGGATCCAGGAGGCCTACGGACGTGTCGACCTGGTCGTCAACAACGCGGGCGTCATGCTGCCGAACCCGGTCGACGACGGTCGTATGGACGAGTGGCAGCGGATGCTCGACACCAACGTGACCGGTGTGCTGCGCATGATCCGCGCCTTCACCGCCGACCTGGTGGGGGCCGCCGCCGAGGGCCGTACCGCGGACCTGGTGAACATCTCCTCCATCGGAGCCCACATCCCCTTCCCCACCTACGCGGTGTACGGGGCGACCAAGGCGGCCGTCACCTATCTGTCCCAGTCGCTGCGCACCGAGTTCGGCCCGCGTGACGTGCGCGTCACCAACATCGAGCCGGGGCTGACGCAGACCGAGCTCGCGACGCACGTGGACAGCGCGGAGCTGTCCGGGCAGCTGGACGGCATGCTGGAGGCGATGGGCGCACTGACGTCCGAGGAGGTCGCGGACGTCATCGCCTACGCGACCAGCCGCCCCCGGCACGTGAACCTGCGGCAGATCATGGTGCTGCCGACCCGGCAGGCGTGAGGGGTCACTCCTCCCAGTCGGAAGGCTGGGAGGAGGCGCGGCGCCGGTGGGAGAACAGGCCGGGGTTGGCGCGGGCCGCCTGGACCGCGTTGACGCCCACGATGCCGGCCCAGGCGGTCAGCAGTCCGGGCAGGTGCGCGATGCCGCCGCCGATCGCGGACAGCGGGATCGCCAGCACCAGGGAGACGATGCCGAAGCCGAAGCGCTCGCCCCAGGAGTCGCCGTCCTTCGGCTCCCGGCTGCCCCGCGCGACCTGCAGTTGCTGCTCGGCCAGTTGCCGGCGCACGCGGCGCTCCACCGCGCCGTCGATGCGCTGGTCGACCTTCTCAAGGAACGACTCCACCAGCGCGGACTCGTACTCCTCACCCAGCTCCCTGCGCGCCTGCAGGGTGGCGTTGAGTTCCTTCTTCAGATCGGCGTCCCGCGCCTCCATAGCGGTCATGGGACCAAGCTAGGCAGCGGGGACGCCTGCCGCACTGGGGTTAGCCCCCCTGTTCCCGGACGGTCACCTGATGAGCCCGTGCTGCTGCGCGTAGGCGTTCGCCACGTCCTCCGGGTCCTTCTTGTCGTTGTCGACCTGGCTGTTGAGCTGGGTGAGCTGTGCGGTGGTGAGGGTGTTGCCGAGGCGGGCGAGGGCCTTGCGGACCGTGGAGTCGGCCTTGCGGTCGGCGATCAGCGGGACGATGTGCTGGCTGGGGATCAGGTTCTTGGGGTCGGTGAGCACCACCCAGCCGTTGGCCGCGATGTCGGTGTCGGTGGTGAAGAGGTTCGCCACGTCCACGTCGTCCTTCTTCAGGGCGCCCTTGACCAGCGGGCCGTCGGAGTCGAGGGACTTGAACTCCTTGAACTCCACGCCGTACACGTCCTTCAGCCCGACCGCGCCCACCCGGCGCTTCTTCACCTCGGGCGCGGCGCCGATGACAAGTTCGCCGCTCTGCTTAGCCAGGTCGGCGAGGGAGGCGAGGCCGTACTTCCGGGCGGTCGCCCGGGTGACGACGAAGCAGTCGGAGTCGGCCGCCTCCCCGTACGGCAGCACCTGGAGGCCGGCCGGGAGCGCCAGGGTGAGCGCGTTCTGCATGGTGCCCGGGTCCGCCGAATCGTCCTTCGGGGCGAGGTAGTTGAGCAGGGCGCCCTGGTACTCGGGGAGCAGGTCGATGTCGCCGGCCTTGAGCGCGGGGATCACGATCTCCCGGGTGCCGAGGTTGGGGCGGACCTTCACCTTCACGCCGGCCGCGGACAGGACCGCCGCGTAGAGGTAGCCGAGCACCTGGTTCTCGGTGAAGTTGGCGGTGCCGATGGTGATCCCGCCCTTGCTGGAGCCGCCGCCGGCGGTCGAACCCCCCTGCCCGTCGAGGGAGGTGACACCGCCGGCGCAGGAGGAGAGGGCGGGGACGGAGGCCGCTGCGAAGAGGCCGCCGAGGAGAGTACGTCGGTTCATCGAGGGTCCCTAAGTGGTGCGGTGGCGGAAAAGGAAGCGCTGGAGGGTGCTGAGCAGCAGGTCGAGTACGACGGCCACGATCGCGACCAGCACCGCGCCGCCCAGCACCTGGACGAGGTCGCGCTGGGCGAGGCCGTCGAAGACGTAGCGGCCGAGGCCGCCGAAGGAGACGTACGCGGCGATGGTGGCCGTGGCGACGACCTGGATGAGCGCGAGCCGCAGGCCGGTCATGATCAACGGGAGGGCCAGCGGCAGCTCCACCTGGAAGAGCACCTGGTGGCCGCGCATGCCCTGGCCGCGTGCGGCGTCGCGGACGTCCGGGTCCACGGCCGTCATCCCGGCGTAGGTGTTGGTGACGATCGCGGGGACGGCGAGGGCGACCAGCGCGACGTACACCGGCAGCATCGACAGCCCGCCGGCCAGGAAGACCAGCACCACCAGGCCGACGGTCGGCAGGGCGCGGCCGAAGGACGCCAGGTTGATGGCGAGGAACGCGCCCTTGCCGGTGTGGCCGATCAGCAGGCCGAGGGGCAGGCCGATCGCGGCGGCTATGAGGGTGGCGAGGAGCGAGTACTGGAGGTGCTCGGCGAGGCGGTGGGCTATGCCGTCCTGGCCGGCCCACTGGGAGCCGCTGGTCAGCCACTTGGCGAGGTTCTTGAACAGCTCGTACATCTCAGGCCCGCCTCCTGCGCCACGGGGTCAGCACGTACTGGAGGGCCACCAGCAGCGCGTCCGCGACCACCGCGAGCAGGATCGTGAGGACCACGCCCACGATCACCGGGGTCGGGAAGTCGCGCTGGAAGCCGTCGGTGAACAGTTGGCCGAGGCCGCCGTCGCCGATGTAGGTCGCGACGGACACCAGGGAGATCGACATGACGGTGGCGATGCGGACGCCCGCCATGATCACGGGGAGTGCGAGGGGGAGCTCCACGGTGAGGAGGGTGCGCAACGGGCGCGTGCCCATCGCCTTGGCGGCCTCCTTCGTCTTCGCGGGGACCGATTCGAGGCCCTCGACCGTGTTCCTGAGCAGGACGACCAGGGTGTAGACGGTCAGGCCGGTCACGGTCGTGGTGCGGGTCAGGCCGCTGACGGGCGGCAGGAGCACGAAGATCGCGATCGAGGGGATCGTGAACAGGATGTTCGAGACGCCGAGCAGGAAGCCGCGCAGGGGGCGGACCCGGTGGGCGATCACCGCGAGGGGCAGGGAGATCAGCAGGCCGAAGAACACGGCGGTCAGGGCGGCCTGGAGGTGGGAGAGGGTGAGGCTGGCGAGGTCGTCGGTGTGGTCGCCTATCCACGACCGGTCGATCGTCACGCGGCCACGCCCACTTCGGTGTGGGCCCGGCCCGCGTGCTCGTGGATGTCGTCGCGGGACGAGACGCCGGTGAGGGTGCCGGTCGCGTCGACGCGGGCGATCAGGCCGGTCGGGGAGGAGACCGACTCGTTGAGCGCGGAGAGCAGGGAGTCGGTGTCCCGCAGCGGCCGTACGGGAAGCTCGGCCCCTTGTGTCGAACGCCAGTGCGTCGGCTTGCGCGTCTCGTCCAGGACGAGCGACCAGGTGCCGCCCTCGGGCGCCGGGCCCTGCGGGACGTCGGCGAGGGTCTTCAGGGACAGCAGCTTCAGTCCGCGCTCGGCGCCGAGGAAGTCGGCCACGAAGTCGTCGGCGGGGCGGGCGAGCAGTTCGGCGGGCGGGGCGCACTGGACGAGGTGGCCGCCGGTGCGGAAGATCGCGATGCGGTCGCCCAGCCGGACGGCCTCGTCGATGTCGTGGGTGACGAAGACGATGGTCTTGCTCAGTTCCTTCTGCAGACGCAGCAGCTCGTCCTGGAGCTGGGTGCGCACCACCGGGTCGACGGCGCCGAAGGGCTCGTCCATGAGCAGTACGGGCGGGTCGGCGGCCAGGGCACGGGCGACGCCGACACTCCCCCAGTGCCTTAAGGGCCTGGGGGGACCCCCTGCTGCCGGCCGCCCGAGAGCTGGTGCGGGTAGCGCTTCCCGGCGTCGGCGGCAAGACCGACGGTTTCCAGGAGTTCGGCCGCCCGGGCGCGGGCCTTCCTGCGGTTCCAGCCGAGCAGGAGGGGGACGGTGGCGACGTTGTCGAGCACCGTGCGGTGCGGGAAGAGGCCCGCCTGCTGGATGACGTAGCCGATGGAGCGGCGCAGCTCGGCGGCGTCCTGTTCGGTGACGTCCCGGCCGCCGACCCGGATGGTGCCGGAGGTCGGCTCCACCATGCGGTTGATCATCCGCAGGGTGTCGTCTTGCCGCAACCGGAGGATCCGACCAGGACGGTCACGCCGCCTTCCGGCATCTCCAGGGTGAGGTCGTGGACTGCTGTGGTGCCGTTGGGGAAGCGCTTGTGGACCGCATCGAACTGGATCATGAGATGTCCCTTGCCCGGCTGTATAACGTCATGCAGAGTTCTTGGTGTCTGAATAGGTTGTCAATGCTCCGGCGTTAATCCGGCGTAACGATGACCGGCAGGCAAGACGGAATGTCCGGCTGGAGGTGGTTTGGGCTTTATGTCGTCTCGAATCGTGGACGTGCCGGGAGTCGAGACCTCCGGGCACCGCGGACTCGTCGTCCTCGACGGGGTCGGTCTCGGCGTGCTGGACGTCGTACGGCTCGCCGACGGCGCGGCGCGGCCGGTGCCCGGCACCGACGCGATGAAGCGGGCGGGAGAGTCCTGGGACGCGGCCCGGCGGATCGCCGCGACCGGACGGGTCTACGGCCGCTCCACCGGCGTGGGCGCCAACCGGAACGAGGACGTGCCCACCGAGGCCGCCGCCGGACACGGCCTGCGCCTGCTGCGCAGTCACGCCGGCGCCATCGGCGCGGAACTGCCGGCCCGTCAGATACGGGCGATGCTCGCCGTCCGCGCCAACCAGCTCCTGGCCGGGGGCGCCGGCCTGCGTCCCAGCGTCGTCACCGCCCTGTGCGAGGCCCTGGAGGCGGGCGCGTACCCGGTCGTCAACGAGTTCGGCTCCGTCGGCACCGGGGACATCGCGGCCCTGGCACAGGTCGGGCTGGCGCTGGCCGGCGAACATCCCTGGCGGGGACCGGACGGGCCGGACGCACCGCCCGCCGTCCGCGCGCCCGAGCCGCAGCCCCTCGACAACAACGACGCTCTCGCCCTGATCAGCAGTAACGCCCTCACCCTCGGCCAGTCCGCCCTCGCCCTGCACGAGCTGCGCGGCCTCATCGCCGCCACCCAGGTCGTCGCGGCCCTCTCCCTGGTGGCCGTGGACGGTTCGCACGAGGCCTACGCCGCTCCCGTGCACGCGGCCCGCCCGCACCGGGGCAGTGCGGAAGTGGCGCGCCGGATGCGGCAGCTGATCGGCGCCGCCGACCGGCCCACGCCGCCGCTCGGCCGTATCCAGGACCCCTACGGCTTCCGCTGCCTGCCCCAGATCCACGGCCCCGCGCACGACGCGGCGGACCTGCTGGAGGAGGTGCTCACGACGGAGATCAACGCGGCCGCCGAGAACCCCCTCATCTGCGTCGAGGACATGGCCGCCTACCATCACGGCGGCTTCTACCAGGCCCAACTGGCCCTGGCGCTGGACCACTTCAGGCTGGCTGTCACCCAGGTGGCCCGGCTGTCCACGTCCCGGCTGTCCACCCTCAACGAGCCCGCCTACACCCGTCTGCGCCCCTTCCTCGCCGACCAGGAGGCCGCCTCCTCCGGAGTGATGATCCTGGAGTACTCCGCCGCGGCCGCCCTCGGCGACCTGCGGGCGTTCTCGGCTCCCGCCTCGCTCGGGCACGCTGTACTCTCCCGGGGCGTCGAGGAACAGGCCAGCTTCGCCTCGCTCGCCGCCCGGCAGACGCTGCGCGCCTGCGGTGCGTACCGTCTGGTGGTCGGCTGCGAACTCGTCGCCGCCGTCCGCGCGCTGCGCCAGCGCGGCATCCGGCCGGACCCGGACCTCCCGGCCGGACACGCGCTGGCACTGGCGGAGTCGGTACTCGACGACGACCAGGCCGACCGGCCGCTCACGGACGACGTGACGGCGGCGGCCGCACTGCTCGACCGGTTCACGGACATCTGGAGGGGGAGCACGTCATGAACGTGACCGACAGTCCTGCCGCCCGCTTGCAGGCGCTCTTCGAGGGGCACCGGCTGACGCCGACCCAGCGGCGCATCGCGCACAGCATGGTGCGGCGCGCCGCCGACGTGCCGTTCCTGTCCAGTGTGGAGCTGGCCGAGCTGGCCGGGGTCAGCCAGCCCTCCGTGACCCGGTTCGCGGTGGCCCTCGGCTTCGACGGCTACCCGGCCCTGCGCAAGCACCTGCGCGAGGTCGTGCCCGCCGAACCCGCGGCGGGCGCGGCGTCGTACAACGAGTACCAGCAGGCCGTCGAAGCCGAGATCGAGAACCTCCGGCACCTCGCGGAACTGCTGGCCGACCCGCGGCCGGTGCGCAACGCCGGACGGATCCTCGCCGCCTCCCGCCCGCTGCCGGTCCTCGGACTGCGGGCCGCCGCCTCCCAGGCCTACGGCTTCGCCTACTTCGCCGCCAAGGTCCATCCGGACGTCCGGCTGCTCAACGAGGGCGGCACGATGCTCCACGACCGCATCGACGCGGCCGTCCGGGCCGGCGCCACCGCCCTGCTGTGCTTCGCGCTGCCCCGGCATCCGCGCGAGGTCGTCGACACCCTCGCCTACGCCCAGGAGGCGGGCCTGACCGTGGTCTCCGTCGCGGACTCGGCGTTCGCGCCGGTCGCCAAGGCCTCCG
Source organism: Streptomyces sp. NPDC001348 (assembly GCF_053597535.1). Classification (NCBI taxonomy): domain Bacteria; kingdom Bacillati; phylum Actinomycetota; class Actinomycetes; order Kitasatosporales; family Streptomycetaceae; genus Streptomyces; species Streptomyces sp. NPDC001348. The sequence goes on along the minus strand of NZ_JBSFIK010000019.1, from coordinate 55,524 downwards.
ACCTGCTGCTGCCGGCCGCCGTCGGCACGGGGCTCGCCTTCGACACCGCGTGCGCGCCGATGCTGCTGGGGCGGGTGCTGCTGGAGGCGATGTGCGACGACCTGCCGGACGCGCAGGCACGGCTGGAGGAGTTCGACGCGAAGGCGGCGTCGCGGGGCCTGTTCGTGGAATGACGCATGGAGTGACCGGCCCGGCTCGCCCGGCGTGCTCTTAAGACTCGTCTCACCTTGTCCCGTTAACGTGCCTGCGCACAGGTGCTACGGACCACGACACGGGAGGCAGAGGTGGCGCGCGGAGGACAGGGGCTGGCACGGGTCGCCGTCGTCGTACGGGCGGGGGCGGCCCCGCTGTGGTGGGTCGGGGTGTTCGCGGCGGGCATCGGGGTGCTGCCGCCCGGGCTGACCGGGCGCCGGATCGGCGTCCTGGCCGGGGCCGCGCTGTTCCTCGTCACCACCGTCGTGGTGGCCTTGGCGCGCCGTCGGCGGTACGCGGACCTCGCCCGCGGGGCGGCCCGCGCGGGCAAGCACGACGTGCTCCAGGACCGCGCGGTGACCGTGCGCAACTGGCGCCGTGGTCACCGCTGGTGGCTGCTGCCGGCCTTCGCCGCCGCGCTGGGCAGTTCCTTCCTGGTGCCCGCGGCCGGCGGCATGCTGCTGGCCGGGGCCGGTACCGGGCTGCGGCTGAAGGCGGCCTGGCTGGGCCGGCACGAGCGGTCCCTGGACATGCTGCTGTGGGTACGCGTCGACTGGCTCGGAAAGCGCGGCGGACGCCCCGCGGGCAAGGCCGTCAAGGCCTACCGCGGTACGGGCATCGCCGCGGGCGACGCGGCCCCTGGCGGGGCCCGCCGCCGCGACGCGGCCCTCGTCTGAGCGGGCTCAGACCTCCAGTTCCTCCTCGATCTTCTTCAGCTGGTGCCGGGCCATCGCCAGGTTGGCCCGGCTGGAGTCGAGGACCAGGTAGAGGAACAGACCGTTGCCGCCGCGGCCCTTGAGCAGCCGGATCAGGTGGTACGCGTTCGACAGGGTGATCAGGATGTCCTCGATCTCGCCCTTCAGGCCGAGGTGCTCCATGGTGCGCATCTTGGCCCGGATGACGTCGGTGTTGCCGGCGGCGGCCACGTTCAGGTCGAAGCTCTTGCTGCCGCCCAGCGTGCCCAGCGCCATCCCGCTGGTGTAGTCGACGAGCGCTACGCCGGTGGCGCCCTCGATCGAGGCGAGGCATTCCTTCAGTGCTGTCTCGGTGTTCGCCATGGTTCCTGTTGTCCTTTCAACTTTCGGTGGCGGTGCGCGCGTCGGTGGCCGCGGCGCGTGGCGTGCGAGTGGGTCTGGGAGGTAGCGCGGTGGCGCTCCGGCCGGACGACGACCGGGCGCGCGGGACGGGCTGGGCCGCCTGGGCGGTCTGTGCCGTCTGTGCCGTCTGTGCCGTCTGTGCCGTCTGGGCGGCTCGGGCGGCCGCCTCCGCCGCGTCGACCAGCTCCCCGATCCGGGCGCCGGCGCGGCGGCCCTCCAGGTGGAGCCGGCCGACGTTGACCCGGTCCTGGGCGAGCAGGGTGAGGACCGCGGTGCGGCCTGCCGCGTAGGTGGCGACATAGCCGTGCTCGCCGCGGACCAGCAGTTCACGGAAGCCGCCCTGCCCGGTGGCGTCCGCGACCCGTACGGCGACGCCCAGCGCGGCCGCGGTCAGTGCCGACAGGCCCTCCGGATCGACGCCCGGGGTGTCCTGGGCGATCACCAGGCCGTCGACGCCGGCCGCGAGGGCGCCGGTGAGCTGGGGGACGCGGCTGCGCAGTCGTCGTAGTTCGTCCAGGATCACGTGGATCTCTGGCTCGGCCGCCATCAGATGTCTCCTCTCGGCGGGGCGGTGCCGTTCAAAGGGCCTCCAGCGCATCCCTGAGCCTCTTCAGCAGCGCGATGTCGGGGTCGGTGACCGGGGGTGGGGGCGGTGGGAGAGCGGGCGGGGCGGGCACCGCCGGGTCCGGCGCCACCAGGCCCGCCGCCGCCAGGCGTCGTACGTCCATCAGCGTGTGGAAGGCGGGCCGGCCCAGCTCCAGCGCGATGCCCGCCGCCGTGCGGACCCCGTCCACGCGGGCCAGGACCGCGCGCTGGCGGGGCGTGACCTGCGGGGCGGAGAGCGGTGCGGCCCGGATCAGCGGCGCGCTGTCGGTCGCCGGCTCCGGCCAGACGCGGTGCAGCAGCAGACGGCGGCGCAGGGTCTCCCGCTCCAGCACGGTGACCGGGACCGGGCGCAGGGTGGCCGGGGCGGTCACGGGCCCGTACCGGAAGTGGCCGGGGCTGCTGCTCGGGGCCAGGGCGAAGTACCCGGCGTCGAACACCGCGCCCAGGTGGCACAGCTCCAGGGCGCCCGCCGTCAGCTGTCCGGCGCCGAGCAGCAGACGGGCCGCGCCGGGCGCGTCGCCGGCCCGTTCCGCGGCCTGCCGCCAGGTGGCCGGCGCCAGCGTGCCGTGGGCCGTGAGGAGCAGGCCGAGACCCGGGGCGAGAGGGCTCTCGGCGTGCACCACCCGGCCCTCGGCGAGGTGCAGGGTGCCGTGCTCGCGGACGAGGACACCGGTGGCCCGCTCCTCCGCGAGCCGGGTCAGCATCGGGGAGAGGGCGGCGCGGTCCCACTCCCGTTCGGCTGCTCTGTCCCGCACGGGCAGGGGCGGCGGCGTTGGCGTTCTGACCATGGTCATCCCAGCACCAGCCCGGCAGCCATCTCGCCGAGCCGGATCCGGGCGAGGGCGAGGTTGCCGTCCTCGCGGGTCAGCCACAGGTGCAGCAGCACCGTGCTGTCGAACGACGTGTCCACGAACCGCAGCAGGTGGTAGCTGTCCCGGTTGCTGATGATCAGGTCCTCGACCGGTGGATGCTCGTCCCCGGCGTCCCCGGCGGCGGCGAACGCCCCGTGCTCCGCGGCCAGCCGGGCCAGCTCCGCCGCCTCGGCCGCGGTGGTCTCGTGGTCACCGCCGGGGGAGTCCCCGACCGTGCCCAGTGCCAGCCCGCTCGTCCAGTCCACCAGCGCCGCCCCCCGGGCACCGGGCAGGCGCATCGCTTCCAGCAAGCACTCGTCGATTCCGGGCACCGTAGGGCTCCCCTCCCGCCTGGGACTCCGGCTGAGTGACGCAGACACTACGCAACGTGTGCGTGGCAGGTGAGCCTTCTGGCATTTTCCGGTGGAACATGCTTCCGGGGTACTAGTGTGGGTCAACTTGCCCTGATGTCATCCCACTTGATCGAGTGAACGTGGGCGTGCGTCAACGGCGCCCGGACGCCCCGAGGGTGGTGAGGGCGGTGACATGCGCCCCTCCGGATTCGGACACGATCTCCTCGACCGTCTGCGGTTCGCGCACCGTCACGAACGCAACGCCTCCCGCACCGTCCGGAGTGAAGCCGTAAACGCCCGGCCGGGAAAGGGAGTTGTAGGCGTAGTGGGAGGCGAAGCAGTAGGCGCCGGTGTCCAGTGCCGCCGCGTGGTCGCCCTGCTCCAGCAGCGGCAGGGCGCGCTCCTGCGCGAGCAGGTCGCCCGAGAAGCAGGCCGGCCCGGCGATGTCCTGGACGACCTCGGGCCCCGTCTTCGGCCGTCCCTCCGCGTCGTAGGCGGCGATCCTCAGCGGCCACGTCCCCGGCACGTACACCGTCCGCGCCGCCACCTGTACGCCCGCGTGGGTCACCGCCACCCGTCGCCCGCCCGCGCTCTTGGTGTACTCCACCCGGGCGAGGGTCGTCCCGTGCTTGGCCAGCAGTGACCGGCCGAACTCCGTCACCAGTCCGTACCGCCCGTCGAACAGCCCCGGGACCTCCTCGCGCAGCAGCCGGGCGTACTGCGCGTACGTCGGTGCGGTCGCGTCGGAGTGGAAGTTCACCGGCAGGCCGCCGCCGATGTCGAGCGTGTCGACCTGCCGCCGTCCCGCGCGCGCGTTGATCTCCTCGGCGAGCCCGTACGTCTCCGCCACTCCCCGTGCCATCAGCGACAGCGGGACGCCCTGCGAGCCGGTGTGCGCGTGCAGCCGGGTCAGCCAGGGCCGGTCCAGGTACGCCCGCACGACCCACTCCCGGGCCCCCTCGTCGCGCAGCGCCACCCCGAACTTCGAGGTCTCCGTCGCCGTGGAGGTCGCCTCGATCGTGCCCCCGCCGATCTGCGGATTGACCCGGATCCCGAGCGGGGAGCGGCTGGGCGCGGTCCGCACCGCGGCGTCGATGCGGGCCAGCTCCTGCGGGTTGTCCGCGTTGACGGTGATCCCGGCCCGCAGCGCCTCCCGAAGCTCCTGCGGTGTCTTGGCGGGCGAGTCCAGCACGATCCGCTCCGGCGGGACCCCCGCCGCCCGCGCCAGGGCCAGCTCGCCGGGGCTGGCCACCTCCGCGCCGATCCCCGCCTCGTGCAGCAGCCGCAGCACCGGCACCAACGGGGTCGCCTTCACCGCGAAGGCGTGCAGCACCGGGGTTCCCGGCGCCGACACCGCCTCGAACGCCGCGCGCAGCTCGGCCGCCGACTCCCGGATGCCGGTCACGTCCAGCAGTCCCACGACGCCGGGGCCGAGCAGCCCCTGCCGCACGGCGGCCCGCACCGCCTCGTCCCGCCGGGCCGCGCGGCCTTCCCCTGTTGCGCCGATGTCCTGCTGCACGGTTTTCCCCGCCTTCGTTGGTGTACGTACCTGTTCCTCCGGTACTTCAGCCATACACCCATGCGGCACCGACTTGGCGCCCCGGTCTATTGACTAGCTCTATTCAGGCGGACATGATTTGAATAGAAGCGGTAACAGGAGGAGGCAGACGATGTCGGGACCCCGCCCAGTACGAGCCCCGCGCGGTACGGAACTGAGCGCCCTGGGCTGGCAGCAGGAGGCCGCCCTGCGGATGCTCCAGAACAACCTCGACCCGGAGGTCGCCGAACACCCCGACAAGCTCGTCGTCTACGGCGGCACCGGCAAGGCGGCCCGTGACTGGCGCTCCTTCGACGCCATGGTGCGCACGCTCCGCACCCTGAAGCAGGACGAGACCATGCTCGTCCAGTCCGGCCGCCCGGTCGGCGTCATGCAGACCCACGAATGGGCCCCGCGCGTCCTCATCGCCAACTCCAACCTCGTCGGCGACTGGGCCAACTGGGAGGAGTTCCGCCGTCTGGAGGCCCTCGGCCTGACCATGTACGGCCAGATGACCGCCGGCTCCTGGATCTACATCGGCACCCAGGGCATCCTCCAGGGCACCTACGAGACCTTCGCCGCCGTCGCCGCCAAGAAGTTCGGCGGCACCCTCGCCGGGACCATCACCCTCACCGCCGGCCTCGGCGGCATGGGCGGCGCCCAGCCCCTCGCGGTCACCATGAACGACGGCGTGGCCATCTGCGTCGACTGCGACCCGCGCGCCATCGACCGCCGCATCGAGCACCGCTACCTCGACGTCAAGGCCGACAGCCTGGACCACGCCCTCCAGCTGGCCACCGAGGCCCGCGACGCCCGCCGTCCGCTGTCCATCGGCGTCCTCGGCAACGCGGCGGAACTGGTCCCGCAGCTCCTCGCGATGAACGCCCCGATCGACATCGTCACCGACCAGACCTCCGCCCACGACCCGCTGTCCTACCTGCCGGTCGGTGTCGCCTTCGAGGACATGGCCGACGCCGCCGCCAAGGACCCGGCCGGCTTCACCACCCGCGCCCGTGAGTCGATGGCCCGGCACGTCGAGGCCATGGTCGGCTTCCAGGACGCCGGCGCCGAGGTCTTCGACTACGGCAACTCCATCCGCGGCGAGGCCCAGCTGGCCGGATACGACCGCGCGTTCGCCTTCCCCGGCTTCGTCCCCGCCTACATCCGCCCGCTGTTCTGCGAGGGCAAGGGCCCCTTCCGCTGGGCGGCCCTCTCCGGCGACCCCGCCGACATCGCCAAGACCGACAAGGCGATCCTGGAACTCTTCCCGGAGAACGAGTCCCTGCACCGCTGGATCAAGATGGCCGGCGAGCGGGTCCACTTCCAGGGCCTGCCCGCCCGCATCTGCTGGCTCGGCTACGGCGAGCGCGACAAGGCCGGCGAGCGCTTCAACGACATGGTGGCCTCCGGTGAGCTGGCGGCCCCCCTGGCCATCGGCCGCGACCACCTGGACTGCGGGTCCGTGGCCTCCCCGTACCGCGAGACCGAGGCCATGCTCGACGGCTCCGACGCGATCGCCGACTGGCCGCTGCTCAACGCCATGGTCAACGTGGCCTCCGGGGCCTCCTGGGTGTCCATCCACCACGGCGGCGGCGTCGGCATGGGACGGTCCCTCCACGCCGGGCAGGTCACCGTCGCCGACGGCACGAAGCTCGGCGGGGAGAAGATCCGCCGCGTCCTCACCAACGACCCGGGCATGGGTGTCATCCGGCACGTGGACGCCGGGTACGACATCGCGGAGTCCGTTGCGCAGGAGCGCGGGGTGCGGGTGCCGATGCGCGAGGGTGACCAGGCGTGACCTTCCACAGCATGTGGGCGGAGCTGCTGCCGATCGGCCGCAGCTCCGCCTCCGGCGGCTACCGCCGCTACGCCTGGACCGGGGCCGACACCGACTGCCGCGCCTGGTTCAAGGAGCAGGCGGAGACCCGCGGGCTGGCGTACGAGGTCGACCGGAACGGCAACCAGTGGGCCTGGCTGGGGGACCCGGCCGCCGGGGACGCCGTCGTCACCGGGTCGCACCTGGACTCCGTGCCGGACGGAGGGGCCTTCGACGGGCCCCTCGGGGTCGTGTCCTCCTTCGCCGCCCTCGACGAACTGCGCGGCAGGGGAGTGCGGCTCACCAAGCCCCTGGCCGTCGTCAACTTCGGCGACGAGGAGGGCGCCCGGTTCGGCCTCGCCTGCGTCGGCTCGCGGCTCACCGCCGGGCAGCTCACCGCCGAACAGGCGCACCGGCTGACCGACGGCGAAGGCATCACACTGCCCCGGGCCATGGAGGCCGCCGGATACGACCCCGATGCCATCGGACCCGACCCGGACCGACTCGCCCGGATCGGCGCCTTCGTCGAACTGCACGTCGAACAGGGCCGGGCGCTCGACCTGTCCGGCGACCGGGTCGGCATCGCCAGTGCCATCTGGCCGCACGGACGATGGCGCTTCGACTTCCGCGGCGAGGCCAACCACGCCGGCACCACCCGGCTGGTGGACCGCCGCGACCCGATGCTGTCGTACGCCGAGACCGTGCTCGCCGCCCGCCGGGAGGCCGAACTCGCCGGTGCCGTGGCCACCTTCGGCAAGATCACGGTGGAGCCGAACGGGGTCAACGCCATTCCCTCCCTGGTGCGCGGCTGGCTCGACTCCCGCGCCGCGGACCAGGAGACCCTCGACACGGTGGTCACGGGCGTGGAGAAGTCCGCGCGCGAGTACGCCGCCGCGCACGGTGTCGACCTCGACGTCGTCCGCGAGTCCTTCACGCCGGTCGTCGAGTTCGACCACGCCCTGCGCGACGAACTCACCCGCATCCTGGGCAGGGACACGGACCTGCGGGTACCCGTGCTGGGCACCGGCGCCGGACACGACGCCGGGATCCTCTCCGGGAGCATCCCGACCGCCATGCTGTTCGTACGCAACCCCACCGGCGTCTCGCACTCCCCGGCCGAGTTCGCCACCGAGGACGACTGCGTGGCCGGGGTGACCGCGCTCGCCGACGTACTGGAAGGGCTGGCCCGCACGTGACGACGACTGAGCCGACGCGGACGTACTGGCTGGAGCACGCCTGGCTCGACACCCACGTCGAGCCCGGGGTGCTCCTGGAGGTGGCCGACGGCAGGATCACGGCCGTCCGCACGGAGACACGGACCCCGCCGCCGGGCGCGGAGATCCTCCGGGGCCTGACCCTGGCGGGCCTGGCGAACGCCCACAGCCACGCCTTCCACCGCGCCCTGCGCGGCACCGTCCAGGTCGGCTCCGGCACCTTCTGGACCTGGCGCGAGGTGATGTACTCCTTCGCGGACCGGCTCACCCCGGACACGTACCACGCCCTGGCCCGCGCCGTGTACGCCGAGATGGCGCTGGCCGGTGTCACGGCGGTCGGCGAGTTCCACTACGTGCACCACGCCCCCGGCGGCACCCCGTACGCCGATCCCAACGCCATGGGCGAGGCCCTGATCGCGGCCGCCGCCGAGGCCGGTGTCCGGATCACCCTCCTCGACACCTGCTACCTGTCCTCCGGCTTCGGAGAGCTGCCCAACAGTCACCAGCTCCGCTTCTCCGACGGGACCGCCGAAGCCTGGGCCGAACGCTGTTCAGTTCTCAAGGAGCGGGATCACGCGCGGATCGGGGCGGCGATTCACTCCGTACGGGCCGTGCCCGCCGACCAGTTGGCGACGGTGGCACGGTGGGCCGAGGAGCGGCGGGCCCCGCTGCACGTGCACCTGTCGGAGCAGACCGCCGAGAACGACGCCTGCCTCGCGGCGCACGGGTGCACCCCCGCCCGCCTCCTCGCCGACCACGGTGTCCTCGGCCCGCGCACCACCGGTGTGCACAACACCCACCTCACCGACGAGGACATCGCCCTGATCGGCGCCTCGCGCACCGGCACCTGCATGTGCCCGACGACCGAACGCGACCTCGCGGACGGCATCGGCCCCGCCGCGGCCCTCCAGCGCGCCGGCTCCCCGCTCTCCCTCGGTTCCGACAGTCACGCCGTCATCGACCTGCTCGAGGAGGCGCGCGCGATGGAGCTGAACGAGCGGCTGCGCACCCGCGCGCGGGGCCACTGGACCGCCGCCGCCCTGCTGCGCGCGGCCTCGGCGGACGGTCACGCGGCGCTGGGCTGGGACGGCGCGGGCACCATCGAGGCCGGGGCGCTCGCCGACCTCACGACGGTCGCGCTCGACTCCGTCAGGACGGCCGGGCCGCTGCCCCGGCTGGGCGCCGAGACGGCCGTATTCGCCGCGACGGCAGCGGACGTACGGCACACGATCGTGGCGGGGCGGCACGTCGTACGGGACGGCGTCCACGCCCTCGTACCGGAGGTGCCGACGGCGCTGGCGGACGCGATCGAAGCCCTGCGCGGCTGAGCAGACGCCCGACCCCCATCACCCATGAGGACGCCATGAGCAGCAGCACCGCCATCACCAACATCGCCACCCTGGTCACCAACGACCCCTCCCTCGGTGACAGGTCTCCCCTCGGTCTGATCCAGGACGCGGCCGTCGTCATCGACGGCGACCGCGTCGCGTGGACCGGTGAATCCAGGAAAGCACCCGCCACTGACAACCGGGTCGACGCGGGCGGCCGGGCGGTGCTGCCGGGCTTCGTCGACTCCCACTCCCACCTGGTGTTCGCGGGCGACCGCACCGCGGAGTTCAACGCCCGCATGTCCGGCCGCCCCTACAGCGCGGGCGGCATCCGCACGACGGTCGCGGCGACGCGGGCGGCGACGGACGCGGAACTGGAGGCGAACCTCACCCGTTACCTGAGCGAGGCCCTCCGTCAGGGCACCACCACCTTCGAGACCAAGTCGGGCTACGGCCTGACGGTCGAGGACGAGTCCCGCGCCCTGCGCATCGCGTCCGCCCACACGGACGAGGTCACCTACCTCGGCGCGCACATCGTCTCCCCCGACTACGCCGACGATCCGGCCGCCTACGTGGCCCTGGTCACCGGCGAGATGCTCGACGCCTGCGCCCCGCACGCCCGCTGGATCGACGTCTTCTGCGAGAAGGGCGCCTTCGACGGCGACCAGGCGAGGGCGATCCTCACCGCGGGCAGGGCGAAGGGCCTGCACCCCCGTATCCACGCCAACCAGCTCTCCTACGGCCCCGGCGTGCAACTGGCGGTCGAACTGGACGCGGCCAGCGCCGACCACTGCACCCACCTCACGGACGCGGACGTCGACGCCCTGGCGGGCGGCCGCACGGTGGCCACGCTGCTGCCCGGCGCCGAGTTCTCCACCCGCGCGGAGTGGCCCGACGCCCGCCGGCTGCTGGACGCGGGCGTCACGGTCGCCCTGTCCACGGACTGCAATCCCGGCTCGTCCTTCACCTCCTCGGTCCCCTTCTGCGTCGCCCTCGCGGTACGGGACATGGGGATGACCCCGGACGAGGCGGTGTGGTCGGCCACGGCGGGCGGGGCGGCGGCGTTGCGCCGCGACGACATCGGCCGCCTCACCCCCGGCGCGTACGCCGATCTGACCCTGCTGGACGCGCCGAGCCATGTGCACCTGGCGTACCGGCCGGGGGTGCCTCTGGTGAGCCAGGTCTGGCGGCGGGGCGTGCCGGTGGTCTGACGGCGCATGTGTCGGCGTCAGGGAGACGCGGGTCACACTCGCCCATGTCACAGGGGGCCGGGCTGTCTCGTCTCGGGGGTGTAGCCACTCAGGACCGAGGAGGAACACCTCATGGACGCGCGACTGAACTACTTCGCCAGCCCCACCGCCGGCAAGATCATCAAGTACTTCATGTCGACGGGCAAGGCACTCAAGGACTCGCCGCTGCCGGCCGCGACGCAGGAACTGGTGGCGCTGCGCGTCAGCCAGATCAACGGCTGCGCCGTCTGCGTCGACATGCACACCAAGGACGCCGCCGCGGCCGGTGAGACCCCGGTGCGGCTGAACCTGGTGGCGGCGTGGCGGGAGGCCACCGTCTTCACCGAGGCCGAGCGTGCCGCGCTGGCGCTGGCGGAGGAGGGGACCCGGGTCGCGGACGCGGCCAAGGGCGTCAGCGACGAGGTGTGGGCGGACGCCGCCAAGCACTACGACGAGGAACAGCTCACCGCCCTGGTGATCCTGGTCTCCTTCATGAACTCGGTGAACCGGCTGAACATCATCAGCCGGCAGCCGGCCGGCGACTACGAGCCCGGACAGTTCCACTGAGACGGCGTGAGCCGAGCACGGCCGGGTGAGAAGGTGCCAAGGGGAGGGGTGCGGCGTGGACTTCGGGGTGAACTTCGGGGTGAACAAGGTGCAGAAGGCGGAGGAGTTCGAGGAGCTGCGGCCGCTGCTGTTCTCGATCGCCTACCGGATTCTGGGCAGCGTGAGCGAGGCCGAGGACGCGGTGCAGGAGACCTGGCTGCGCCTCGACGGCTCGACGACCCCGCCCACGTCGGCGAAGGCCTTCCTCTCCGCCACGGTGACCCGGGTCTCGATCGACGTGCTGCGCTCCGCGCGCGTGCGGCGGGAGGCGTACGTGGGCCCGTGGTTCCCCGAGCCGCTGCTCAGTGACCCGTACCAGGATCCGGCGCGCTCGGCGGAACTGGCCGACTCGGTCTCGATGGCGGCGCTTGTGCTGCTGGAGCGGCTCAGCCCGCTGGAACGGTCGGTGTTCGTGCTGCGGGAGGTGTTCGCCTTCGGATTCGACGAGGTCGCCGCGGCGGTGGGGCGTTCGGAGGATGCGTGCCGGCAGTTGCTGGTGCGGGCCCGGCGGCACATGCGGGCCGGGCGGCCACGTTTCGAAGCGGACCGCCGGGAGCGGCAGGAACTGGCGGCGCGGTTCTTCGACGCGTTGAAGGACGGCGACGTGGGCGCGCTGCAGGACCTGCTGGCCGCCGACGTCCAACTGGTGGGGGACGGCGGCGGCAAGGCCCCGCAGCTGGCCAGGGCCGTCACGGGGGCGGTGAACGTGGCCCGGCTGCTCGCCTCCGTCTTCCCCTGGCTGGCCCGGATCGACGTGTCGTTCGAGCCGTGCGAGGTCAACGGCCAGCCCGGCGCCGTCTTCCGTGACCGGGACGGCAAGGTCCTGCACACGCTGGCCCTCGACGTGCTCGACGGGCAGATCCAGACCATCCGCACGGTCATCAACCCCGACAAGCTCGGCCACCTCGGCCCGGTCGCCGACGCCTGGGCCGTCGACCGTGAGCTGAAGCGGGTCCGCCGGGAGAGGAACTGAATTCCGCGGCGGGTTCCCGTGCGGCGTGCCAGGGTGAGCGCGTGGCGAAGATCGAGACGGCAGATGTGTTCGCGGGCGGACGCCGCGGTGGGGACGGGGGCCTCTATCCGTATCGGGTGCGGGCGCTCGGCCGCGGCGGGGTGGTGCTGTGGATCGGTGGCGGGGACGACGAACCTGATCGGGTGCTGGCGCTGCCGGCAGCCGAGCACTGTCAGGTGCCGGTCTTCGCGACTGTTCGGCAGGCGCGGGCGTATGCGAGCCGGAGGGGGCGGAGACTGGCCACTTCCGAGGCCGGCACGCTGGAACTCGTCCGTGTCCAGCACTGGCTGGCGGCCCCGACGCGCCGGCGCGTCCCCTCGGGCGCGGTCCTGGAGGCGTGGAACTTCTTCGAAGACCTGGCCCGAGGACTCGGTGAGCCGCACCGGCTGCCCCGGCAGAGCGCGCTGCACAACAGCGCCTACGACAAGCTGTTCGGAGGCGAGTGCACCGCATGGACTCCCGACGAGCAACGCGCGGTGCTGGAATTGCTCACGGCCGGGGTGGAGCTGTGGAACTCCTGCCCGGTGATCGTGAAGCCCTGCTCGAGGACGGACGCGTAGGGGAGGTGTGACGCAGCACACTTTCCGTGACCGATGACACCAGCCGCGTCCACCGGTCATACCTGCGACAACACCGCCTCGGACAGACGGGACACCGCCGACATGACTGACCCCGTCAAGGGCCCGGCCAGCTACTTCCCCTCCATCGAGAAGAAATACGGCCGCCCGATAGCGGAGTGGAAGAACCTCATCGGCTCGTCACCCCTGACCAAGCACATGGAGCTCGTGAGCTGGCTCAAGACCGAGCACGGACTGGGCCACGGCCACGCCAACGCCCTTGTCGCACACACCCTCGCCGAGGTCCGCGGCAAGTAGAGGCGGGGCTCGAAGGGCATCTTGGCTGCCTGGCGGTCACGCCCCGATGAAACTCACCGTTTCCGCCACGTCCACCCGTCCCGTACGCAGCGGTGGCACGCCTTCCTTCTCGAATCCCACCGCGACACCGCAGAACAGCACGAGCCCTTCATCGGCTCCCACTGTCCGACCGACGGTCTTGCGATACATCGTCCACATCACCTGCGGACAGCTGTGCAGCCCTTCCGCCCTCAGTGCTCATCACCCGGATCTCGCGCCAGTGCCCTGGCCGTCGCGCGCCTCTTCAGTTCGGCCAAGGGCTCGCCGGTCACGACATACACATGCCACGGCTGGAGGTTCCCGCTCGACGGAGCTCGCGACGCCGCCGTCAGTACCCGTTCCAGGGTCTCTTTGGGTACCGGCTCGTCGCTGAACGCCCGCACTGCGCGGCGACTGTCAACGGCTTCATACACGTCCACGTCTTCTCGCCCTCCCGGCCGACGAGCACGTGCCTAGCCGTTGCACCCTGAGGCCGTCGGTATGTCGTGGCACAACTTGTCCTGGTGGGACTGCGCCGCGGCCCCGCCGAAGAGGATGACGCAGATCAGGGCCGCCATGATGCCCTGGGTGACGACGGTCACGACGGCTCCGGCCCGGGCGGCGACGCCGGCCGCCACGACGGCGAGGACCGCGACTCCGCCGGCGGCGGCCAGGTATCCCCATAACGAGTCGGTGTGCACGGTCTTGGCTGGGTCGAGGTTGAACCCTGAGAGGAACCAGAGCCCGAAGATCACCACCAGGGCGATCAGCTCCAGGAGTACCAGGCCACACCCGGCTCCGATGTCGGCGCCCCGGTCGGCATGGTGGTGGCGATGGGGGCCTGTCGTGGCGTCGAAGGCCGGCGGGGCTACGGGCAGGTTCATTCCGCCACCCTCGCTGCGTGGGCGAGGCGGGCGCATGAGTACGGGTACCTAACGCATGCTCAACCCGCCCGACTTCAGGCCGCGTATGAGGTGGGCCAGCGGTGCGGTGGTCGTGATGAGTTCGGTGGAGGGGTCGTCGCTTTCGCGGAGGTGGCGGGTGGTGGGGGTGGCGGCCAGCTCGACGCAGGTATTGCCGTCGCCGCCATCGGAGAACGTGGACTTCTGCCAGCGCAGGGGGCGATCCATGGGGTGCCTCACAGCTCCTTCGTCAGGCGGTGGATGAAGTCCCGCGATGCAACGGGGTCCAGCGTTGCCTTCTCCACCTTACGGAAGAGCGTTCGAAGCTGGGCCAGTTGGGGCTCCGCGTCGATGAATGCGGTTCCGGTGGGAGCGTCCCGCAGGCCGGTATCCAATCGAGGCACCGCTCCACCCACGTACATCATCGAAGCCCCGGCTCCGGCGAAGCCGTCCTGATCGGTGGGGATGAGGCGGACGGTTGCGTGTCCCTGCTCGATCTGATCCAGGATTCTGAGCAGTTGAGCGCGTGACGCCTGGCGGTCTGCTACGCGGATACGCAGGGCGAACTCGTGGACGATGGTCTCGTAGGGGGTGGCGCTGTCACCTTCGATGACGGCGCGTCGTCGCATGCGGTGTTCGACGCGAGGCGTCAACTCGGTCTCGGGCAGGCCCGGCATCATGAATGCGTACACGGCTCGTGCATAGTCGGCGGTCTGCAGGAGTCCGGGAACGTGTGTGATCACGACCTCCCGAAGGAACGTCGCGTGGTGTTCGACCTCGGCCGTGTCCAGGAACACGGGTGGGAGGACGCCTCGGTATTCCTCCCACCAGCCTCGTGTGCGGTCGGTGGCCATGGCCACCAGTGCCTCGACCAACCCCTCATCCGCACAGGCGTAATGGGCTGCCAGGCGGCGGACGCGTTCCGCGCTCACGCCTGCCACTCCGGACTCGATCTGGCTTATCTGTACTGCGTCAGCACCGAGCAGTGCTGCGGCTTCCCGGGCTTTCATGCCCGTCGCCTCACGCAGTTTGCGCAGTTCAGCGCCCAATCGCACCCTGCGAGCCGTGAGATGCCTCTTAGGCGGCAAGCGACGCCTCCTCGTCTCAACTGCCCTCATGACGTAGCTCGTTCGAGGGTCAGAATAGGGCAACGGCTTGCACCTTCCTAATGTTAGGAAATACTGTCGGTGACGCAGTGCACACGGAGCGGAAGCGCATCGCGCCGTCCTGCCATGGCGGCTGCGGCATGCCACCGCCCGCGCCCCCATTCCTCATCACCTGGAGCCGACACATGCCCGAACCCTGGGAGTACTGCCTCTCCATCCCCAACGACCCCCGAGCCGTCCCCGTCTGTCGCCGCACCCTGCGCCTGATCCTGACCATCCACGGCCTGATCCGCCTCGCGGACACCGCCGAGCTCATCGCCTCGGAGCTGGTCTCGAACGCCGTGCTGCACACCAAGGGGCCCGCAGACCTGCGGGTGCGCTGGTCGGACGGCGTGCTGCGGGTCGGCGCGTGGGACGCCGACCCGGCGCCGCCCCACCCTCCGGGTCGGCTGGACGAGCTCACCGACGCCGAGAACGGTCGCGGCATGGCGCTCACGCGCGCGTGCGCCGACCTGTGGGGCTGGCAGCCACTGTCCCGGCACGGGAGTCGGGGGAAGTACGTGTGGTGTGACCTGGCGTCGGCGTAGCTCGTTGATCACATCGGACAGAAAGGAGAGCCGATGGTCGGCTCGTCGCACGAGGCACTGCATCGCATCTTCCAGAAGGACCCTGCATTGCTGACCAGGGCCATCCAGGACGTCTTGGGCGTTCCCTTCCCCGAGCCGCGCGAGTTCGCCGGGATGAACGTGGACCTCACCGAGATCGAGCCGGTCGAGCGGCGCGTGGACACGCTGATGCGGGCGGACACCGACGAGGGCACGTATCTCATCGTCGTGGAGTCGCAGGGGAAGAAGGACGAGGGCAAGCGGGGCAGCTGGCCGTACTACCTCAGCTACCTGCACGCCAAGTACCGCTGCGAGCCGGTGCTCATCGTCATCACCCAGAGCGTCGCCACCGCTCGCTGGGCGGCGGAGCCCATTCATCTCGGTGTCCGGGAGTTCCCCTCGCTGACCGTACGCCCACTCGTACTCAGCCCGGACAATGTGCCCTTGATCGCCGACACCCGAGAGGCTCAGCGGGACGTACCCCTTGCGGTGCTCTCGGCGATGACACACGGGCGGGGGCCACATGCCGGCCGCATACTGGAGTCCCTGGCGACCGCCCTGCGGACCATTGACGCGGACAGCGCCGCGGCCTTCGTGCAGTTCGTCGACTCTTGCCTGGGTGACCCCCAGGCGCAGCAGATGTGGAGGGACCTGATGACGGCGATGCAGTACTTCTGGCGGCACCCGCTGGCCGAGCAGGTACGCCAAGAGGGCCGGGACGAGGGTCGCGAAGAGGGCATCGAACTGGGTGTCGAGCAGGAGCGTGCGTCGATGGTGCTCCGGATCCTGCAGTGGCGCGGCATCGACGTGCCGGAGGCCGTCCGGGAGAAGGTCACCTCCTGCGCCGATCTGGACCGTCTAGAGGTGTGGGCCCAGAGGGCCGTCCACGCCTCCTCCGCGAAGGATCTCTTCGGCGACGACGTGTGACGGGGGAGGAGGTGAACGAGGTCTCTCCGGGCCGCCCGGAGAAACCTCGCGGACCTCACTCGTCGACGGTCAGCCCCTTGCGGAGCCGCACCAGAGTGCGCGACAGCAGTCGCGACACGTGCATCTGAGAGATGCCGAGTTCCTCGCCGATCTCCGACTGGGTCATGTTGGCCACGAACCGGAGGGAGAGGATCTTCCGGTCACGGGCCGGGAGTTCGGCGATCAGCGGCTTGAGCGACTCCACGTACTCGATGCCCTCGAGCCCGTGGTCCTCGTAGCCGATGCGGTCCGCGAGCGCGCCCTCGGTGTCGTCCTCCTCGGGCTGGGCGTCCAGCGAGGAGGCGGTGTACGCGTTCGAGGCGGCCATGCCCTCGATGACCTCGTCGGTGGAGATGCCCAGGCGCTCGGCGAGTTCGACCGGTGTCGGCGCGCGGTCGAGCTTCTGGGCCAGCTCGTCGCCGGCCTTCGCCAGGTCGAGCCGGAGCTCCTGGAGCCGGCGCGGGACGCGTACGGACCACGAGGTGTCGCGGAAGAAGCGCTTGATCTCGCCGATGATGGTTGGCATCGCGAACGTGGGGAACTCCACGCCGCGAGAGAGTTCGAAGCGGTCGATCGCCTTGATCAGGCCGATGGTGCCGACCTGGATGATGTCCTCCATCGGCTCGCTGCGGGAGCGGAAGCGGGAGGCGGCGAACTTGACCAGGGCGAGGTTGAGTTCGACGAGGGTGTTGCGGACGTACGCGTACTCGTGCGTCCCTTCCTCCAGTGACTCCAGTCGCTCGAACAGGGTCTTGGAGAGGGCGCGCGCGTCGAGAGGGGCGATCTCGTCGTACGGGGGGATCTCGGGGAGTCCCTCGATGGGATCCGCGGGATCGATGGGATCCAGTTGTTCCGGTGGGGGTGTCGACGTCGCCGTCCGGGTATGCGATGCGTCGAGCCGGGGTGACATGGGTGTCCTCCATCGTTCTCGGCATAAGGCTGCCGAAGCCGTGCGTGCACTGCGGTGTGCGGCGCCTCCAAAGCCGGCCGTGTCGGGTGCGTGTACGTACTAGCCCTACCCGCTTCCGCATGAGTGCCGCAAGTGCATTTTGGTAGGTTATGTCCGTTTGTGTAGGGTTGTTCGGGTGTCGGAGTGCGTGTGGAAGGCGTAGTGTTCGAGGGCATCAACCTGGCTCCGGCCGGGCGACAGCAGGGCAACAGGCAGCAGCCACGACCTCGGGAGAGACACGGCATGGACCGCGGGACGGTCGGCAGCGCACAGTCGGGCCGGCTTCTGGTGGAGGTGCGGGAAGAGGGTTCCAGCGCCGTAGTGACACCGGCGGGTGAGCTCGATCACCACACCGCCGATCTGTTGCGGGAACCCCTCGACGACCTTCTCGACAAGGGCTTCTCGCGCCTCGTCGTGGACTGCTCACGGCTGGAGTTCTGTGACTCCACGGGGCTGAACGTGCTCCTCGGTGCGCGGTTGCGGGCGGAGGCCGCCGGGGGCGGCGTGCACCTGGCGGGCATGTTGCCGGTCGTTGCGCGTGTGTTCGAGATCACGGGGGCGGAGGCGGTCTTCACCGTCCACGCATCCGTCGAGGAGGCCCTGGCGGGCGAGTCCGGCTGAACTCCGGCGTCCGCAGTGGCCACGCCCAACGGAGGGGTGTCGCCCCGGCTCGCCCGGGCAGGAGACATCCTGAACCTGTCGGTCCCAAGGTGCGGGAACATCGGGAACCGGCGAACGGCCGGCGTGCGACGTACGTACCGAAAGGCATCGGCGGACACGGCGGGCCGCCGGTCGGGTCTGTCGGGTGCGGGCGGGAACCGAGCGGGAACCGAGCGGAACCGGCTGGAATACGTCGGTACCCACGGTGCTGATGGGGATCGGCCGGTATCGGTCGGCCTGTACGGGTGACTCGTTGGTGTGTACAGAGATGGGCAGCAAGATCTATATGAACGACTTCTGAATCGTGAACGGTGAATCGGTGAGGTGAAGCGCTGATGAGCACCACCCGGCCTTACTCGCCGGGCGACCGCGGCCCGGAGCCCAGCGGCGCTTCCGGGGCGTCCCGGGGGGGTACGTCGGAGGCGGGCGTGTCCGCGAAGGCAGCGGTGCCGTCCGTGCCGACGGAGGGTGGGCGCAAGCCCCGCCAGGAGCGACGGCTGCGCCTGGACGGCGAGAGCGGTGTCGTGCCGCTCGCCCGTGACTTCACCCGCGAGGCGTTGTACGCGTGGGGCTGGCTGCCCGCCGCGTCCGCCGATCAGCGGGCTGCCGCCGAGGACGTGCTACTGGTCGTCTCCGAGCTGGTCACCAACGCCTGTCTGCATGCGGAGGGGCCCGATGAGCTGGTTCTGGCCTGCGACAACAAGGTGATCCGCATAGAGGTCACCGACCGTGGCAGCGGTCAGCCCGCGCCGCGCACCCCGCACCGTGCCGGACGGCCGGGCGGTCATGGCATGTTCATTGTTCAGCGGCTGTGCCTGGACTGGGGGGTCGTCCGTACCGCCGGGGCGTCGGGCAAGACGGTGTGGGCGGAGCTGGGCGCTCCGGCGTAGGTCCTCCGGGCGGGGTCGGGCGATTCTCGCCCCCGCCGCCCCCACCTCTTCCGGAGCGGGTACCTCGCGTGCCCTGAGCGATGCCGGCCGGTGCCGCGCCACCACCGCACGCGGGATCGTCACAACTCCGGTGTGCGCCGTGTCTTCCTTCCTCACGACCCCGGGCGTACCTTGACGGCCCATCTGATGCGCCGTCAGGAAAGAGGTGGGCCGTGTACCCGAAACGAACCGCCGCGTTCGCGTCCGCCGCGGCCCTGGCCGGCTCCGCGCTGCTGCTGGCCGCACCCATGGCCCACGCCGAGGTCGTGAACGTCGACTACCAGTGCAAGACGCCGATCGGTGACAAGAGCGCCGTCTCGCCCATCGACATCAAGGGCGTCAAGAGCGGCAGCGGCTACACGATCACGATGAGCTGGCAGAAAGGCGTCTCCTCCAGCCCGGTCGAGCTCGGCAAGGGTGCGATGAACCCGAGCGCCACCATCAGGCTCGGCGGCGCCGACAGCGGCACGCTCGCCGTGACCGGCCCCGCCAACCCGGCCGCGATACCCGCCAACACGCCCATCAAGATCAGCGACCTGAGCGGCACCTACACCCCGAAGAAGTCCGGCAAGGTCACCTTCACGGCAGCCGTGCTCACCATCAAGGCGCTCGGTACGACGACCACCTGCACACCGAGCAACAGCCCCAAGCCGTCCCTGACCCTGGACGTCACGGGCGCGAGCGGCGGATCCGGCTCCGGTTCCTCCTCGTCGGGCGGCAGTGCCGACTCCGGCGGCCGGCTGCCCCAGACCGGCCCCGAGGACTCCGCGATAGCGCTGGGCACGCTCGGTGGCACCGTTCTCCTCGTGGGGGCGGCGGGTGCGCTGTGGCTGACCCGCCGGAACCAGGCCGTACGCCGCTGAACCCCGGGTACGAGCGCTGGAGCCGCCCATGCCGTCCACCCTCCGCGTCAGCCGCCTGTCCCTGCTGCCGGCCTCCCTGCTGAGCCTGCTCGTCGCCGCCCCGCCCGCCTCGGCCGCCGACGGCTGGACCCTCGCGCCCCTCGGTGCCGGCCGCCCGTCCGTCTACGCCGAGGGCGCCCCCGGGGCGGTCCTGCGGGACACGGTGTCCGTGACCAACCCCGGCCGGAAGCCGCTCGCGGTACGCCTCACCGGCACCGGCGTCCGCGTCGCCTTCGCGGAGCCGCGGGTCCGGGTCCCCGCCCGCACCCGCGCCGACGTGCCCTTCACGGTGACCGTCCCGCCCGGCACCGCACCCGGCGACCGCGCCGGCACCATCGTCGCGCGGGACGGCGACGGCCGTACGGCGACCGTCGGCCTGCGCCTGAGGGCCGTCGGGCCCGCGCTGTCCGCGCTGACCGTCGAGCACGTCGCCGTTCACGGCGACCGCATCTCGTACGAGCTGGTCAACCGCGGTACGACCGCCCTCGTGCCGTCGCTCGCGGTGCGCGCCGACGGTGTCTTCGGCCGCCGGGTCCTGGACCGTGCCCCGCGCACCCTGCCGGTCCGGATGCCCCCGGGCGAACGGCTGCGACTCGAGGAACCGTGGCGGGACCGGCCCCCGCTGGACGCGGTCGACGTACGGCTGACGGTGACGGCGCCGGGCGGGGCACACGCGACGGCCGGCACCTCGGCGCGGTTCGTCCCCTGGGGCGCGGTGGCGGACACGGCGGGGGCGGCGGCCGTCGCGACGACCGCCGTGGTCGTACGGCGGCGCAGGCGTCGTGCACCGCAGGCCGAACCCCCGGGCGAACCCCCGGTCGAGCAGAACCGGCCGACGGGAGCGGTGCGGTGAGCGGCAAGGGACGGATCCCGGCACTGGTGGCGGCCCTCGCGCTGCTCCTGCTGCCCCTCGCGGGCGGCGCGTCGGCGGCCTCCGGGCCCACCGTCGAGCTGTCCGCGTCCCAGGCGGGCACCGGCGGTTCGGTCACCGTCAGCGGCAACGGGTGGCGGCCGCGGGCACTGCTGATGGTGCTGATCTGCGGGCGTGCCACCCCCGCCCGGGGAGTGATCGGCGGCACCAACTCCTGCGCCAACGCGGACGGCCGGGCCGTCACCACCGATGCGAAGGGCGGCTTCAGCAGGAAGCTCCCGGTCGCCGAGCCACCCGTGCCGTGCCCGTGCGTGGTGCACGTGGCCACCGTCACCGGGGCGCAGGCGAACGCCGACGCGGCGCTCAAGGTCGCCGGGCACCCGGTCGAACCGCTGCCCGCGGAGTCCTCCGGCGGCCGGATGTCCGTCCTCAGCGACACCCGGCTGGCGGGGTCGAGCGGGCTCCTCACCTGGTTCGGGGCACCGCCGTCCCGCACCCTGGTCCTCACCGTCGGCAACACCGGCCCGGGCGACATCAAGGACCCCGTCTTCCAGGTCGGCACCGCGCACGGCGTCTTCGCCCCGCAATGGGACGACCAGCAGTGGCACGGCACCCTGGCGCCCGGCGGGAAGGCCCGGATCGAGCTGCCCGTCGAGCTCGCCGCCGGAGCGCACGGTGACTACACCGTCTCCGTGAAGTACGGCGGCAAGGTGCTCGCCGAGCAGCCCTGGGCCGTGGGCCGCCCCTGGGGCGTGACCCTGTTCTGGCTGCTGCTGTGCCTCGTCGTACCGGCCGCGCTGTTCCGCGTCGGCATGGCGGTGGTGGACCGGATCCGGCCGCGCCGGGTGAGCGGCCGACGACGCGGACCCCGCCGCGCACCGCCCACCCTGCGACTGCCGCGGTCCCGTACCTCCCCGGCACCGCACGCCCCCGACGCGACCCTGCCGTGGTTCACCCCGGACTCCGCTCCGGGCGCGGCCGGCCGGCTCTCCGCACCGCACGACGAACGCCCGACGAGTCCCCCGACTCCGACGAGTCCCCCGACTCCGACGAGTCCCCCGACTCCGACGACTCCGACGACTCCCACCTCGAAAGGACCCACGTGAGCGAGCGAAGGAGAGTGACACCGACCGGCGGACCCGTCGTGCGGCGAGCGGGTGCGGCGGCCGCCGCGCTGGTGCTCTGCTCGGCCGGCGTGCTGCTCGGCATGAGCGCCGGGTCGGCCGAGGCCGCCGAGGTCTCGTACGCCACCCACTGCGTGCCGCCCGCCGGCATCGACCCCGTCGACGGCACCACGAAGGTCGAGATCACCGCACCGGCCACGGCGAAGGTCGGCGACACGGTGGACGTGGTGTGGAAGTTCACCCAGGCCGCGTCGAAGAACCCCGACATCATCGACCTGCCCGCGAACTCGGTCCAGCCGTCCGGCACCCTCAAGGCCTCCGGGGCGCAGACCGCGGACATCGCCATGCGGGGACCGCGCGAGAACCCGGCGATCCCCAAGGGCGGCCCGATGGTGCTGTCCGACATGAAGGGCACGCTGAAACTGACCACGGCCGGTGAGGTGAAGCTGACACCGGACGCCTACACCGTCAACGCCATGTCGACGGACACCAAGTGCACCCCGACCGAGACGGTGCAGCCCTCGGCGACCATCCAGGTGGCGGCGGGCGGCGGCACCGGTACGAAGTCCGCCACCCCCACCAAGTCCGCCACCCCCACCAGGTCCTCGAGCCCGACCGTGACCTCCAGTGCCAGTGACGGCACCGGCCAGACGGACTTCACCGGCAAGGAGGTCCAGATCCCGTACGCCTGCAAGACGCCCATCGGTGACAAGAGCGCGACCTCGCCGGTGCAGATCAACGCGAAGAAGAACGGCGGGAGCTTCGACCTGACCGTGCAGTTCAAGAAGTCGGTCATGGACAGCCCGGCACCCATCCCCAAGGGCTCGGTGAAGCCGTCGATGGACGTGGTGCTGGGCGGCTCGGACAAGGGCACGGTGCACGTCGAGGGACCGACGAACTCCGCCGACATCAAGACCGGCGACCCCATAGCGGTCCCGGACCTGACCGGCACCTACAAGCCGGGCGCGAGCGGCAGGTCGACCCTGTCCCCGGGCGTGCTGACGGTCAAGGCCCTGGGTACGACGACCACGTGCACGCCGACGAAGACCGAGGTCTCCCTGACCCTGGACACCACCCAGCAGGCCAACGGCGCGTCCGGGGGGTCCTCGACCTCCGGCGGCACCTCCTCCGGCAGCAGCGGCAGCAGTGGCAGCGGCGGCCTGGCCGAGACGGGTTCGAGCGACCACGGCGCGCTGAAGGCCCTCGGCCTGGTCTCGGGCACGGCGATCCTGCTGGGCGGGGCCGTGTTCACGTTCATGCCGGGCCGGCGGTCCCGCTGAGACGGCCGCCCGCGGACCCGCTGTAACGCCCGGAGGGCCGTCGCTTCCCGCAACGGGATGCGACGGCCCTCCGCGGAGCCTCGGGCGTGCGTCAGTGCACGTCGCCCATGAGCTCCTTCACCTTCTTGCGGTACATCCACACCGCGAGACCGGCGGCGACGGCGAGCGCGGCCTCCAGGGCCACGACGCCCGTCTTGTTGAGGTCGACGTTCGCCACACCCAGCAGACCGGTGGTGGCGTCACCGGCGGTGACGGCCAGGAACCAGACGCCCATCATCTGCGAGGCGTACTTGGCGGGCGCCATCTTCGTGGTGACGGACAGGCCGACCGGGGAGAGCAGCAGCTCACCCACGGTCTGCACGAAGTAGATCGCCACCATCCACAGCGCGGCCGCCTTGTGACCGCCGTCGGCGATCGAGAGCGGGGCGAGGAAGAGGAAGAACGACGCGCCGATCAGGACCAGGCCGCCGGCGAACTTGGTCGCCGTGCTCGGCTCCTTGCCGCGCCGGTTGAGGGCGAGCCACAGCGCGGCCAGGACCGGCGCGAAGGCCATGATCATGACCGGGTTGACCGACTGGTACCAGGAGACCGGGAACTTCCAGCCGAGGACGCTGTTCTCGGCGCTGTGGTCGGCGAAGATCGACAGGGTCGAGCCGCCCTGGTCGTAGATCATCCAGAAGACGGCCGCCGCGACGAAGAACCAGATGTACGCCGACATCCGCGACTGCTCGGTGCGGTCCAGCTGCCGGTCCCGCTTGATCCGGGCCAGCACGAGGACCGGGATGACCAGACCGGCGATGATGATCGGGACCATCACCCAGTTGAGGGTGTAGACGCCGGAGAAGCCGACGATGGCGTAGAAGACCACCGCGACGCCCGCCCACAGGGCCGCCTTGCGCAGGGTGGCCGCCTTCTCCTCCGCGGACAGCGGGGTGGGCACGAGCTCCGAGCGGGGGTTCAGGTGACGCGTTCCGAGCAGGAACTGGGCCAGGCCCAGCGCCATGCCGAGCGCGGCGAGGGCGAAGCCGAGGTGCCAGTTGACCTCCTGGCCCACGGTGCCGATGACCAGCGGAGCGGCGAAGGCGCCGACGTTGATGCCGATGTAGAAGAGCGTGAAGCCACCGTCACGGCGCGGGTCGTCCGGGCCGTCGTACAGGTGGCCGACCATCGTGGAGATGTTGGCCTTCAGCAGACCGGACCCGACGGCGACCAGCCCCAGGCCCGCGTAGAAGGTACCGGCGCTCGGCAGGGCCAGGGTGAGGTGGCCGAGCATGATGACCACACCGGCGGCGGCGACGGTCTTGCGGGGACCGAGCACACGGTCGGCGAACCAGCCGCCCGGCAGCGTGAGCAGGTACACGAGGGACACGTACACCGAGTAGATCGCGGTCGCGGTGGCCGCGCCCAGGTGCAGCCCGGCCGGGGCCACCAGGTACAGCGGCAGCAGGGCCCTCATGCCGTAGTAGGAGAACCTCTCCCACATCTCGGTCATGAAGAGAGTGGCCAGTCCGCGGGGGTGGCCGAAGAAGGTCTTCTCGGAGCCGGGGGAGCCCCGGCGGACCGAGTCCTTCGTCAGGCTGGACGCCATGGTCGTTCCTTGCTGGTCGGGACGCGCCGCGGTGAGCGGGTGCGCGCCCGGTTGGGGGGAGGGCGGTAATCCACGCCTCTGCACGGGGTGACGCGCGTAGCGGCTCGGGCCCTGGGGGATTGCGCCGGCCGCCGTCGGTGGGCGAACGCACAAAAGAGACCTTCAGCGTCGAACGAGCACCGAAGGTCTGCCGCGTGCCACAGGCGTTCAACTCACCATACGGCAGGACACCGCCGGATATGGAAGGACTTGAGACACGGATCACAGGTGTCGGAGTGACTGGACACCGGTTTCGAAGGTATCTCCTACGATCGCACCTGTCGGCCATAGGTTCGTACCACTGTGCCCCAAGGTAAGAATCCCGGAGTCCGATCACACCCCAGCACAACGTGCAGGCGGACTACCATCAGCTCATGACCCGTGTACTGCTCGCCGAGGACGACGCGTCCATCTCGGAGCCGCTGGCCCGCGCCCTGCGCCGGGAAGGTTACGAGGTCGAGGTGCGCGAGGACGGACCCACCGCACTGGACGCCGGCATGCAGGGCGGCGTCGACCTGGTAGTGCTGGACCTCGGCCTGCCCGGCATGGACGGCCTGGAGGTCGCCCGCCGGTTGCGCGCCGAGGGCCACACCGTGCCGATCCTCATCCTGACCGCGCGCGCCGACGAGGTGGACACCGTCGTCGGCCTGGACGCCGGCGCCGACGACTACGTCACCAAGCCCTTCCGGCTCGCCGAACTGCTCGCCCGGGTCCGGGCCCTGCTCCGGCGCGGCGCCGCCGAGCCGCAGCAGCCCCCGGCCACGCACGGCGTGCGGATCGACGTCGAGTCGCACCGGGCGTGGATGGGCGACGAGGAGCTGCAGCTCACCGCGAAGGAGTTCGACCTGCTGCGGGTGCTGGTGCGCGACGCCGGCCGGGTGGTCACGCGGGACCAGCTGATGCGCGAGGTCTGGGACACGACGTGGTGGTCGTCCACCAAGACGCTGGACATGCACATCTCGTGGCTGCGCAAGAAACTCGGCGACGACGCCGCGAACCCCCGGTACATCGCCACGGTGCGGGGGGTCGGCTTCCGGTTCGAGAAGAGCTAGGCGCCCCGTTCGGGGCGCTGCCCGACCCCGGGGTGACAAGGCGCCCAAGGCACACTGGTCGTCGTAGAGCCACCGCCGGAGGGTCCCGTGCGTCGCCGTCTCATCCAGTCCACTCTTGCCGTCGTCCTGGTCGTGATCGCCGTCTTCGGCGTGTCGCTCGTCATCGTCGAGACCCGGACGATCAGCAACAGCGCCCAGGAACGGGTGGGCTCCGAGGCCGTCCGGCTGGCCAGCATCGTCGACAGCCGGATCCTGGGCTCGCAGGACGTCACCGCCGAGCTCCTGAAGAAACAGGTCACCAAGGACCAGTACGCGGTCATCCGGATGCCCGGCCATCCGCCGATCGAGGTGGGCAGCAGGCCGCAGGGCGACGTGATCCACGCCACTCAGGCCGGCGAGGAGGGCGAGCTGGTCACCGTCCAGGAGCCCCGCTCCGCGGTGACCCGGGAAGTCGGCCGCACGCTGCTGATCATCGGACTGGTGGCGCTGCTCGCGGTGGTCGCCGCCGTGCTGCTCGCGGTACGCCAGGCCAATCGGCTCGCGTCCCCGCTGACCGACCTCGCGGAGACCGCAGAACGCCTCGGCTCCGGCGACCCGCGCCCCCGGCACAAGCGGTACGGCGTCCCCGAGCTGGACCGGGTCGCCGATGTGCTGGACTCCTCCGCCGAGCGCATCGCCCGGATGCTCAC
Organism: Streptomyces sp. NPDC001348; assembly: GCF_053597535.1. Taxonomy (NCBI): domain Bacteria; kingdom Bacillati; phylum Actinomycetota; class Actinomycetes; order Kitasatosporales; family Streptomycetaceae; genus Streptomyces; species Streptomyces sp. NPDC001348. The sequence goes on along the minus strand of NZ_JBSFIK010000019.1, from coordinate 29,128 downwards.
CGCCGAACGCCGGCTGGCCGCCGACGCCTCCCACCAGCTGCGCACGCCGCTGACCGCGCTGTCGATGCGCCTGGAGGAGATCACCCTCACCGACGACCCGGACACGGTGAAGGAGGAGGCGAACGTCGCGCTCACCCAGGTGGAGCGACTGACGGACGTGGTGCAGCGGCTGCTGACGAACTCCCGCGACCCGCGCACCGGCTCCGCCGTCACCTTCGACCTCGACGAGGTCATCCAGCAGCAGCTCGCCGAGTGGCGTCCCGCCTACCGCGGCATGGGCCGGGCGATCGTCAGTTCGGGCAAGCGGCACCTGCAGGCGGTCGGCACCCCGGGCGCCGTGGCCCAGGTGCTCGCGGCGCTGATCGAGAACTCCCTGATGCACGGGGGCGGCACGGTCGCCCTGCGCACCCGTGTCACCGGCAACCAGGCCGTCGTGGAGGTCACCGACGAGGGCCCGGGTGTCCCGGCCGACCTCGGCGCCCGTATCTTCGAGCGGACGATCAGCGGGCGGAACTCGACGGGGATCGGCCTGGCGGTGGCCCGTGACCTGGCGGAGGCCGACGGCGGCCGTCTGGAACTCCTGCAGGCCCAGCCCCCGGTCTTCGGCCTGTTCCTGTCCCGGACCCCGCCCGCCCGAAAGCCCGCCGAGGACAGCCCGACGGTCCGCTAGGGGGTGTCTTGTGGAAGGCGCCGACAGACACCGACGGCGCCTTCCAGTCGACCCGAGCGGGGAGGAAGAGGCCGTTCAGGCAGGTGCGGGAGCCTGGGGGGCGGCAGCCCCGGCAGCGCAGCGCGGCGCGGCAAGACCCGGGCTAAGGGACCCGCTGGCTGGGCCGCGGCTTCTTCGACTCCGCCACGAGGATCGACTCCGCGCCGGTCACGGCCTCGCGGGCCGGCAGGGCCTTGAACACCCAGGTGCGGTAGGACCAGAAGCGGAAGAGGGTCGCGACTCCGATGCCGACGAACTTGAAGACGTTGCTCTGCAGCGGGCTGTCCCAGCCGAACCCGTACGTGGCCAGGTAGAGAACACCGTTCTCGATCACCAGGCCCACCACGCTGAAGAGCAGGAACAGCGTGAGTTCCCGGGTGCGGCCGCTACGGTCGCGGTCGCGGTAGGTGAAGTAACGGAAGCCGACGTAGTTGAACACGATCGCCACGACGGTGGCTATCACGCTCGCCCGGACGACCGGCAGGTCGGTGACGTGCCGTACGAGGTTGAACACACCGAGATTGACAAGGGTGCCCGCGCCGCCGACGACGCCGAACTTGGCTACCTCGCGTACGAGCCGGTGCAGCCCCGAGGAACGATGTTCCATGGTCGTGCAGGCTCCCGTCGGTAGGTTGCGGTCAACTCCGCCATGTTATCCGGCGCCCCGCGGGGTTTCCTGCGGACGGGCTATCAGGTCGGGAAGAACCCGGAAAGTACCGGGTAAGAGGAGCGGAATCCGGCCGCCCTGGCGCGGCCGATACCCTGGGGGCGTGACGTTCCCGGTAGTCGGCATGGTCGGCGGTGGTCAGCTCGCGCGTATGACGCACGAGGCGGGCATTCCGCTGGGCATCAGGTTCAAGCTCCTCAGTGACACCCCGCAGGACTCCGCGGCCCAGGTCGTGAACGATGTCGTCGTCGGCGACTATCGCGACCTGGAGACGCTGCGAGCCTTCGCGCAGGGCTGCGACGTGATCACCTTCGATCACGAACACGTACCCACCGAGCACCTCAGGGCCCTGGAGGCGGACGGCATCCCCGTGCGCCCGGGGCCCGACGCGCTCGTGCACGCCCAGGACAAGGGGGTGATGCGCGCGAAACTCGACGCGATCGGCATTCCGTGCCCGCGGCACCGCATCGTGACCGACCCGCACGACGTGGTCGCCTTCGCCGCGGAGGGCGACGGCTTCCCGGTCGTCCTGAAGACCGTGCGCGGCGGCTACGACGGCAAGGGCGTGTGGGTGGTCGAGTCCGCCGAGGAGGCCGCCGACCCCTTCCGCGCGGGCGTCCCGGTCCTCGCCGAGGAGATGGTCGACTACGTCCGCGAGCTCGCCGCGAACGTCGTACGCTCCCCGCACGGCCAGGCCGTCGCCTACCCGGTGGTGGAGTCCCAGCAGGTGAAGGGCGTCTGCGACACCGTGATCGCACCCGCCCCGGGCCTGGACGAGGACCTCGCGCTGAAGGCCGAGCGGATGGCCCTGACCATCGCCAAGGAGCTCGGCGTCGTCGGCCACCTAGCCGTCGAGCTGTTCCAGACCCGCGACGGGCGCATCCTCGTCAACGAGCTGGCGATGCGTCCGCACAACTCCGGTCACTGGACCCAGGACGGCGCCATCACCAGCCAGTTCGCCAACCATGTGCGCGCGGTCCTGGACCTCCCGCTCGGCGACCCCCGCCCGCGCGCCGAGTGGACGGTCATGGTCAACGTCCTCGGCGGCGACTACCCGGACATGTACTCCGCGTACCTGCACTGCATGGCCCGCGATCCCAAGCTGAAGATCCACATGTACGGCAAGGACGTGAAGCCCGGCCGCAAGGTGGGCCACGTCAACACCTACGGCGACGACCTGGACGACGTTCTCGAGCGCGCACGTCACGCTGCCGGTTACCTGAGAGGCACGATCACCGAATGAGCCCCGCCCACCCGTCGCCCGGCCACCACCCCTCAACGAGCGCTGACGCGAGCCCCTTTCCCCGGGTGGGCATCGTCATGGGTTCGGACTCCGACTGGCCCGTCATGGAGGCCGCGGCGAAGGCCCTCGACGAGTTCGAGATCGCGTACGAGGTCGACGTCGTCTCCGCGCACCGCATGCCGCGCGAGATGATCACGTACGGCGAGCAGGCCGCCGACCGCGGGCTGAAGGTGATCATCGCGGGCGCGGGCGGCGCCGCCCACCTGCCCGGCATGCTCGCCTCGGTGACCCCGCTGCCGGTCATCGGCGTACCCGTGCCGCTGAAGTACCTGGACGGCATGGACTCCCTGCTGTCCATCGTGCAGATGCCGGCCGGGGTCCCGGTCGCCACCGTCTCCGTCGCCGGGGCCCGCAACGCCGGCCTGCTCGCTGCCCGCATCCTCGCCGCGCACGACGAGGAACTGCTGGCGCGGATGCGCGACTTCCAGCAGGACCTGAACGACCAGGCCACCGAGAAGGGCAAGAGACTGCGCTCCAAGGTCGAGGGGTCCGGCGGCGGCTTCGGCTTCGGGAAGTGAGCGCGGTGAGCCCGGTCGAGGCGGCCCGGGAACTGCTGCGCGAGTTCCCGGTCGTCGACGGGCACAACGACCTGCCCTGGGCGCTGCGCGAGCAGGTCCGCTACGACCTCGGCGCCCGCGACATCGCCCGGCCCCAGAACGCCCACCTGCACACGGACATACCGCGGCTGCGTGCGGGCGGCGTGGGCGCGCAGTACTGGTCGGTGTACGTCCGCGCCGACCTGCCCGACCCCGTCCCGGCGACGCTCGAGCAGATCGACTGCGTACGGCAGCTGCTGGACCGCTACCCGGCGGACCTGGCCCCCGCGCTGACCGCCGCCGACATGGAGACGGCACGCGGGGAGGGCCGTATCGCCTCCCTCATGGGCGCGGAGGGCGGCCACTCCATCGGCGCCTCCCTCGGCACCCTGCGCGGCCTGTACGCGCTCGGCGTCCGGTACATGACCCTCACCCACAACGACAACGTGGCGTGGGCGGACTCCGCGACGGACGAGCCGAACGTCGGCGGCCTGTCGGCCTTCGGCCGCGAGGTCGTGCGGGAGATGAACCGGCTCGGCATGCTGGTCGACCTCTCGCACGTGGCGGCGACGACCATGCGGGACGCGCTGGACACGTCGTCCGCGCCGGTGATCTTCTCCCACTCCTCCTCCCGGGCGGTGTGCGACCACCCGCGCAACATCCCGGACGACGTCCTGGAACGGCTGCCCGCGAACGGCGGTGTGGCGATGGTGACGTTCGTACCGAAGTTCGTGCTGCGGGCGGCCGTGGACTGGACGGCCGCGGCCGACGAGAACATGCGCGCACACGGCTTCCACCACCTCGACACCACCGCCGAGGCGATGAAGGTGCACCGCGCCTTCGAGGAGCGCAACCCGCGGCCCGTCGCCACCGTCGCCACGGTGGCCGACCACCTCGACCACATGCGCGAGGTCGCCGGCGTCGACCACCTCGGTATCGGCGGCGACTACGACGGCACGGCGTTCACCCCGGACGGGCTGAACGACGTCTCCGGCTACCCCAACCTCCTCGCCGAGCTCCTGGACCGCGGCTGGTCGAAGTCCGACCTGGCCAAGCTGACCTGGAAGAACTCGGTACGGGTACTGGGCGCGGCGGAGGACGTGGCGCGCGGCGTCCGGGCGATGCGGGGGCCGTCCAACGCGACCATCGGGGAACTGGACGGCTAGGGGCTTCCGTTCGGATCAGCAGGGCGGAACCGCCCTGCTGGTCGACGCCGGTCTCATGCAGCGGGCGGAGGCGAGACAACCGGTGGGTTGAGGCGGGCGAAGCCTTCCTGGTGCTGGTAAGGGAAGTACGGGTAGGGCGCTGTCTTGCCGCTCGCCGCATCGAGTTTCACCATCTGGTCGGGTGTGAGCGTCCAGCCGACGGCACCGAGGTTCTGGCGAAGCTGGTCCTCGTCGCGGGCGCCGATGATGACGGAGGAGACGGTCGGTCGCTGCAGCAGCCAGTTGATGGCGATCTGCGGGATGCTTTTGCCGGTCTCCTGCGCGATCTCGTCGAGGGCGTCGACCACGCGGTAGAGGTGTTCGTCCTCGACCGGCGGGCCGTAGTCCGCGGTGCGGTGCAGTCGGCTGTTGGTCGGTAGCGGCTGGCCGCGGCGGACTTTGCCGGTGAGCCGTCCCCAGCCGAGGGGGCTCCAGACGAGAGCACCGAGGCCCTGATCGAGTCCGAGGGGCATCAGCTCCCATTCGTAGTCGCGGCCGATGAGGGAGTAGTAGACCTGATGTGCGACGTAGCGCGGGTGGCCGTATCTCTCCGCGATCGCGAGGGACTTCATCGCCTGCCAGCCGGAGAAGTTGGAGATGCCGGGATAGCGGACCTTCCCTGCACGTACGAGATCGTCGAGCGTGGACAGGACTTCCTCGATCGGCGTGCCGGCGTCAAAGGCGTGCAGCTGGAACAGGTCGATGTAGTCGGTGCCGAGTCGGCGCAGGGCGTCCTCGCACGCGGTGATCAGGCGTGAACGGGAGGAGCCCGCATCACCTGGGCCGTCCCCCATCGGCAGGCTGGTCTTGGTGGACACGATCACCTGGTCCCTGCGGCCTTTGATCGCTTCGCCCAGCACCTCCTCGGAGGCTCCACTGGAATAGACGTCGGCGGTGTCGAACATCGTGATCCCGGCGTCGATGCAGATGTCCACGAGACGGCGTGCTTCGTGCGCATCGGTGTTGCCCCAGGCGCCGAACAGCGGCCCTTGGCCGCCGAAGGTGCCGGCGCCGAAGCTCAGCGCGGGGACCCTGAGGCCGGATGTGCCCAGCCGCCTGTATTCCATGGCTGTTCCTCTCTCGTCGCCCGACCTGACTAATGGGCTTGGAGTTCCGTTAGTGTGGGCCTCAACGTAGCAGGTGCGAGTGGTTAACGAAACTGGAGTCCCGTTATGGGGTTTGAGGGTGCGGATCCGGGGACCGTCCGTCCTGGAGGGCGCACGGCGCGGGTGCGGGCGTCGGTGCTGCAAGCGGCTGGGGACGCTTTGGCGGAGCATGGCTTTGCCGCCCTGGACCTCGCCGACATCGCGCGCCGTGCCGAGGTGGGCAAGACCACCGTCTACCGCCGCTGGGGAACGGTGACCAGTCTGGTGGCCGACCTGCTGATGGACATGGCCGAGCAGTCACTGCCACGGACCGAGACCGGCTCGCTGCTCGGCGACCTCAAGGCCAATGCCCGGCTTGTGCAGCGCACCTTGGCCGACCCGCGGCAGGGGGCTCTGTTCAAGGCAGTGATCGCGGCCGCCACCTGTGAGACGAGGACGGCCGAGGCCTTGCACCGCTTCTACGACATCCGTGTCAAGGAGTGGGCACCCTGCGTGCAGCAAGCCATCGACCGGGGCGAGGTGCCTGAGGGCACCGATGCCCGCGAGGTGATCCGTGCTGTCTCCGCCCCGCTCTACTACCGTCTGTTGACCACCGGCGACCGCCTCGACGAAGCCGCCGCAGACCAGGCTGCCGAGGCCGTCGCGGCTGCGGCGCGTGCGGGAGCATACCTGCCGGGCGGCGAAGGCCGTGCGTGACCGGCTTCCCTCATCCGTCGCTGAGCGTGGGTCACCGCACGTGATCTCCGGGGGGCATGGCGTTCCCAGCTCCCGACTTCCCAGGCCGGCCCGTGCCGAGTCGGTACTGCTCCCCACGCCCGCGGGGACCGGGCGTCGATGCCACCGCCGGTGAACCCGTTCGGGGTGATCGAGGAGGCGTCGTTCTCGCCCTCGTCGAGGGCTTACCCATCGGCTGCGACCCACTGCCGGCCGTCGCCGCTTTCGATCGGCGCGGCCTCCGCGGCCGCGCTCTGGCCGGTGACGCGCTCCTTGGCGGTGATGATGGCGTGCACCCCATTCGCCGCGTCGTGCGCCCGGTGGGCGCATTGGGCAGCCCCCGCCTGCGCGGGTTGGCGGCGGTGAGGGCGGCCGCGTACCCATGCCCCGGGCGGCGCAGAGGGCCAGGGCGAACGTCCAGAAGCCGAAGCCACCGTCCTCCTTGTCGTCTACCGGCCACGGCAGGAGTGCCGACGGTACGGCGCAGGCCGGCGGGCCCAGCTCCCGTCAGGTGTGCTCGATCCGGCACAGGCAGAACGGGTGCCCGGCCGGGTCGGCGTACACCTGGAAGTCCTTCTTCTCCCGGTCCTCCAGGTCCAGGGGCCGCGCGCCCAGCGCCAGCACCTTCTCGTGGGCCGCGTCGATCTCCTCCCAGGTGGACCCGGCGTCGAGGTCGATGTGGAACTGCTGCGCGTCGCGATCGCCCCGCGGCCACTGTGGCGGCGTGAGGTCGTCCACCCGCTGGAAGGCGAGTCGGAGCCCGCCCGGGACGTCCAGGACGAGCCAGTCGTTCTCGTCGTCCCCCTCGTCGGTGTGCAGTGTGCCGCCCACCACCGCCTGGTAGAAGGCGGCGAGCGCGCTCGGGTCGGGACAGTCGATCACGACGGAACGCAAACGTGCGACACCAGGCATGAGCCCTCCCTGTGTCAGCAGGCGCAGAGGCAGAACGGGTGCCCGGCCGGATCCGCGTAAACCCGGAAGCTGCGGGAGCGGTCGGCGGCGTCCAGCGGCTTCGCGCCGAGCGCGAGCACGCCCTTCTCGGCCGCGTCCAGGTCCTCCACGACCAGGTCCAGGTGGAACTGCTGCGAGTGATCGGCCGCGGGCCACCTCGGCGGTACGAACCCGGGCGCCGCCTGGAAGGCCAGCGACGCTCCGCCGGGCACCTTCAGGTCCACCCAGTCGGCGTTCTCCGTGGCGTCTCCTTCGACGGTTCCGCCGAGCACCTCGGCGTAGAAACCGGCGAGCGCGCGCGGGTCGGGACAGTCCAGCACGACGGGACCGAACTTGGCGAGAGCCATGACTTCCTCCTCGAAGCCGGGGTTACCCATAGAAGCGGATAACCGGTAACGGTTACTGCATGCTGCCCCATAGGAGGTAACGTCGCAAGCATGAGTGAGAGATCGGCCGCACCAGGGGGCCTGGCGCTGGTCGAGTCCCTGGTGAACACACTGGACATCGCATCGGGTGCCGACGCGCTCGACACGGCGGACGGCCGGTCGCGATTCGGGCTCACGGAGGACGACGTCCCCGGGGCCCGCGACTTGCGCGAAGCGCTGCGCGCCACCCTGCTGGCCCACGCCGGCCACCCCCCGCACCGCGCGGTGACACCCCTGGGCGAGCTGCTGACCCGGGCCCCGCTGCTGGTGGCGGTCGACGAGCGGGACGGCTCGGCGGCCCTGGGCCCGGCCGACGAGGGGCCCCTTCTCTCGCGCGTCGCGGCTGCCGTCGCCGAGGCGCTGGTGGCGGGCACCTGGACCCGCCTCAAGGCCTGCGAGGCCGACACCTGCCACTGGGCGTACTACGACCGCAGCCCGGCCGGACGCGGCCGCTGGTGCTCGATGCAGGTGTGCGGGGCACGCGCAAAGATGCGCCGGTACCGGGCCAAGGAAGCGTAAGGCAACGGCGATCACGGGGAGTTCGTCGGCGGGCGACCGCCCCGTTGGTGCAGAATGCGTGAAGACACCGGTTCGGCCGACTGAGCCTCGGCCGAACCGGTGTCACCTGTCCTGGGTCAGGCGGTCGGTCGCCCCATCGCGCGGTACGTCCACCCGGCCCGCCGCCACAGCTCCGGGTCGAGGGTGTTGCGGCCGTCGAGGACCAACCGACCCGTCGCGACCTCGCCCAGCGCGGCCGGGTCCAGCTCGCGGAACTCCCGCCACTCGGTCAGGTGCAGGACCACGTCGGCGCCCCGGACCGCCTCCAGCGCGGAGTCGGCGTATCCGAGCGTCGGGAAGACCCGGCGGGCGTTCTCCATGCCCTTCGGGTCGTAGACGGTGACCTGGCCGCCCTGGAGGTGGATCTGGCCCGCCACGTTCAGCGCGGGGGAGTCCCGGACGTCGTCCGAGTCGGGCTTGAAGGTGGCGCCGAGCACCGCGACCCGCCGGCCCAGGAAGGAGCCGCCGCCGAGGGCCTCGCGGGTCAGCTCGACCATCTGGCCGCGGCGGCGCATGTTGATGGAGTCGATCTCGCGCAGGAAGGTCAGCGCCTGGTCGACGCCCAGCTCGCCGGCGCGCGCCATGAACGCCCGGATGTCCTTCGGCAGACAGCCGCCGCCGAAGCCGATCCCGGCGCGCAGGAACTTCTTCCCGATCCGGTCGTCGTACCCGATGGCCTCCGCCAGCCTGGCCACGTCACCGCCCGCCGCCTCGCACACCTCGGCCATGGCGTTGATGAAGGAGATCTTGGTCGCCAGGAAGGAGTTCGCGGCGGTCTTCACCAGCTCGGCGGTCGGGAAGTCGGTGACAACGAACGGCGTGCCCTCGGCGATCGGGGTCGCGTACACCTCCCGCAGCAGCTTCTCCGCCCGCTCGCTGCGCACGCCCACCACCAGCCGGTCCGGGTGCAGCGTGTCCTCGACGGCGAAGCCCTCCCGGAGGAACTCCGGGTTCCAGGCCAGCTCGGCGTCGCCGCCGGCCGGGGCGTGCTCGGTCAGATAGGCGGCGAGGCGGTCGGCGGAGCCGACGGGCACGGTGGACTTGCCGACGACGAGCGCGGGGCCGGCGAGGTGCGGGGCGAGGGAGGCCAGGGCCGCGTTCACGTACGACATGTCGGCCGCGTAGTCCCCGTGCCGCTGCGGGGTGTTGACGCACAGGAAGTGCACATCGCCGAACGCGCCGACCTCGGCCCAGTCCTGGGTGAAGCGCAGCCGGCCCGAGGAACCCTCGAAGCCCGCCACATGCTTCCTCAACAACTCCTCGAGCCCCGGCTCGAACATGGGGGCCTCGCCGCGCTCCAGCTTCGCGATCTTCTCCGGGACGACGTCCAGCCCGAGCACCTCGAAACCGAGCTCGGCCATGGCCGCGGCGTGTGTGGCGCCGAGATAGCCGGTGCCGATCACGGTGATCTTGAGGCTCATGGATGCTCCAGGGGTACGCGTCAGGTGCGGGCCCGAGCATAGCCAAGGCGCGCCGCGGCGCTTCGGCGGGCGCTTGGGTGGGCAACCTCCCGGCTGTCACCAAGCTCACGTATGCGTGCCGCTGGTGGACCCCTAAACTTTGTGTTACTTAACGGTAATTAGCGTTGGAGCGTGAGAAACCTTGGCCGGATCGGCTGACTTCGACCTGTACCGCCCGTCCGAGGAGCACGACATGCTCCGTGACGCCGTCCGCTCGCTGGCCGAGGCGAAGATCGCGCCGCACGCCGCGGCGGTGGACGAGGAGGCCCGCTTCCCGCAGGAGGCGCTCGACGCCCTCGTGGCGAACGACCTGCACGCCGTGCACGTCCCCGAGGAGTACGGCGGCGCGGGCGCCGACGCGCTCGCCACGGTGATCGTGATCGAGGAGGTGGCGCGGGTCTGCGTGTCCTCCTCCCTGATCCCGGCCGTGAACAAGCTGGGCTCCCTCCCGGTGATCCTGTCCGGCTCGGAGGACCTGAAGAAGAAGTACCTCTCGCCCCTGGCCAAGGGCGACGCGATGTTCTCGTACTGTCTCTCCGAGCCCGAGGCCGGCTCGGACGCGGCCGGCATGAAGACCAAGGCGGTCCGCGACGGCGACCACTGGGTCCTCAACGGCGTGAAGCGCTGGATCACCAACGCGGGCGTGTCGGAGTACTACACGGTGATGGCAGTGACGGACCCGGCGAAGCGCTCGAAGGGCATCTCGGCCTTCGTCGTCGAGAAGTCCGACGAGGGTGTCTCCTTCGGCGCCCCGGAGAAGAAGCTCGGCATCAAGGGCTCGCCGACCCGCGAGGTCTACTTCGACAACGTCCGCATCCCCGCCGACCGCATGATCGGCGAGGAGGGCACCGGCTTCGCGACCGCCATGAAGACCCTGGACCACACCCGCATCACCATCGCCGCCCAGGCCCTCGGTGTCGCCCAGGGCGCCCTCGACTACGCCAAGGGCTACGTCCAGGAGCGCAAGCAGTTCGGCAAGCCGATCGCCGACTTCCAGGGCATCCAGTTCATGCTCGCCGACATGGCCATGAAGATCGCCGCCGCCCGCGCCCTCACCTACCAGGCCGCGGCCGCCTCCGAACGCGGCGACGGCGACCTCACCTTCCAGGGCGCGGCCGCCAAGTGCTTCGCCTCGGACGTGGCGATGGAGGTCACCACGGACGCGGTCCAGCTGCTCGGCGGTTACGGCTACACCCGTGACTATCCGGTGGAGCGGATGATGCGCGACGCCAAGATCACCCAGATCTACGAGGGCACGAACCAGGTCCAGCGCATAGTGATGGCCCGTAACCTGCCCTAGTGGTCGGACAGTTGCCGACTGTGAGGTTTCGAAAGAAGGCGTCCCGAGGGGCGCCTTCTGTCTATTTTGGTGCGCATCGTGTCGGTGATCGCCCGAAGGAGACCAAACGGCCATGTCCGAAACCCAAGCAGCCGGTGACGAAGGCGTCGCGCGCATGACCCGGCTGCGGACCGACGTGTCCCACTCGGCCCGCATCTGGAACTACTGGCTGGGCGGCAAGGACCACTACCCGGTGGACGAGGAGGTCGGCGAGCAGATCCTCGGCTTCGTGCCGGCGCTGCCCCGCTCGGCCGTCGCCGACCGGGCGTTCCTCGCGCGGGCCGTGCGGTACCTCGCCGGGGAGGCGGGGATCCGGCAGTTCCTGGACATCGGCACGGGCCTGCCGACCGCCGACAACACCCACGAGGTCGCCCAGCGCGTCGACCCCGCGTCCCGGATCGTGTACGTCGACAACGACCCCCTCGTCCTGACCCACGCCCACGCGCTGCTGACCAGTACGCCGGAGGGGGCCACCGACTACATCGAGGCGGACGTGCACGACCCGGAGAAGATCCTGGCGGGCGCGGCGCGGACGCTGGACTTCGACCGGCCGGTGGCCATCACCATGCTGGGCATCCTCAACTTCGTCATGGACACGGACGAGGCGGTCTCCATCGTCCACCGGCTCCTGGACGCCGTGCCCTCCGGCAGCCACCTGGTGATCTCCCACCCCACCACCGAGGTGGACGGCGAGGCGATGACCCAGGCCGTGGAGTACTGGAACAGCCAGGGCTCGGCGTCCATGACCCTGCGCAGCCACGCCGACCTGGTCCGCGTCTTCGACCGGGTGGAGGTCCTCGAGCCGGGCATCGTCTCCTGCTCCCGCTGGCGCCCCGAGGAGGGCCCGGAACCCGTCGCGGTCACCCACTTCGGCGGCGTCGGCAGGAAGCCGTAACAGGAATGGCAGTACCCGTGGGTCGGGCGTAGGACGGAAGCACACGGAGCCCGCCCCCTGGGCACCCCTGCCTCCGAGGAGGAGCCATGACCGCACCCGGAACCAAGCCAGCCATGGGCACGATGAGCAAGCAGATGCAGGACTGCGTCGAGGCGTGCATGGCGGCGCACACCATGTGCGAGCAGGCCATGAGCTCCTGCATGCAGCTGGGCGGCCAGGCCCAGATGCAGATCATGCGCGCGCTCATGGACTGCTCGGAGATGACCCGCATGTGCGCCGACATGATGATGCGGCGCTCGCCCATGGCCCAGGAGATGTGCGCGATGTGCGCCAAGGCGTGCGACATGTGCGCCGAGGCGTGTATGTCCATGCCGGACGACCAGCAGATGATGCGCTGCGCGGAGGCGTGTCGCCGCTGCGCGGAGATGTGCCGCTCGATGGCGGGCGCCACGATGTGACCCGGGCCTGAGCCCGCTGTCCGAGGGCACCCGTTCCCCTGGTGGGTGCCCTCGGCCGTGCCCGCAGACCGGCCTAGTTGCCGGAGACGGTGACCTTCTCGTCGTTGTTCAGCTCGTTCACCAGCGTCTTGACCTTCGCCTTGTCCCAGACGAGGTTGCCGCCCGTCGAGCCGGAGACCGGCATGTTCATCGACGTGCCGTCGCCGCCGCTGACACCCTTCATCGCCCAGAACATGGACGCCAGGTCCCACAGGCTCATGTCCTTGTCGACGGTGAGCGAGTCCAGGCCGGCGCCCATCGTCGGATAGAACTTGAACGGGTTCAGGACCGTCGACGGGGTGGCCACCTGGTGTGCGAGGGCGGACAGGAACTTCTGCTGGTTCTTGGTGCGCTGCAGGTCGGAGGCGGCGAAGGCGTGCCGGGTGCGGACGAAGGCCAGGGCCTGCTCGCCGTTCAGAGTCTGCTTGCCCGCCTTGAAGTCGGCGCCCGAGTACTTGTCCTTGAAGCCCTTGTCGATGTCGATCTCGACACCGCCGACCGCGTCCACGATCTTCGCGAAGCCGGCGAAGCCGATCTCCACGTAGTGGTCGATGTGCAGGCCGGTGTTGAACTCGATCGTGCGGACCAGCAGCGTCGGCCCGTCCTCCGCGTAGGCCGCGTTCAGCTTCGTGTGCCGGCCGGTGGCGGGGTAGACCTTCCCGGACGTCGAACCCTTGTAGGAGGGTATGGCCACGTCCGAGTCGCGCGGCAGCGAGATCAGCGTGTCGCCGCTGCTTCCGACGTGCAGGATCATCATCGAGTCGGTGCGCTGCCCCTGGGCGGAGCCGGTGTGCAGCTTCTTCTTCTCCTCGGCCGACATGCCCTTGCGGCTGTCGGAGCCGACGATCAGGTAGTTGGTGCCGTCGCCCGTCGCCGGCCGGTCGATGACCTTCGACAGGTCGACGTCGCGGTGGAGCTTGGAGTCGGCCCAGAAGTAGGTCGCCACCGAGGTGACGACCAGCACGGTGGCCACGGTGATCGCGGTCCACTTGATGCGTCTGCGCCAGTTCGGCGCGGGCCGCGGGCCCCGGGTGCCGGCGCCCGCCGGTCCGCCCGGGCCGCCGCCGGGGGCGCCGTAGACCTGGCCCGTGTTGTAGCCGCTGTCGTACCCGTAGCCGTCCTCATGGCCCTGGCCGTCGACGTACGACGGCTGCTGCGGGACCCCGGAGCTGTACGGCGGCGCCGCCGGGCCGGGCGTGCCGTACCCGCCCTGTCCGGGCGGGGACCCGGGGCCGCGCCGCACCTGGCGCATCACGCGGGCGCCCTCGGGCTCCGCGCCGGCACTCCCGCGTCCGTACCGGGTGCCGCGGTTCTCGTCGGACCATGCCTCGGGCCAATCATTCATGGGCCCCAGTGTGCCGGGCACGACCGTGCCCCTTACAAGGCCTGTAGGGAAATCAGGGCGCCGCTGTTGCGAACCCAACACAAATTCCGCGAATGTCACCGCGCCATGGGGCGGGGGCCACGACAGACCAGGCCACCGCGGCGGAGTCGGTACGCCGGACATCCCCTGCCGCCTCGCCCCGAAACCGCCCGTGACGACCGTCACGCCACGGAACTCAGCACCGCACCTCGTCGCCCCGCAGCACCGTCGTCTCCGCCTGGCCCTCGGGAACCTCGGCCCGTACCTTGCGTACGTTCCTGAAGTCCGACCCCGCGACCACCTTCAGCAGCGGCCCCTGCCCGTTCACCGCCCGCAGCTCGCTGCCGGGCAGGGCCGTGGCCAGGGACTTCGCGGAGCGGTCCCAGCGGGGGTCGTAGAGGACCACCGTGCGGCGCACGTCGTGGACGGGCGCGTCCACCGGCCGGTGGGTGGTCGCGAAGCCGGCCGCCGCCAGCGCCGCGTCGACCCGTCTGGCCAGGCCCACGGTCCGGGTGCCGTTCTGCACCTGCACGCGGATCCGCTGCGGCGCGACCTCGACCGGGGCGACCGGGTCCCGCCGGGGCGGGCGGGGGGTGGCCAGGGGACGGTCGTCGCGCAGGGCCTGGAACAGCTGCTCGGCCTTCGGCCCGTCCCACTTCAGCGTCGAGCCGATGCCCTTCACCGGGTAGGCCATCTGCCCGATGGGGACGGTCGTGAACTCGGAGGAGGAGGGGGAGAAGTTCCGCATCGCCCGGCCCAGGTCCAGCAGCTCGTCCGTGCCGAAGCCCTCGTCCGCCCGGACCGAGCCCAGCACCGCCCGGGTCACGTCGCGGAACCGCATCGGGTTGAGCAGCACCCCGGAGGAGGTCGCCCGCTCGACCAGCGCCGCGAGGAACCGCTGCTGGCGCCTCATCCGGCCCAGGTCACTGGCCGCGTCGACATGCCGGGCGCGGACGTACTGCAGGGCCTGGCCGCCCATCAGGGTGTGGGTGCCGGCCGGAAGGTCCAGCCCGGTGTACGCGTCCTTCAAGGGCAGCGGGGTGCAGACCCGGACCCCGCCGAGCACGTCCACGGTCCGCATGAAGCTGGTGAAGTCGACCTCCAGATAATGGTCGATCTTCACATGGGTCATGTTCTCGACCGTGCGCACGGTCAGCTGCGGCCCGCCCTCCGCGTAGGCCGCGTTGAGCTTCAGGGGGTGCGGGGCGTGGCGCCGGCCGGTGAGCCCGTCGACGTGCGCGGGCGCCTCGGCGTAGGAGTCGCGCGGCAGGCTGACCACGCTGGCCCGCTCCCGGTCGTCCGAGATGTGCACGATCATGATGGTGTCGGTGCAGTGGCAGGGCGCCCCGCCCAGCCGGTACCTCCGCCGCGCCTCCTCGTCGACCTTGTCCCGGCCGTCGGTGCCGACCAGCAGGACGTTCATGCCGTGGCCCGCCCGCGGGCGGTTCTTCATGTCCTTGAAGGCGTCGACCCGGGCGATCCCCGCGTCCAGGCTGCTGACCACCGCGTGCCCGATCCCGGCCGAGGCGAGCACCACCACCGACAGCGTGGTCACCGCCCGCATGGCCCAGCGCGGCCGTCTCCGCCGGGCGGGCGGCCGCGGCGCCCGCTGCGGCCGGGGCGGGCGCGGGCGCTGCCGGGGTCGGGCGGGGGAGCCTGGCTGCGTGACGGGCATGGGGACACCTCCGTGAGCACCGTAGGCCCATACGATCTCCAGCCCGGGGCGGCGACCCGGCGGCGCGCAAAGGCGTCCCCCGTTCGCGGTAACGTGAGGCCCCTATGAACGCCAACCCCGACGTGCGGCCTCCCGCCGTTTCTGTGATCATGCCCGTCCTCAACGAGGAGCGGCATCTGCGCGGGGCCGTCCGAGCCATCCTCGCGCAGGAGTACGCAGGCGAGATGGAGGTGGTGATCGCCCTCGGCCCGTCCACGGACCGCACGGACGAGATCGCCGCCGAACTGGTCGCCGAAGACCCCCGCGTGCACACCGTCCCGAACCCGACCGGCCGTACGCCCGCCGCGCTGAACGCCGCGATCAAGGCCTCCCGCCATCCGATCGTGGTGCGCGTCGACGGGCACGGCATGCTGTCGCCGAACTACATCGCCACCGCCGTGCGGCTGCTGGAGGAGACCGGCGCGCAGAACGTCGGCGGCATCATGCACGCCGAGGGCGAGAACGACTGGGAGCACGCGGTCGCCGCCGCGATGACCTCGAAGATAGGTGTCGGCAACGCCGCCTTCCACACCGGTGGCGAGGCGGCCCCGGCCGAGACCGTCTACCTGGGCGTCTTCCGCCGCGAGGCGCTGGAGCGGCAGGGCGGCTACAACGAGGAGTTCATCCGCGCCCAGGACTGGGAGCTGAACTTCCGCATCCGTGAGGCGGGCGGACTGATCTGGTTCTCGCCGGAGCTGAGGGTGTCGTACCGGCCCCGGCCGAGCGTGCGCGCGCTGGCCAAGCAGTACAAGGACTACGGCCGTTGGCGGCACGTGGTCGCCCGCTACCACGAGGGCTCCATCAACCTGCGCTACCTCGCCCCGCCGACCGCGGTGTGCGCGATAGCGGCGGGGATAGTGGTGGGAGCGGCCCTGACTCCCTGGGGTTTCGTGATCCCCGGCGGCTACCTCGCGGCGATCGTCGCCGGTTCCGTGCCCGCGGGCAAGGGACTGCCCGCGAAGGCCCGACTGCAGATCCCGCTGGCCCTCGCCACCATGCACATGTCGTGGGGCTGGGGCTTCCTGACCAGCCCCCGCTCCCTGGCGAAGAGGGTCATCGCCTCACGCCGTCCCGCGGTGCTCGGCACCGACTGAGGCCGCGTGAGGCGCCCGTCGGCCCGGACTACCAGGTGTAGTCCGGGTTGACGTGCATGCACTGCTTCTTGTCCGCGCCGTTGATGACCTGCGCCGAATCGGGAGTGGAGTCGTCCTCCTTCGGCGCGGTGTACTTCGTGCCCGAGCGCCAGTCGGCGCCGACCAGCAGGGTGATCCCGGAGACGTCCGTGGACTTCTTCACCGCGGACATCGGGACGCCGAGCACCTTGGCCACCCGCTGGGCGTCGCCCTCCAGATCGGCGCTCGGGTAGCGGATCACCGTCGTGGCCTCGCTCAGCGCGGCGGAACGATCCGCCACCGCCTGCGTGAACCCCTTGCCGACGAGGAGCTGGGCGACCGTGTTCGCCCGTCCGCCGACCGGCGCCAGGGTCTCGGACCGCGTACCGTTCTCCACCTGTACCGCGATCTTGTCGTCGGCCGCGGCCGGGTCCGTGCTCGCCTTCGCCGCGGTGGCCTTCTTCTTCTCGCCCTTGCCGTCCAGGGCGATGTCCTGGCGGATGAGCCGGAACAGCTTCGCCGCGTCCTCCGGCTTGGGCACCACCCGGCCACTGTCGGTCGAGGCGTACTGCCACGGCATGGTCGTCATGGTGATGCGTTTGGTGGGGACCTTCTTGAGCTCCTTGCTCAGGTCGTACAGCTTCGCCACCGTGCCGAGCCCGTTGTCGACCGTCAGGGCCTCGGTGGCCGTCTCGGCCAGGCTCTGCAGCTTGCTCGGGTTGCTCAGCGTGGCGTTCTCGCGCATCTGGCGGACCATCGCGTTCATGTACTGGTGCTGGGCCTTGGCCCGGGCTATGTCGGTGTTGTCCTCGAAGCCGTACCGGGTGCGCAGCCACTGCAGGGCCTGCACGCCCTTGACGTACGTGGTGCCCTTCTTCAGCTTCAGGCCCGAGCCGTGGCCGCTGCTGTCCTTGGAGTGGACGTTGGCGTCCACGCACACCGGTACGCCGCCGATCGCGTCCGCCATCGACACCACACCCGAGAAGTCGATCATCATGAAGTGGTCGATGTGGATGTCGGTGAGCTTCTCCCAGGTCGCGACCGTGCAGCCGGGGCCGCCGCGGCCCAGCGAGTCGTTGGTGATGTGCGACGTGAGGGACTCGTAGACCTTGCCGTTGTCGGGGTCCGTGCACTTGGGGATGTCCACCAGCGTGTCACGGGGCATGCTGACCACCGACATGTTGGTGCGGTCCGCCGAGAGGTGCAGCAGCATCTGGACGTCCGCGCGCGGCGCGGTGTTGAAGGTGTCCTTGGCGCCGCCGAGCTTCTGGTCCTCTTTGTTGTTCCGCCCGTCCGACCCGATCAGCAGGATGTTCAGCGGCTTCTGGCCGGCCGCGTTCGCCTGGGACGCCGCCGCCCGGTCCTTGGCGTCCCCGAGGTTCAGGGGGTCCTTCTTGATGTTGCCGTTCAGATGCTGGTAGTAGAGGTAGCCCGCTCCCGCGGTGCCGAGTATCACCACCGCCAGTACCGTCGCCGACCAGCGCAGCGCACGCCGTCTGCGCCGTGGTGGCGCCTCCTGCGCACCGCCCCCGCGTCTCCCCTCACCGTGCCCGCCCTGCCCGGCCGACGCGTTCGCCCCCTGCGGCTCGAGCGACATCGTGTCCTCCACCGCGGGAACCTTTCCGCGCATGCTGCTCCGTACCAACTCCCTGCCCCTCCCCACCCTGCGCCCTCACCCGGGTACCTACGTCCTTGCCCCTTGTCAGACGCACGAGGGGCCCTTTGGGTTACCTGCCGGGCGCACACCGCGTCATCCGCTGCGGACAACGCGCCCGGTTCCGTCCGGCCTCCCGGACCTGAGCGCGCCTCATCATTCTGCAGCCAGTCAGGAGACCGCCGTGCCTTCCCGACGGCAACCGAATGCCTCGGTTCCGGGTGCGACACGGTCCGTACGCGTCCGCGCACCGACCGGTGTCCGATCCGGCCGCGGACAGCCGTGTCGTACGGAACGGGCCTGTCCCGCGCCCTCTCGGACGCGGGACAGGCCCGTACGGTCCCCTCAGCGGCTCAGCCGGCGCACTTGACCTGGTTGGCCGTGGTCTTGTCGACGTCCGGAGCCTTGCCGGAGGCGGTGAAGGACACTCCCGCACCCTTGAAGTCCTTGCCCAGTGTCAGCGTCATGGCGGGCAGGCCCTGGGAGTTGATCACGCTCTTGCCGGGCTTCATCGCGGATCCGGACAGACCCAGGATGGCGGCCAGCCGGCGTGCCTGGGCCGCCTGGTCGGGCGCGTACTCGAGCGTGGTCCTGCTCAGTTGGGCGGGGGCGTTGCCCGCGTTCTCCGACTTGAGCACGCCCGCGTCGTTCTGCAGGTAGCTGAGTTCCGCCTGGGCGCTGCCGGCCGGGGCTCCGCCGTTGTAGATGCGCACCCGGACCTCGGAGGGGGCGGACTTGGTGCCCTTGAGGAGCGCGGCCTGAGCGTCCTTGGCCGCCTTCTGCTTCTTCTTCACGTCGGAGAAGGAGACGTCGCTCTTGATCGCGTCGAACACCTCGGGAGCCTTCGCCCCGTTGAGGACGACCGTCGTGTGCACCTTCTCCGCCGGGTTGTCGACCACCGGCACGGTGGTGAAGGTCAGGTTCTTCGGGTTGAGCTTGCCCAGCTCCAGCCCCAGGTCCTTCAGCTTGCCGATGCTGTCCAGCTGCGAGTCGACGGTCAGCGCCTTGGTGCCGGCCTCGGCCAGCTTCAGCATCTTCGTCGGGCTGGTGAGCGTCGAGTTGGAGCTCAGCTTGCGCATCAGCGCGCTGAGGAACTGCTGCTGCAGCCCGATCCGGCTCAGGTCGCCGCCGAACCCGACCGAGTGCCGCGTACGCACGAACGCAAGCGCCTGCTCGCCCGAGATGTTGTGCGAACCCTTGGGCAGGTTCAGGTGCGAGTCCTTGTCGTTGATGTCCTTCGCCAGGCAGACCTCGACCCCGCCGACCGCGGTGGTCAGCGTCTTGACCGCGTTGAAGTCGGCGACCATGAAGTCGTCGGGGGTGATCCCCGTCAGCTCGGTGACCGTGCGCGCGGTGCAGCTCGGCGTCCGGCCGTCCTGCCCGAGGCTGGTGTTGAAGCGGACGTTCTGGGTGCCCGGGATGACCTTGGTGCTGCCGTCGGCCTGCTTCGTCGGGCAGTCCGGCACGTTCACGATCAGGTCACGCGGGATGCTCAGCGCGGTGGCGTTCGACCGGTCCTTGGACACGTGCAGCAGGATGTTGGTGTCGGCGTGCCCGACGCTGCCCGCGTCGCCGTAGCCCTCGTTGCCCTTGCCGGTGCGCTTGTCGGTGCCGATCAGCAGGATGTTGATCGCCTGGTCCTTGCGGAAGCCACCGGTGCTCGCGCCGTCGTCGGAGACGGAGGTGATGTTGTCGTTGAGGTGCTTGATGTAGAGGTATCCGGCCGCGCTGACGGCGACCAGCACGAAAGCCATGCTGCCGCCGGTCCACAGCAGGACCTTCTTGGCCTTCGACTTCTTCTTCACCGGCCGGCGGTTGCGCCGCCCCGGCAGGGGCTCGGGCGGGCCGCCCCGGCGCCGGCGCTGCGCCGGGACCTCGGGCCCGGACATGTCCCGGCTGCTGAGGTCCGGCCCCGCGCGCCTGGGCGCGGCGGTCCTGCCGCGCGCCCCGCCTTCCCTCGCGCCGGCGCGGGGCGAGGCGGATCTGCGCGGCCCGGGTACCGTCGACTGCGGTGCGGAAGGAGCCAGTCGCAGTTCGTATTCGCCGGTGTTCGGATTGAGCACCCACTGGTCTGCGGGATCGATGTTGTCCGCCCGCCCACGTCCTTGCGCGTCCACGGTTGTCCGAATCCTCCGTTGGGGCCACGCGGCGCCTTTCCCCCCACCAGGCGCTCGGGTCTCGGTCAATCAGTGCACGACCCCAGGACAGACCTCGCGGCCGGGTGCACCGGATCGCTCACACTATCCGCCCAGTTCAGCGTGCAACGACGCTCGTGACAAATTCCACCTTCCTACAACTGGGCAATCCGTCGCATTCTCCTGAACACAAGTACGGCTTTGGCGGCCGCTTTACTCACAGCTGTCCTGGGCTGCGGTGTTCCCACGGAAGGTCGGGGTGGGAGAGGGGGCGTTCCGCCGGTCGTCGGAAGGGTCGTCAGGGCGGTCGTCGCCGCGTTCGCCGACGTGTGAATCCGGTGAGACTTCACGGGCCACCGCGACCGGCTGGTCCGTGCGCAGCCGTGCGAAGAGTTTCTCGGCGTCCGGTTCCACCAACTGGTCACGATTGGAGTTGTAAACGTACGACTCCCTCGGAACGGTCATGAATCGCATCTGGTCGGTGGGAATGTTCCGCAATCCGCGCACCAGTTGGTAGAGGCCGCCCAGGGACGCCAGTCCCGGGTCCGTGGTCAGCGAGGAGGTGGCCGCGTCCAGCACCGGGTAGAGCTTGACCGGGTTCAGCAGGACGTCGTCGCTGCGCACCTTGCTGACCAGCGCCCCGAGGAACCGCTGCTGACGACCCATCCGGTCGGTGTCGCTGCCGTCGCCCAGGGACTTGCGGGCCCGCACGTAGCCGAGCGCCTGCTCGCCGTCGAGTGTCACCTTGCCCGCCGGCAGCCGCAGCTTGGCGGCCTTGTCGTCGATGGGCCTGCTCAGGCACACCTCGACGCCGTCGACGGCGTCGACCATCTCCTTGAAGCCGCTGAAGTCGACGACGACATGGTGGTCGATCCGGACGTCCGTCAGCTTCTCCACCGTCCGGATGGTGCAGGCCGACCCGCCCACCTGGAACGCCTGGTTGAACATCGCGAACATGGGCTCGCTGCGACTGCCGTCCGTCCGGCGGCAGCTCGGTATGTCCACCATGAGGTCGCGCGGCAGGGACACGGCGGTGGCGCTGCGCCGGTCGGCGGCCAGGTGGAGCAGGATCGTGGTGTCGGACCGCTCACTGCCCAGGTCCCGCCCGTAGGCGTCGTTGCCGTCCCCGGAACGGGTGTCCGACCCGATCAGCAGGATGTTCTGCGCTGCGTGCACCAGTGCCGTGGGCCGCTCCCGCTCGTACCGGGCGAGCTCGGCGGCCGCCGCGTCGTCGGCCGTGATGTTGGCGCTCAGCTTCGCGTACACCGCCCAGCCGCCCCCCGCCGCCGCCAGGAGAAGGACCCCGGCGCCCAGGGCCGCCCCCTTCGCCCACCGCCGCCGGCGTCTGCGTATGAGCCCCTCGGCGGAGGCGGAGGCACCGGAAGGCGGGGTCCGTCCGGAGGGGCTGCCTGCGCTGTCGGTCACGGCCGGCCCCCTCATGGCGTACGAGCGTCATGTTCCTGGTTCTTACGACCATGACGTGAGGGGGAGGTCAGAGGGGGTTCTTGCTACTCCGAACGGGTGATAGCCGCACGCTCGCCCAGGGCCGGCCCGGCCGATTCCTAGTGGCGCGCGGCGGTCACCCGTTCGCTCTCGATCCGCCTGGCCAGAGCCTCCCCGTCCAGCCGTTCCAGATGCCGGCACAACACCACGGAGCCTCCGGCGGCCAACGGCGCGTACAGCCCCGCGCTCAGCCCCTCCCATGTGTCGTACGGCAGCCCGGACAGCAGCCGGGACCCGGGCCCCGTCAGGTCGAGCGACGGGGCGTCCCGGACCGCCCGCTCCACCACCTCCGCGCCCGTCAGCTCCGCTCCGGCGACGATCAGCGCCGGCTCCTCCGGGTCCACCGGCGCGAACGGAGCGAACCGGTCGCCCTGGCTCGGCACTTCCACGGCGTAGTCGACGAAGCCCTCCGGTGGCCGCGGGAACCGCCCGCCGAGCGGCCGCAGCGCGAGCGCCACCCGCTCGCCACGGCACGCGCGCGCCGCGTCCAGCGAGTCCGGCCCGCTCACCACGACATCGGCCGCGGCCGGGTCGCCGGACACGTCCGCGATCACGCCCACCGACGAACAGGCCAGCAGCCACACCGCCGTCTGCCAGTGGGCGGGCAGCAGCAGCGCGACCCGGTCGCCGGGGCCGGCGGCGAGGTCGCCCTGGAGGAGGTTGGCGGTCTTGGCCACCCAATTGGCGAAGGTGGCCACGGACAGTTCGACGCGTTCGCCCGTGGCGTCGTCGTAGAAGGTCACCAGGGGGCGTCCGGGATCGGCGGCGAGCGCGGATCCCAGCAGGTCGGCGGGGGTGCGGTCGGTGGCGTTCACCCGCGCAAGGGTACGCGGCGGCGGGGCCGGGGGCGGCGCGGCGGGGCCACCGGTTCGGCGGAACGCCAGCCGACGACCCGTCAGTTCCTGGATGGACAGATTTATATGACTATGTCCAAGATCAGGGGCATGCACGGATTCCTCACTTCCTCGATCGGCGTCTCCTCGGTCGGTGTCACGTGCGCGGCCGCCCTCACCCTGCCGCTCGCCACGCCCGCAGCCGCCGCTGAGGCGAGACCGGTACCGAGCTCGCAGCGGGCCGCGACCACCGCCACCCGAACCACCGAACGGACCGTCCCCGGCGACACCCGGTCCCTGCCCCTCAGGCCCCTGACCCGCGACCGCGCCGGCGGGGCGGCACCCGAACAGGGCCTGCGCCGCGACCGGGTGCGGCCCTTCTCGCTCCTCGGCGTCGTCTGGGACGACCCCGGCACCGAACTCCACGGCCGGGTCCAGGTCCGCACCCGCGCCGCCGGCACCGGCCGGTGGTCCGGCTGGCAGGACGTCGAGGCGCACAACGCCGACCACGGCGCCGACCCCGGCACGCCGGAGCGCACCTCCGGACGGGTGCGCGGTGGCACCGCACCGCTGTGGGTCGGCGACTCGGGCGGGGTCGACGTACGCGTCCGGGCGGACGAGGGCCGGGCCGGCGGCGCCCGCCCCCGGCTCCCCTCCGGTCTGCGCCTGGAACTCGTCACCCCCGGTGACGAGCCGCCGCCCGGCGGGCCCGAGGCCGACCCCCCGAGCACCGCCGGCCTGTCGGAGGCCGAGGCCGCCGCCTCCGCCGTCAACACCGACCTCGCACCCTTCGCCGCCACCGAGATCCCCGCTCTCGGCCGGGCGGACACCGAGATGCAGCTACTCGCCCTGCGCGGCGACCAGCTGACCGAGGCTCAGCGCAGCAAGCCGTACATCGGACCGCGCCCGCGCATCGTGACCCGGCGCGGCTGGGGCGCGGACGAATCACTGCGCGAGAAGGGGTTCGTCTACACCCAGAAGGTCAAGGCGGCGTTCGTCCACCACACCGCCACCGGAAACAACTACCGCTGCTCCCAGGCGCCGTCCGTCATCCGCAGCATCTACCGCTACCACGTCCGCAGCATGGGCTGGCGTGACATCGGCTACAACTTCCTCATCGACAAGTGCGGAACCATCTACGAGGGCCGCGCCGGGGGAGTGTCCAAGGCGGTCCGCGGCGCGCACACCCTCGGCTTCAACGAGAGCAGCATGGGCATCGCCGTGATCGGCGCCTACGGCTCGAGCAAGCCGTCCTCCGCCGCGGTCAAGGCCGTCGCCGGACTCACCGCCTGGAAGCTCGGGCTCTACGGAGTCAATCCCCGCGCGAAGACATATCTGAAGTCGGGCGGTGGCAATCTCTACCCAAAGGGGAAGAACGTACGACTCAATGTGATCTCCGGACATCGGGACGGATACGCCACCGACTGCCCAGGCAAACGGCTCTACGCCAAGCTCGGCTCGGCCCGTTCCACCGCGGCACGCTACCAGGGGCGCTGAGGGGGGGAGAGGACGCTCGATCGCCGGGGCCCGGCCGGGGCGGATCCGCCGCCGGTGTCGCGGGACATCGCGCGGCCGTCGAGGGCGCCGTCACACGGTCTGCTTACCACGGTCTGCATACACTGGCCGGCCGAAACACAGTTGCCGGTCCCGGCAGGAAGCAGAGACGACAGGTGACAGAAGCGATCCTCCTGGTCGGCGGCAGAGGCACCCGGCTGCGCCCGCTCACGGTGCACACGCCCAAGCCCATGGTCCCGGCGGCCGGGGTCCCGTTCCTCACCCACCAGCTGGCCCGGGCCAGGGCGGCGGGCGTGGAGCACATCGTGCTCGCGACGAGCTATCTGGCCGAGGTCTTCGAGCCGTACTTCGGCGACGGCGCCGAGCTGGGCCTCCACATCGAGTACGTCACCGAGGAGGAGCCCCTCGGCACCGGCGGAGCCATCCGCAACGTCGCCGCGCGCCTGCACTCCGGCCCCGACGAGCCGGTGCTGATCTTCAACGGCGACATCCTGACCGGACTGGACATCGGGGCGCTGGTGCGCACGCACGAGGAGACGTCGGCGGACGTGTCCCTGCACCTCACCAAGGTGACCGACCCCCGCGCCTACGGTCTGGTCCCCACCGACGACACCGGCCGTGTGCTCGCCTTCCTGGAGAAGCCGCAGACCCCGGAGGAGATCGTCACCGACCAGATCAACGCCGGGGCGTACGTCTTCCGCCGCTCGGTCATCGACACGATCCCGGCCGGACGGCCGGTGTCGGTGGAACGGGAGACGTTCCCGGACCTGCTGGCGGCGGGCGCCCATCTGCAGGGCATGGTGGACTCCACTTACTGGCTCGACCTCGGTACGCCCGCCGCCTTCGTCCGCGGCTCGGCCGACCTGGTCCTCGGGCGGGCACCGTCCCCGGCCGTCCCCGGCCGCTGCGGCGACCGTCTGATCCTGCCGACCGCCACGGTGGCGTCCGACGCCAAGCTGACCGGCGGCACCGTGGTGGGGGAGGGCGCGTTCGTCGCCGAGGGGGCCCGGGTGTCCGGCAGCACCATCCTGCCCGGCGCCGTCATCGAACCCGGCGCCGTCATCACCGACTCCCTCATCGGGGTCCGCGCCCGCGTCGGCGAACGCTCCGTCCTCACCGGCACGGTGATCGGCGACGGCGCGGTCGTCGGCCCCGACAACGAGCTCCGCGAGGGGGTCCGGGTGTGGTGCGACGCGCGGATCCCGGCGGGGGCGGTGCGGTTCTCCTCGGACCAGTAGCCGAGGCGGGTCGTGACATCGGCGTCGAGGAAGGCGCGCGCGTAGACGCCTGCTTATGCGACCGAGCGTTGTGGCCATGGCCGTCGCCACCGCGCCACTGTTGACTGAGCACATGACCGACACACACGGCACCGGAACGACCCTGATCGTCGGCGGCACCGGCAAGACCGGGCGGCGGGTCGCGGAGCGACTGACCGCCCGCGGCCTGCCGGTGCGCGTCGGCTCCCGCTCGGGCGAGCCGCCGTTCGACTGGCAGGACCCCGGCAGCTGGGAGCCGGCGCTCGACGGAGTCACCGCCGTCTACGTCACCTACCACCCGGACCTGGCCTTCCCCGGAGCCGCCGCGGCGGTCGGCGCCCTCTCCGAACTGGCCGTCCGGCAGGGCGCGCGCCGACTCGTACTGCTCTCCGGGCGCGGCGAGGAGGGCGCGGTGAACAGCGAGAACCGGCTCAAGGCCGCGGGCGCGGACTGGACCGTCGTACGGGCCAACTGGTTCGACCAGAACTTCAGTGAGAGCTTCTTCCTCGAGCCGGTGCTGGCCGGGGAACTGGCGCTGCCGACCGCGGACGCCGTGGAACCCTTCGTCGACGCCGACGACATCGCGGACGTGGTGGCCGCCGCCCTCACCGACGACCGTCACGTCGGCCGGACCTACGAACTGTCGGGCCCCCGGCTGCTGAGCTTCCACGACGTGGCCGCCGAACTGTCCGAAGCCACCGGCCGCGAGATCGGGTACACCCCGGTCTCCCTCGACGACTACCGCCTGACGCTGCGGCAGCACGGCCTGCCGGTCGAGTTCGCCGACCTCTTCGGTCTCCTCCTCGACGGGCGCAACGCCAGTGTCACGCATGGCGTGCGGGAAGCTCTCGGACGGGAGCCCGTGGACTTCGCCGAGTACGCCGGCAAGGCCGCCGCCACCGGCGTCTGGACGGTCTGACACCTCCCGCGTACCCGCCCTCGGACTGCGACAGGTCATCACATGGACGCTCTGGCAGGCCTTCTGGAAGGCCTGAAGGCACGCGGCTCCTTCCTGCTCAAGTCGGTCTTCCGGCCCCCGTGGTCGCTGCGCGTCGAGGACCGCGCCCCGGTGTCCCTCGTCACCATGATCCGCGGCGACGCCTGGGTGCTGCCCGACGACGGCACACCGGTGCTGCTGAGGCCGGGGGACCTGGCCGTGCTGCACGGCCCCGACCCGTACACCCTCGCCGACGGCCGGGACACTCCGGTGCGCGTCGTCGTGGGCCCCGACCAGCGGTGCACGACGGTCGACGGCACCGACCTGACCGACTCGATGGCGCTCGGCGTGCGCACCTGGGGGGAGGCCGGCGGAGCGGACACGTCCGTCATGCTCAGCGGCACCTACCAGGCCCCGGGCGCGGTCGGCCGCCGTCTGCTGGACGCCCTCCCCGCCCTCCTGGTACGCGCCGCCCCGGGTGCCGACGACCCGTTGGTCCGTCTGCTCGCGCAGGAGATCACCCGCGACGAACCGGGGCAGGACCTCGTCCTCGACCGGCTGCTGGACCTGCTCCTCGTCAGCGTTCTGCGGGACTGGCTCGGCCGACGGGAGAACGGCGTTCCCGCCTGGTACCGCGCGCAGTCCGATCCGGTCGTCGGCCCTGCCCTGTCCCTCCTCCACGACAACCCGGCGCGCCCCTGGACGGTGGAGTCACTGGCCCGCAAGGTCGGTGTCTCCCGGGCGGCCCTGGCCCGCCGCTTCACCGCGGCCGTGGGGGAACCTCCGATGGCGTATCTGGCCCAGTGGCGTCTCACCCTCGCCGCGGACCTGCTCCACGAGCCGGACACGACCCTGACCAAGGTGGCCCGCCAGGTCGGCTACGGCAGCGCGTTCGCGCTCAGCTCGGCCTTCAAACGAGTGCGCGGCGTGAGCCCCCAGGAACACCGGGCGACGGGCGGGACGGCACCCGAGCGCTTCCCGGCGCCACCGCCCAGGACGGTCGTCCTGGGCCCATCCGACTGAGAAAGCGACCGGACGATGTCGAACAACCCGTTACGCCGTATCGGCGCGGACCCAGGCTTGCTGCTCGTGGTGGCATGCACCGCCATGGGACTCCTGGCCGGCCTCTTCTTCGCCTACGACCTGTCGGTCATGCCCGGGCTGTCCCGTCTGGACGACGCCGCCTATCTCACCGCGATGCGGAACTTCAACGACGAGATCGACAACAGCGGCCCGTTCGCGCTCGTCTTCATGGGCGCCCTGGTGGTCACCGTGTGGGCCGCGGTCGCCGCGTACCGGCGGGAGCGCGGGGCCGCGGCCCTGTGGGCAGCCGCTGCCGGAGTGCTCTATCTGGCCGTACTGGTGATCACCGTCACGGTGAACCTTCCCCTGAACAACGAACTCGCCGGTCTGGGCGACCCGGCCAAGGCCGCGGACCACTCGCTCGTCGCGAGGTTCAAAGGGGTCTGGTCGACGGCCAACGTCATACGCACCGTGCTCACCACCGGCGCTGTGGCCTGCCTGGCGCAGGCGCTGAGGCGGCACGGCCGGACCGGCACCGCGGCCGTGTGGCGGGGCTGACGCCCGGCCGTGCGGCGGGGCCGGCGTTCACAGCCGGCCGATGTCACCGACGGGCATCCGCGGAGCCCGCCGCGGTGGCACCCGCCCGCTCAGCAGGATCAGCCGGGCCGCCCGGTGCCGCTGGCCCGCGTAAGGCTCCAGCAGCTCCAGCATCACGGCGTCGTCCGCGTCGCGGTCCGCGGCCAGCGCCCATCCGATGATCCCCGGCAGATGCAGGTCCCCGACCGTCACCGCATCCGCCGCCCCGTGACTGCGCTGCACGGTCTCGGCGGACGTCCACGGTCCGATCCCCGGCACCACCTCCAGCCGGGCCTGGGCGAGTGCCGGCTCCATCCCGGCCGCCTCCTCCAGCCGCGCGGCGACCCGTACGGCCCGCAGGATCGTCGACGCCCGCTTGTTGTCGACCCCGGCCCGGTGCCACTCCCAGGACGGGATCAGCGCCCACGCCCGCGGTTCCGGCATCACGTACATCCGTCCGGGCGCGGGCCCCGGCGCCGGCTCCCCGAACTTCCGCACCAGCAACCGCCACGCCCGGTAGGCCTCGACGGTCGTGACCTTCTGCTCCAGGACCGACGGGATCAACGACTCCAGCACCAGCCCGGTCCGCGTCAGCCTGAGCCCGGGCCGCCGATGCCGGGCCATCGCCACCACCCGGTGCCGGGGCGCGAACACGGAGGGATCGTCGTCGGCGCCGAGCAGTTGCGGCAACCGCTCCAGCAGCCACTCGGCCCCCGGTCCCCACGCCTGGCCGCGCACCTCGCCGCCACGCGCGGACACCCGCAACGTCCCAGGCCCGGCGGGGGTCCGGCTGGCCCGCCACACCGACCCGTCGGGCGCCGCGTGGAAGGTGGGGTCCCCGGGGCCGCGCCTGAGCGGCCCGAGCACCAGCCCGAGATCGAGCGGACCGTCCGGCACCCAGGTCCGCCACCGCCCCGGTCCGGCGGCCTGCCGGGGGATACCGGCGGGCGCGGGGACATCCCCGCCGCGCACGGTGGTGCGCGTGGGTCGCGGTGCGAAACGTCCTGCCACGATCGAGATCCCTGGGGCGCCGGAGTGGTGCTACGAGACTAAGGGGTCCTTGCACTATGCCCGCCCGGGTCGCGCGGCCTGGCACCGCACCTCGCCGCGTTGCCGAAAAGCCCTGGTAGCTCCTCCCCCAC